>JAEESJ010000042.1 GCA_016286235.1 Opitutales bacterium | reverse complement strand
GCCAAAGAATGACACGGCCATGACGGACGGGTTCTATCGTGCCGTCCACCGACTCTGAAGCAGTATTTTTCGATTGCTTCGAAGCATTTTTTCGGGTACCCTCGGGTGTGTACGTGAAAACGGGTAACGGATTTGATAACGGTAGACTAGAACAGATGGGATACTCAGACAGCGGCAGGTGTCTTCGGACGCACATGAGGACAGGCGGCGTTTTTGTGGTGATAGCTTAAAGCGGAAGACACGGTCGAATGGCAGCACCTAAAATAAGTCAGTTTTTTGAAAAGCAGGACTTTGGTCTGTTGCTGTTTCGCGTGCTTTTCGGGGTCTGTCTGACGGTTCGCGGCGTATGTTCACTGCGCAACGGAGCGGCGTTAAAGCACCTCGGCGAAGCGGCAACAAATGTCGGTTTGCCGTTCTCGGGCATCTTTTGGGGCATTGTCGCCGCATTTTTGCTGATTGCCTGTGGAATTTTCACCATCCTGGGCTTTTATTTCCGCGTCTCCATGGCAACCGTCCTGGGCATGGGGCTCATCGGCGCGTGGCAACGGATGTCGCTTGCATTCTTTTTTGTCTCGCCATACGCGCCCTCGGGGTTAATGATTTTTCTTGGTCTGACGTTTTTGTTCATCGGATCGGGGCGTTTCGGCGTAAAAAAATAGGTAAGAAAGGATGATTTTGTGAAAATTCATAGTGAACCCGTCAGTTCGGTTGTACAAAAGGCAAGCGTTACGTTTGATGCGAAGGAGTGCGAAGGAGCACAGTTATCGGTGTTAAAGCGGTTACAGGCAACGGCAACCCTGCCGGGATTTCGAAAAGGGAAAGTACCATTCGAGCTTTTGAAACAACGTTATGGCGACGGTTTGGAAGCGGAAGTGCGTCAAACACTGTTGCAACGGGTGTTGCGGCAAATCAAAGACGACCGGCCGACGTTAAAAATTGCGGTTGTTACGAAGGCGGATTTTTCGGAGAAGGACAAAGGTCGACTGTTGGAGGCGGAGTTCGAGGTTGCGCCGCAGTTGACGTTGCCCAATTATAAAAACTTTCCGCTGGAACCGATGAACATTGTTGTTTCAGAGGAAGAAAAAACAATCTTTATCGATCGCCTGCGCAAACAACACGCGACGTACGAAACGGTCGACCGCGCGGCGAAAGCGGGTGATTACGTGAAGCTTTCCTATGAAGGTACCGTCGACGGCAAACCCGTTCAAACTTACGGAGATGTGCCGCCATTATGGGGGAAACAGACAGGCACCTGGGAAGAAGCGGATGCGAAGGACGGTTTCGGCATTCCCGAAATTGTTTTGGGTTTGGTCGGTTTGAAAGCCGGCGACGAGAAAGATGTTGCGGTGCATTTTCCCGAAAATTTCGCGGTTGAAGCGTTGCGAAAGAAGGAAGGCACCTATCACGTATCCGTTTCGGAGGTACGCGAAGTCAAACTGCCGCCTTTGGATGAAGATTTATTCAAGAAATTACAGGTTAAAGATGCGAAACAGCTGACGTCTTTCGCCGAAGCAAGCATTCGCCGACAGAAAGAATACGCGTATGCTTCCGAGCAGAAGCAACGCATTGCGGAATTTCTCATTCAGTCGGTCACGAGCGACCTGCCGCCGACGTGGATTAAAAACACAACCGATAAAGTGTTGCGGGAAATGGTAAATTTGTTTTCGGCGCACGGCGTTAAGAACGAAGAGATGGAGGCGCAGAAGGAGGATTTGCATGAAAAGGCGCGAGCGATCGCCGTTGACCGCGTAAAGCTGAACCTTTGCTTTGAGAAAATCTTTGAAGAGGAAAAATTAAAGTTGGAAAGTCACGATTTTGATCCGATTATTCTGCAGGAATCCCGCAGTTTGCGCATTCCGCCGAAGCAGCTGGTGCAGAAGATCCAACAGGACGAAGCCCTGCGCGAAGACATTCGCATGAAGGCGTTTCAAGCGAAAATGATTAACTGGCTTTTCGTCTTGTTATTCCGAAAAGCGCATCCCGACACCGAAACACCCGCTTCATAATTATTATGCCTTACCTTCCTTTGCCCTATGTGTACGAACGCGACGGTCGCGGCGAGCGTTCGTGGGATATTTACAGCCGTCTGCTGAAAGACCGCATTGTCTTTATCGGTACGCCCATCGATGATTTTGTTGCCAATTCCGTCATCGCGCAGTTGCTGTTTTTACAAATGGAAGATGCCAAAAAGGACATTCATTTGTACATTAACTGCCCGGGCGGAAGCGTGACGGCGGGCATGGCGATCTATGATACCATGAACTTCCTGCACTGCGACATCGTCACCTACTGCATCGGTCAGGCGGCGAGCATGGCGACGGTACTGCTTGCGGCAGGAACGCCGGGGAAACGTTATACCCTCCCCAACAGCCGCGTTATGATCCATCAACCGTCGGGCGGGGCAACGGGGCAGGCGTCGGACATTTCGATCGCCGCGAAGGAAATTCTCCGCTGGCGCGCCACGCTCAACGGCGTACTTGCCAAACACAGCAAACAACCGATCGAGCGCATCGAAAAAGATTCCGATCGCGATTTCTTTCTCACCGCCGAAGAAGCGCGCGCCTACGGTCTTATCGATCGCGTGATTGTCAATAATCCGCAGAAAACGGAAACCGCAAACTCCTGATGGCAAAAGACGCGACACACTGTTCTTTTTGCGGTCGTTCGGCGGATCAGGTCGAAAAGCTGATTTCTTCCCCTGACGGCAAAACGGGCATTTGCGACGAATGCATCGACGTTTGTTGCGATATGCTCGACAAAGAGGAGGAAGGTGAAGCAGGGGGGGGGTATTACGAAGGCGACGAGGAGGAGCTGTCATTTTCCAAGTCCAAAAAACCGAAAAAGCCGCTTCCGAAGCTGAAAATTTTATCGCCCAAAACCGTCAAAGGCGTTTTGGACGATTACATTATCGGGCAGGAACACGCCAAAAAGACCCTGGCGGTGGCGGTTTATAACCATTACAAGCGTTTGGTGACGCAAAAAGGACTGTCGACCTTTGAAATCGAAGAAGGCGTGCAACTGACGGACACGGTTCCCGAGGATCTGAAAAGCGTTGAAATTGAAAAAAGCAACATTCTATTCGTCGGACCGACCGGAAGCGGAAAAACGCTGTTGGCGCGCACCTTGGCGCGCACGCTGAACGTACCGTTCGCGATTGCCGACGCGACGACGCTGACGGAAGCCGGTTATGTCGGCGAGGACGTCGAAAATATCGTCCTGCGGCTATTGCAGGCGGCAGATTATAATGTGGAGCGCGCCGAAACGGGCATCATCTACGTGGATGAAATCGATAAAATCGGTCGCAAAACCAACAACGTTTCCATCAGTCGCGATGTTTCCGGCGAAGGCGTGCAACAGGCGTTGCTGAAAATCCTGGAAGGCACCGAGTGCAATGTTCCGCGCCGAGGCGGGCGCAAACACCCGGAGCAGGAGTATGTGCGCGTCAATACCTCCAACATTCTTTTTATCTGCGGCGGTGCGTTCGTCGGTCTCAATAAAATTATTGCCGAACGCATGGGTCGCAACATCGTCGGGTTTGAGCACAGCGGTACCAAAATCGACGAAGCGGAAGCGGCGTTCATCGAGCAAAACGTGCAAGCCGAGGATTTAATTCAATTCGGCATGATTCCCGAGTTCGTCGGACGCCTGCCGGTGATTTCGGTGTTGCGCGAGCTGACGGCGGAAGATTTGACCTTTATTTTAAAACAAACGAAGAACGCGCTTCTGTTGCAGTACGAAAAGCTGTTTGCGATGGAAAATGTTCAACTCATCGTCGAAGAAGCCGCGGTAAAGGCAATCGTTCAACAGGCACTGGAGCTCAAAACGGGTGCCCGCGCGTTGCGTTCCATCATTGAGCGTCTGATGCTGGATGCCTTTTTTGCGGTTTCCGAAAACAAAACTCTTCATACGGTACGTATTACGGAAGAAACGGTTTTGAAGCATACGGCACCGCTTTTGTCGTGAAGCACCCGCGGCAACAACCGTGGCTGTACGCCGAGGGGTTGCGCAATGTTGCGTCCGTTCTGCCGTTATCCGCAGACGAAGCGCGACATGTCGTTCGGGTATTGCGTTGCCGTTCGAGAGATTTCATTACGGCTTTTGACGGTTTCGGAAACACGCGTGACGGCTGTTTGGAAATTGAAAAGAAAAACGTCTCCCTGCATTTTACGGAACCCTTGCGACAAGCTCCAAAGCCGGCGCGACAATTCCAACTGTTATTGTGCCTCCCCAATCACATTGCAACGTTTGAGGAAATTTTGCGCAAAACGTGCGAACTCGGCATTCAAAGCATTCAACCGCTGTTTTCGGAACGCACGGAACGTCTTCATTGGTCACCCGATATTTGGGAACAGCGATCGGAACGTTGGCACCGAATTCTCGTCGAAGCCTGCAAGCAGGCAAAAAATTGCTTTCTCCCGCAATTAAATCCGCCCGTTCCGTTGGAACAATTACAAACATTACCCCTGGGCTGTTGTATCCGCGGCACGCTCGATACCGCTTCGTCGCTACCATCACATGCACAAGATATATCGCTTTTTGAAAACTTCTCCCCTATCCCGTCGGAAACACTTTTTTCGTGTCTCATCGGTCCGGAAGGCGGTTTTTCGGACGATGAAGAAGCGTTTTTGTCAAAAATCTCCCGCGGCATTCATTTACCGACCTGCGTTTTACGAACCGAAACCGCCGCGGTGAGTTTATTGACGGTTTTGAAGGTTTGTGGTGGTAAGGTATAACGAAAATTTGTGGATGTTTTTCGGCTTTCTCATCTTCTAAATAACTCTTCTTCGGAGTACACCCAATCCTCTTCTTCCAACCTCTGCTCGACGTACTTTTCCGCGAAAACATGTCGTTTTTCGGCAAAACCGAGAATACGGTTGTAGGTTTTGGGCTTCAGCTGAATGCAAAGGCGGGCGGTTTCCATAAGGGTACTTTCAGATTATTCTACATCAACGTTGCTTTGATGGTAACTTTTTACGGTGATAGTTTAACTTGGCAAGGTTATGGATGCTTTTCGCAGATGCTTGTCGTATGTCGCCAAGGGCAATCTTAGACAGATGGTGACCTGCAAAGAAAAAATCTTTGCCACACGCACTTCGATCGTCCAATCTTCAGTTTCCGGTATCTCTTTTCGGAAACAGAATCCCGCCCTTGTGCACCTTTATCTGCGACTTTAAAACGCCCCATTGGTTAAGCCTGCCATACGCCACATCTTCTTCCGTTGCACCGATTTGTTCCCAAACTTTCGGCATCATCGTCGGCATAAAGGGCATCAACAGTCCAGAAGCGATACGCAACGTTTCCAGTAAATTATACAAAATCGTTGCCAACCGCGCCCTTTGAGTCGGATCTTTTGCCAATACCCACGGAGCTGTTTCGTCAATATACTTATCCGCCAAAGCAATAACCTCGAAAATCGCCGCGAGCACTTCATTTAATCGGAAAGCATCCACCGCCGCATCGGTTTTATCACGCAACGCAAGTGCGGATTTTATCAACGGCTCATCGATCGGTGCCGCTTCGCGCTCCGCCGACAATGTTCCGCCGAAGTACTTTTCAACCATCGCCACAGTACGCGCAACCAAATTTCCGATCCCGTTCGCCAAATCGGCATTGACGCGCTTCAACAAAATATCTTTCGAAAACGCACTGTCGTTCTCTAAAATCATTTCGCGCAAAAGAAAATAGCGCACCGCATCCGTTCCGTAACGTTCCGTCAAGACGTGAGGATCGATAACGTTCCCGCGCGATTTGCTCATTTTCTCGCCGTCGACCGTAATCCATCCGTGCACCGTCAAACGCTTCGGCAACGGCAACTCCAACGCCGTCAGCACCGCCGGCCACAGAATGGCGTGGAACCGCATAATATCCTTCGCCACGCAATGAACATCCGCCGGCCAAAAACGTTGAAAATTATCGAATGCGCCGTTTTCGTAACCCAATGCACTGATATAATTCAGCAACGCATCGAACCACACGTACACCGTATGTTTCGGATCGAACGGCACCGGAACACCCCAGGTAACGCCCGTTCGCGACACACAGACATCTTCCAACCCGGGTTTGATAAAATTGCCGATTAACTCTTTCGCGCGGCTGTTCGGTTGCAAAAACGTACCGCTCTCCAAAAGTTTTCCGATCGTATCCGTAAAAGCCGAAAGCTTAAAAAAATATGCCTCCTCCTGCGCATCCGTCACTTCTCGACCACAATCGGGACACTTTCCGTCAATCAACTGCTTCGGCGTCCAAAAACTTTCGCAGGGCGTGCAATACTTTCCGACATACTGCCCTTTGTAAATGTAACCGCGATCGTACAGTTTCCGAAACACCGCCTGTACCGTACGCACATGATAATCATCAGTGGTACGAACGAAGCGATCGTAACGGACATTCAATACCTCCCACAGCTTTCGAAACCGCTCCGTCATCACGTCCACATACGACTGCGGTTCCATGCCAGCCGCACGCGCTTTTTGCTCGATTTTTAAACCATGCTCATCGGTGCCTGTCAAAAACAGCACATCATACCCTTGCATCCGCCGATAACGCGCAACCGCATCGCAGGCAACGGTCGTATAACAGTGTCCGATGTGCGGATTGCCGGACGGAGAATAAATCGGAGTGGTAATGAAGAACGGTTTTTTCGCCATAAATTGATTTCACAATAACAGGAAGCGGCGATTGAATCAAACAAAATCGAGGATAATATTTATTTTTCTAACGGCTCATCGAATGGGCTTTGATTATTTTTTTATTGTCATTTCTTGTATTAAACTTTTGCCTAGAATTTCAGTAATGACATAACTATTGTATGAAAAAGGTTTAAAAAATACTGCTTCTTTGTACATCAATTTTTGTCTGCAGCGGGTTAGCAGGAGCACATTCACTGCATGAGGAAGCATGGCATCGCGTTAGGAAGATTCTTTATTTTAAAGCCAGAAAGAATATTCATCTGGACAGAGAGTTGAAAACAAAAGGGAATGACGTCCTTTCAAGATACGATTTTTACATACGGAGCTTTTTAAGAAATCACACAATTCCGTTTAAAAATTACAACTCAAAAGATCTGATACCAAGATTGAATAAATATTTGGACGAAATTGAAGACTGGAACAAGTCATCCGGCAATACTGGTAATAACAGGGAATGTCTCACGGTGTTCGGAAGTGGAGAATTGCGTAAGCTTATGTTGCAAATCAGTGAAGAGTTTCTCCTGGAACAATTGCTGTTCTGGCGGGATTACCAAAAAGCAACCGGGCTTATGCTCGAATATCCGTGCGAGAGGCTGTGCGCTCCGTTTATTGTATATTTTTACCGCATGCGAACCGAACGGAAGTGGGATGAGAGGTTCGAACCCAATGATGCACAACGATTTGAGCAGATATTTGATAAGCGTCTGAAAAGATTTAAACAGATGAGGTTAGGAAAATTATGCATTAGTCGAAACGATGGTTTTATCCCGGGCACAGCAGAGAAAATTTGCAAAGCCCTTTTCGGGGGAGAAGACGTCTATAAGAGACTAAAAGACGTTATATTGGAAATAGAAATTCTCATTGAAAAGGCAATTGATTCTGTCGATTATTTTGACTGCAACTACTGGGAGCCGGAGCCCATCGGTGAGAAAGAGGGAAGGAAGATTCTTGAGGAGATTGAATAAAGAACACAATCGCTTGTTTTTAGAGATCCGTCTGTTCGTTTCCTGCGTAGACTCTAATGTTTTGACGGAACAACTCCCGCGAAATCTCCCAAACGACCGTTGACGTCAACGTTCATAAGGAGAACAACGCACACGCTAAACCAATGACCAATCTACCTTATATATGATACGATCTTTCCGTCACATCCAAGTAAGACATAATCAATTCGTTCAGGCCTTGACAATCGCGCGAAAACGAAGCAATACCCGCGGTTAATTTTTCCGTTACCATGGCGCTTTTGGATAACTGCTCCCGAAATTCCGCTTCCGTAATCGGCGGCGATTTTTTAACGGCTTTCGGCATTTTCAAACGCACTTCGACGGGTTCGTTCATGTGCGACAGTTGTTCCAGGTATTTCGGCGCAATCGTCAGGCGATCGCACCCCGCCAATGCCAAAATTTCGTTCACGTTGCGGAAACTGGCGCCCATAATTTCCGTTTTGTAACTTTGAGATTTCAGGAGTTCAAAAATGCGCCGAACCGATTGCACACCGGGATCTTCGTCGCCTTCGTTCCACAAGCCGTGCGTTACGTAATAATCGAAAATGCGCCCCACAAACGGCGAAATCAACGTTACGTTCGCCTGTGCGCACGCCAATGCCTGTACTTCGTGAAAAATCAGCGTCCCGTTGCAAGCAATGCCTTTTTTTTCAAGCGTTTTCATCGCCTGAATACCTTCCCACGTAGCGGCAACTTTAATGAGAATCCGCTTCGTATCGACCGATGCTTTTTGGCACAACTTTATTAAATCCAGTGCTTCGCTTATCGTCGCTTTCTCATCCGACGCAAGGCGCGCATCCGCCTCAATGGAAACGCGCCCGGGAACCACTTTCAAAATTTGCTTTGCCACCGTCACCAGGCACGCCCGGCAAACATCGTCCAAAGTCGGATTTTTTTTCGAACTTTTACTGCCCGATCGCGCCAATTCGTAGGCTTCGTCCAATGTCGTTTCGCACTCGGAGGATTGGAATAAATTCAAAATCAGCGTCGGATTGGTGGTTGCTTCCTCCGGCTTCCAACGCCGCATTTCCTCCGCATCGCCCGTATCCGCCGTAATGCGCGTGCACCGTTTCAACGCTTCCAAAGTATTCATAGAGTATTGTCTGATTGTCTAAATGGTTACTCTTATTATATGCTAAGCCTTTTTTGACGCAATGCGGCAAATGGACAGCAAAAACGCTTCCAACGCCGCAACGGCTCCGAAATTTACCTCCGTCCGTCGATAACATTGCTCCAAAACCGACACCCAACGCGGATAAAATTCCGCCGTCGACGGAAACGTTTGCGGATTCCGCACCATCGCACTCAACATCCGCTCAACGGCTCGAAAAATTCCCTGCAGACATTGCTTCTCGAGCCCCGCTTTTTGTGCCGCCTGTTCCTCTTCGGAAAGCAATTCATCGGAAGTAACGGACACGGTTCCCGTGTTTTTCGAAAGATAGGCCTGCAAACGATACAACAAACCGTACATTTGCATCGGAGAAACATCGCTTTTTTGCGCACAAACATTCAGAACTTGTCGCTTAAAATCCGACAACCACGCTTCCAATGCCTCGTCGCGCCCTTCCGACGCCGCCTCGTTAATTTGAACAAACCAACAACGACTGCGTAAGGTAGGAAGCAAATCGTACGGACGCACAGTCACCAAAAAAATCGACGTATCCGCCGTGGGTTCTTCGAGCGTTTTCAACAACGCATTCGCGGCGGCACCGTTCAATCGATCGGCTTCGTAAATCACAAACACCTTGCGACCGTCCCGATGCGCCGTCACATAAACATTGCGATTAAACTCCCGCAACGCATCCACCGAAATCTGCCGCATTTTGCCGGTCGGCCAAACGGCATGAAAATCCGGACACTTCGCAACTTCCGCTTCCGAAACAGCCAGTAACCGAGCACTCCACTGCCCGACAAAAGTACAGAGCGTTTTAAAATCCGAGCCGCACACCAAAACGCTTTGCGGGATTTTTGAAAGATAAGCTTCTTTATTCATCCGTTGGTAAGATACATTGTACCTTTTCCCAAATAAAATCCGCAACCGTCTGTTTATCGCGGCACGCATCGACAACCGTAATCCGTTCGGGGTGCGTCGCCGCCAAACGCAAATACCCCTTCCGTACCCGTTCGTAAAAACTCAGCTCTTCGCCTTCCATCCGATCTAAATCGCTGAACATACGTTGCAATATCCGTTGCCGACTGATCTCCGGCGGCACATCCAGCAAAAACGTCATATTCGGGCATACATCATCCGTTGCAAACGCATTCATCACATCGATGGCTTCCAGCGACAAATGTCGCCCGGCACCCTGGTACGCCGTCGTGGAATCCATAAAACGGTCGCACAAAACAACTTTCCCTTCATTCAAAGCCGGATGAATAACCTCATGCACCAACTGCGCACGCGCCGCTTCAAACAATAACAATTCGGATTCCGCGCATAACGAAGAGTGTTTTTTTTGCAACAAAATCGAACGCACCGTCTCGCCGATGTCCGTACCGCCCGGCTCCCGCAACGCCAAAAACGCCCGCTTTGCTTGCTTTAAACGCTCCGCCAACAACTGCAACTGCGTCGTCTTCCCGCCGCCGTCACAACCCTCAAAGGTAATCAGAATGCCTTGTCGCGAACATGTCATTGGATGTTATCCGTTCAAAAACGACCTCTTCCTCTAACTATCACGAATGTAATGCAACCAAATCGAACCGTCAAGGAACCGATGGAAGACTGAAAATTTAAATGTATCACAGACAAATTTATGAAGGCGAAGCAGTAATTTCCACTCTTTTTCAAAAGAATTCCTGACTGTTTAAAATTCACAACCTCCCCTTACCCCCCCTCACCAACTCCCGTAACCCCTCAACCTCAAACTCATTTGTATCAAACATCGTCGCGGTCAAACAAACGGTCGAAAACGGCTTCGGGATGAGGAAACTATCCCAAGAGTTTATTTTCCATGCGTCGGACAGTTCCAAATGCAGGGTGATAACGGTAAAATTGCGCCCGCAAACCCATCGCAATGAGCCCTCTTTAAAAACGCAGGGAGGACCTTTCGGTCCGTCTGGGGTGATGATGATGTCGCAATTTTCATGTACAATCTGTCCCAGCTCCAACAATGCCGTTCGACCGCGTCGGGTACTGGAACCGCGAATGCCTTTTACGTCAAACCAATGCGCCAGTGCTTCCAGCCATGCGCCGTCTTTACTGGCACTGATGAGACCGTACATCGGACGGTTTTCCCTTAATCGACGCAACATCGGCGCGACAAATAAATTGTGATGCCAAAAATAAATCACGCACGGTTTTTTCGGGAATTCCGACAGGATGGCTTTGGTCGGAGCATCCATGCGCAAATGCAACGTGGCGTACCATAACTTCAACAGTGCGTACAGTACCAACGTAAGGCTTCTTTTAAAAAAACCGAGATGATGAACCATTTTTTCAGGCATCTTCAAACAAAATCAACTGCGGTGTTGCATCGGTCGTCGTGTGTTCATTGAGAAGTTTCTGCAACACCCTTCCTTCACGTTCCAATTTCTCTAAAACCGTCTTCGCACGCTCAATTACCGCTTCGGGCATTCCCGCCAGTTTCGCAACCTGAATACCGTAGGAACGCCGCGCACTTCCGGGGCAAATTTGATGCAGAAACAGGATGGAATCGTTCCATTCGCGCACCGAAACGTACATATTGAAGATTCGCGGGTACAGTTCCGCCAACTGCGTCAATTCGTGATAGTGGGTCGCAAACAGCGTTCGCGGTCCGCGTTCCTCGTCCCGATGCAGATACTCGACTACCGACCAGGCAATGCTCAAGCCGTCGTAGGTGCTGGTGCCGCGGCCGATTTCGTCCAAAATAATAAAGGTTCGTTCGGTAGCACTGTGCAAAATGTTGGCGGTTTCCAGCATCTCCACCATGAACG
>JAEESJ010000041.1 GCA_016286235.1 Opitutales bacterium | reverse complement strand
GGTGAAGCAGACGTTTGCCGGCAAAGAATACAAAATCAAGACGCCGTTCAATCACACCCTTGAAGCGGGTTTGACCTACACGTTCTAAAGAGGACGTGAGGAAAAAGGCGGTCGAGAGGATCGCAAGCGAACACCAAGCGGAGCACAAAAGTGCTCCGTTTGGTGTTTTTAAGGGGACGATCGAGGGATTGATGGAAGGAAGTTTTTGAGAGAGAAAAAAGAAAGAAGAGAGAAAAAGTAGTGGTGAAGATTGCTGATTTTCGAAGGATAGAAGGCGGTATCAAAACCAAGAGACGAGCTCCGTTATTTAGAAATCCACAGTTTGGTTACTTTAAAATATGGACAGAGTGTTGGCTCCATTTTTTAAGGCACTGGTTCTGCGGTTTGCTTTAAAAAAGTTCGAGTGTGATTGATATAATCGGCTTCAGCAGAACTTTTGATATTTCGATCTCATCGAAACAACACGAAAGTTTAGCAATATCGTTGTTAAAAAAACATCGGTATTCCTCCAAATAACTCAATAAATTTTGTTTGAATTGTGCAAAATCTTTTACAGAGCAAGTAGCATCCTCCAACCATCCGTACATTGCGCGGTCGTTTTCCAACACCCGAATAATATCCGTCGGTGCTCCCAATAGTGTTCATTGATGCGATATTTCTTTGTTTCCGCTTCCGTTCCGTCACGGAGTTCTCGAGATAAAATCGCTTCTTTCGAACGCAATTCGTAAAGTTTTGAAGTAAGTTTCTCGATTTTATTCCAAGCATGCTTTGAATTGAAATTTCGCCTTCGTTGATCAATTGTGTCACATTTGCCGCCAACGCATCCAGGGCTTCCCGATCGTTGCCGACAATACTGAGGAACAATTGACGAAATTCCTCGGGAAGCAAATTTTGAAGCACTTTCAGGGCGCGTTCCGTTTTGGCGGTAACCAAAATCCGCTTTCCTTTTGCCAATAAATGGCAAATTAAATTGGCGATGGTATGCGATTTTCCCATTGCCAGCGGTCCTTGAACCACCACACAATCCGAAGTTTCAAATTTTCGAACAATCTTCTTCTGTTCTTCGTTTGAAGGCTTCGGAAAATAAACCTCAAGAGCACAATACGGAACGTTGTCATCGCTTTCGTTCGATATCCTTCTCTTGCCTCCCTCATCGGAAGTTTCAGAAAATTTTCTTAAAAACTTTTGAACCTTTCCCGTCGTCTCAACGGAGTTTTCAATTTCATTTACACATCGCAGGAAACCGGAAGAAGAACGCTTCCGCAAAAACAATCCGGGCGTAAAGGAAATGCGCGGCGTCTCGGATGCAGTTCGTTGAAACGTATTATCCGCGTCATACGTTCCGTCGGCACTTAAACTGTGTACAAATTTTGTCAGAAATTGACCGATTTTCTCCCGATCACATACATCGGTTCCGACGGTTTCGATAAAATCCTTATGTTCCGACGGTTTGCAGAGCGATCGAACGTTTTCTTCCAACATATCGTCTTCAACCGCAACCGACACGGCACGTTCGCTCGGAATAAGCGTGAATTCACGAGCTTCCGCATCAAATTGGAGTTCAACTTCCAACGTGACAACGGGACGACAAATTTTTCCCCACTGCAACAGACCGACCCCGCATATCAATTCAAGTTGTTCTTTTTGCTGTTCCAGCTTTTGGTACAGCAAAAACAAGTCGTTATACGCCAGTCTGGAAGACAGCCACTCGTCATGAAGTTTCTTATAAACTTCCGACTGCTTTAAAAATTCCTCAAATGCCGGCGGAATTTCCGGAAAATCTTCCAAAAGCAACGTTTCGCCGTTTTCATCCGCAATTTCCGATTTTAAAGCCGGCTTCTCAGCCTCTTTATCCAACCAACAATCGAGATCGTCGGAGAGTTTCGGCTCTATCGGTTCTTCCGGAAGGGTAAAACGAAACAAAAAATCTTCTTTTGAAGCAACACCCAAGAGGGGCGCTTCCCACCCCCCCCCCCCCCCCCGCAAACGATGTATCCAAAGTGTTGTTTCGTACCGTTCGTATGATTTGACGCTTGTGAATGTTAATTTAGACAGAGCTTTAATATACCGAAGCAGTCGCAAAGGTTTATCGACGCAAATATCATCCATGGACAGGAACCATCGTGGCTTTACCGATACCAAAATACAAGATTTAACGGTTTTTACACCCGTTAACTTAATACATGCAAACATTCGCAAATCACCACGGTTGCGCCGACCCACCAACAGATGCGATACGGAACGGTGATGTGTTCGCCGCTTGTTTTTAACAGTCGGTACGGTCCGAAAACGGCGAAAACAGTACAAATCACGCCGACGATGGCAAAGATGGCGACAAAGGCGTTGGGGCACAGGAAATTGATAACGGTCGGGATAAAACAAATCACGATGCGTGTCGCCAATTTCGGCATATGCGTTGCGAGCGCATGCATCATACCGATCGCCACACCAATTGCGGAAGTGGTAATTCCGAACACGGTTATAAATTTCAGAAGCGTTTCGACTACATCCGAACCCGATGCTTTACAGAGAAATTGCGTTAATTCGCCGACGGATGCCCGATGCGCCTGCATTTGTCGGAAAAATTCCGGACTGCTTTCGAAAATTTTCGTTAATACGCACACCGTCCAGGAAAGATAAACAACAACGATAAGGGTCAATCCGATAAAAATCGCGAAACGAACTTTGCACATATCATGCTCCAAATAGGCATATACATGCGGACAAACCATTTGCATGACGAAAGAACAGAAAATAACCGGCAGAAACGTCGGTACTTCGTTCCATTGCGGACTTGCAAGCAACAATTCCGATGGAACGTTTGAAAAACCGATGGTTAAAACGGCAGACGCAACGATGCCGACCAGCAGTAATACGAAAACGGAATTTAAGTTGGCAAAAACGGTTTCTTTTAAACAAAGGCACAAAAATAAACCGAAACCGCAGGCAATGACGACGCCGTTGTAATTTAAAGACCAGTTTTTGCTGACGGTATCGGCAAGTCCGGAAAAATAAGCGGTTAAAACCGCAAACGATAAGCCGTAAAAGCTCGCCGAAAGCATTCCGAAGGTTAGCTTGTCGCCGTGTTTTTTGGCAATATCAACGACCGATGCGGGTGTTTGATACGTTTCGTTTAATCGGACAACCATCATGGAGGTGTAATAACCGACAAACAACATTAATAAAACCATAACCGTCAACAATCCGATGCCGATATTGACCGACGTCATCGGTAATGCCAGCAGTCCGGCTCCGATGGAAGTTCCGGCAACGAGTAACGACGAATGCAGTATTTTTTTCATAGTATCTCCTTTTGTTAAAAAAATAAAAAAAGATGTGAGGGAAAGTTTCTTCTGCGCTTAGCGCAAAATCAAAACCAAGGAAGACAAAATAACACTCCCCTCGGAGATAACGCAATCCCTGGCACCCAGTAACAACGGCAACCGATTGGAGGAACTCACTGTGCTCTCTGTCTCCATTGGATTGACAATTCTGATGCTATACCAAAAAAGCTCGAATGCAAGCTTTTTTAATAAACTTATAAACAAAAGTTGCAAACTTCTTTAAAAACCGCTTCGGAAGCGACAATCGCACAAAATCGAAACCCGCAAACGAAGTCACGGAAAGTGGCACTTTACAGAAAGTACTGGCTAAGTTCACAAAGCACGATGACGACGCCGGCGATGCAACAGAACAATCCGCCGAAAGAACTCTTCCCCGTTTGTTTTTTGAGCAGATAATACGGAACAAAAATCATGAACACCGTTGCTATGGCTCCGGAAAACGCAAACATGCGAACAAACATATCAGGCGAAATCAAATTGATAAGTGCCGGCAAAAAACAAACAATAAAGCGCGCCAACGGTTTCGGTAAAAAACCATATAAGGATTGCAAAAGACCGATGGCGAATCCGATGGCGGACGTAATAACGGACAACAGAGTCAAAAGTTTCAAAAGCGATCCGATAAACGGATGCGGCGAGGTATTGCACAAAAATTCAATTAACTGCCCGACTGTTACCCGATGCGCCTGCAAACGCTTTAAGAATTCCGGATCGTTGGCTATGATGTTTTTCAAAACGCACATAACCCACAGCATGTAAATGATACCCGGAATTGAAATCCCGAGGATAAGCGCACGACTGATTTTTTTTTTATCGCCCGCCAAATCATTGTAAATACGCGGACAAAGCGTTTGCATGATAAAAGATGTAAAAAGAACCGGCAAAAATCCGGGCAACTCCTTCCATCGTGTTTCGGTCTTGATTTCCACACCGGGATAAGAAATCCCGACATACACAATTGCCGCCAGAATTGCCGCCAACAAAACAGTTACGAAAGAAGAATTCAGATTGGCAAAACGCTTGGCATCCAGGTTTAAAATCAAAAACAGTCCGAGTGCGCTTAGCCAAACCGTTGCATTGTAATTAACGGAACAAACACGGCTGAAAGTATCCGAAAAACAGGAAAAATAACCGACCAGCAAACCGAACGACAGCAAATAAATACTGCTCAACGTAAGCGCAAAAACACCTTTCCCGACATGACCGCGACAAATTTTGTCCATCGAAGCCGGCTCTTTGTAAAGCGCATTTAAATCCACCGCCATCATGGAGGAACGGTAAGCAATAAAAATGAATGCAACGGTCAATAAAAGCAATAAACCGATATCAAGGTTAACGCCCGACAGCGGTAACGCCAGAAAACCCGCCCCGATAGAGGTTCCGACAACCAACAGTGTTGCATGGATAAAACGCTTCACAATCTCAGGGTAACGAAGAATTTCCGCATAAGGCAATTATTTATCTTTATAACGGAAGCGAGCCGACGACACTTTCGTCTCGGGAGGTCATTTCCACTCGTACACAATCTCGCAAATAACAACCGTCAGACCGAACAAAAAACAAAACAATCCACTCAAAGAGCGTTGTTTCATATGCCGCACCGTCAGGTAATACGGCACAAAAATCGTAAAAACCGCCGAAATCATCCCGATAAACGTTAAAATATGGATAAACAGGTTCGGTGCGAAAAGATTGATGACGGCAGGAAGAAAGCAAATAAAGAAACGCGCCAACGGTTTCGGCAACAGATTTTGCAACGATTGCAACAGCCCGACGCCGTAACCGATGGCGGAGGTGACGACTCCCAGTGCCGTAACCGTTTTTAAAATCGCGCCGACCGAAGCGTACGGTAACCTGTCGCACAGGAAAGCAATCAATTCACCAACGGAAATCTCATGCGCCCGCAAACGTTGCCATAACGCCGGATCTTGGGAAGCCGTTTTCAAAACGCAAATCATCCACAGCGCGTAAATAACTCCCGGGATCAGACACCCGAGGAACAATGCGCGACGAATGGTTTTTTTTTGACCATCCAGATTTTTATAAATATAGGGACAGACGGTTTGCATGGTGAAGGAGGCGAACAAAATCGGTAAAAAACACGGCAACTCGCGCAGGTTTGCCTGAGTTTCAATTGCTCCCGACGAACATTTCATTGCAATCTGCAAAAGAATGAGCAAAATTGCCGCCAGAAACGCAAATACGAACAAAGAATTTAAATTCGAAAAAAGGCGCGTTCGGAGGCTTAAAATAAGAAACAATCCGCAGGCACTCGCGATAATGCCGATGGAACGATTGACTGGTAAGAACGCACAAAGCATATCGGAAAAACAGGCAAAATAACCCGTCAGAAAACTCAACGAAAGTAAGTACAAACTCGTTAAAGCGACGATAAAAAGCCCTCTGCCGACGTGGATGCGACACAGTTTATCCAACGAAGCCGACGATTGATAAAATTCGTTCAAATCCACCGCCATGACGGAAGAACGATACGTGACAAATATGCAAATCAGGGTTGCCGCAACAATCAGCGGTACGTTCAGATGCGCACCCGACAGCGGCAATGCCAAAAAACCGGCACCGATGGCGGTTCCGATCACCAAAGCCGTCGCGTGGATAAAGGATTTCACGATGTTACCGTAGAAAATCGGGCTTTATAAAGCAAGTGCGAACAAGTATGTTCACCATATACGCTGTAAAACCGACATCGCAATTTCGTCAAAATCATCTTCCGAGCACGACGGGGTTGAATTGAAACTTTTAAGATCTTCCCTACCCTACCGTTCAATGCGAGAACCGAAGAAACTTCGGAGGCGGTTATCAAATCAAAGGCGGCAAAGTACGTTGACGGTATCCATACTTTGCCCTTTTCAAGTGGTTTAACCGACCACCGACCACAATTCGCATGCCACAACGACAATGCCTCCGATAAAGCACAGGCGATGCGCAAACGTTTTTTGCACCCCCATCGGTGTCAGCAGTTTATAGGGAACCAAAATCGCCAAAATCGCCAGCATCATGCCGCCGAAGGACAAAACCTTCAAAAATGCTTCAGCGACGGTCAGATTGATAAGGACAGGAACAAAACAAAGGGCACTCTTGGCAACGGATTGCGGCAAAAACGCCTGCAACGGTTGTAATAAACCCAACGCAACACCGATAGTAGAAGTCAGAACCGCAAACAAGGTCAGCAGTTTCAAAAATACCCCCATGGTCGGAAGGCTCGAAGACTCGCAAAGGAACCGTATCAATTCTCCGACGGACACTTCGTGCGCCTGCAACCGTTGAAAGAATTCCGCATCGTATGACATTGCGGTTTTTAAACAACAGAGCGTCCACAGGAAATAGATCACCGCGGGAATACTTAACCCGACCCAAAACGCCGTTTTTAAACGCTTCAAATCATTATTCAGATAGGAACAAAAATAAGCACAGGAACCCTGCACGCCGAAGGACGTAAAAAGGATCGGCACCATCTTAATCCACTCGTCGGTACCGCAAGATACTTCCTTGGTAACCGTTTCGGGCATATGTTTGATGGAAATAACGGCAACGGCAATCACTGCCAACAGCATCAATACGAAAACGGAATTTAAATTCGAGAATGCACGCGTTTGCATATTCAAAAGCAAAAGCAAACCGCAACCGCACAATACAACGGAAGCCGTTTTACTCAATCCGCAAAACGTACCGATGGTATCCGCCATGCAGGAAAAATATACCGTCAACAATCCGAAAAACAACAGGTAAAAACTGCCCAACGTTACCGCAAACAATACGTTCCCTCCGTGTTGTCGACTCAATTCCACAATCGAAGCAGGTGCTTTATTCGCCACATTCAATTGAGAAGTCATGTAGGACGACTGATATGCCAACCAAACCATGATTGCAATCACACCGATAAACGCACCGCACCCGAGGTTCACAACCGTCATCGGAAGCGCAATCAACCCCGCTCCGATGGACGTTCCGGTTACCAAAAAAATCGTATGGATTAACTTTTTCATCACCAAGCTTTCGTAAATCGTTTAAAGAACCCTGCCGTACGCAACGCCATTCAAACACTCCCCTGCTCCGTTCCGAACAATCCGCCCAGAGAATACTTCGAACCGAAAACACAGTGATAATATAATGTTGCCGATGCCGAAAGCGATATCAAACCGACGTATGTCAACATCGCAACGACATTACTTCCGTTTATACTCATTACCATTCCAAATGCCGCTAAGACGGCACATCCGGACTTTTTTATTTTATTTTTCATTGTATTTCCTTTCAAAAAAGTTGCTTCAATTCACACAGCACCACAATAACACCGAACAAAAAGCAAACATGTTCGCCGACGGTTAATTTTTGTCCCTGTTTTTTCAGCAGATAATACGGCATAAAGAAAACAAAAATCGTTGCGACCATTCCGCCGAACGACAGAATTTTCAAAAAGACGTTCGGAATCGTTAAATTGATCACGACGGGAACAATACAAACCAATAAACGCGACACGTTTTCCGACAGCAATTCCTTCATGGATTGAAGCAAGCCGATTGCAATTCCGACGGCAGAAGTTATAATCGCAAGCAGTGTGAGCAATTTCAGGAAAAGCCCGAGCGATTTGTAATGCGAACAATCACAAAGGAAACCGATCAACTCCCCGACGGACACCTCATGTGCCTGCAAACGTTGATAAAATGCCGCATCGTTTGTTGCAATCGTATGCAACACGCACGCAATCCACGCGATGTACACCATTGCCGGAACAAGAATACCGATAAAAAACGCCAGGCTGATTTTTCGTTTATTTCCGTCAAGGTATCCGTAAACGGTATGGCAAACGTTTTGCACGCCGAAGGATGTAAAGATAACAGGGAAAAACGCGAGCAGGTCATTAAACTTCACGGAACCGCCGGCAACCATACCGTGCCCGTCGGTGCGCGTCTGCAAAATCGCAACCGCAATCACGACCATCAGAAGACCGACAAAGATCGTGTTTAATTGCGAAAAAACGCGTGTTTTTAAGCTTAGAAGCCCCAATAAACCAAGACCGCAAATCAAAATACCCGTTGTTTGTCCGAGATGACAAACCGTATTAACGGTATCCGAAACGCAGGAAAAATAGACCGTCAACAGACTGAACGAAAGCAGATAAAAACTCGCCATCGTTATACCGAAAGCCTTCTTCCCGGAATACACTTCACTGAGTTGTACGATCGATGACGGCGATTGATGCAACGCATTCAAATCAACGGTCATCATAGAAGATCGCCAGGCAATATACACCATGGCGGCAATAATGATCGCCGAAAGCGATATTCCCAAGTGAACCGCCAGCATCGGCAACGCAACCAGTCCGGCACCGACACAGGTACCGAAGATGAGACATATGGAGTGAACGAGTTTTTTCATAAGGTTTTAAAAAAATTGCTTCAATTCGCACAGAACAATCGCAATACCGAACGCCAAACAGATGCAGTCGCTCGCTCGGTGTCTCTTTTCTTTCCACAGCAGGTAATACGGCACAAAGATGGCAAAAATCGCCAGCATCATGCCACCGAAAGACAAGACCTTCATAAAGGCATCGCGAACAGTCAAATTGATGAGCACCGGGACGAAACAAAGAACGATCTTCGAGACATTTTTCGACAAAAACGACTGCAACGGTTGCAACAGTCCGACGGCAATCCCGATGGTGGAGGTAATAACCGCGAACAGCGTAAGAACTTTCAAAAACACTCCCAGTGCCGGATGGTGCGACGACGTACAGAGGAATTGGATCAGTTCTCCGACGGACACTTGATGTGCCTGCAGACGTTGATAAAATTCGGTATCGTGCGTCGCGACGTTTTTCAGCACACAGAAAATCCACAACGTATAAATCAGCGCCGGAATGATAACACCGATGACAGCTGCTTTGGAAATTTTCTTTCGGTCATTATCCAAGTACGAACAGACATAGGAACACAGCACCTGCATACCGAACGAAGTAAAAATCGTCGGCAGGAACACAGACAATTCGGTTAATTGCAGATGCGTCTCCGTTTTCGACGATACACCGCTCGGGTTACCGCAAACATGTACGATGGCAATGCCGATAAAAAGAAGCAAAATCGAGACACAGACCGAATTGATTTTTGAAAAAATGTTATTCCGCAGATTTACCAATGCCAATAATCCAATTCCGCAAAGCATAATCACCGTACGCGAAGGCACGTTACAGAACGTACCGATCGTATCCGCCAGGCAGGAAAAATAAGCCGTTAACAACCCGAACAACAGCAAACAATAGCTGCTCAAAGTAATAAAGAATGTTGCGCGCCCGGCATGCTCGCGGCTCATTTCCACAATCGATAAAAACGATTGATGCCGTATGTTCACATCCACCGGCATCATAAAGGAACGATATCCGATAAACAGCATTAAAGCCACCAGTCCCGTTACAAGCGGCAATCCCAAATTTACCGCAACCATCGGTAACGCAACGATACCGACCCCGATCGACGTGCCTGCAACCAGCAAGGCAATATGTATTATTTTTTTCATTGTTTTTTTATTGTTTATCCTTTGACCTGCCCGATCCGAAACCGCCCCGCTTCGGGATAAGTTCAAAAAGAAAGATTTATAAGGAAAATTCAACGGTACGGCTTAACGCCATCCGTAGAAACTATATGAGGCCGCCGCAAAAAACCGCGACGCTTTCGTAAATCGAATAAAATCAAATGACCTCACATTTTTTATTGAAGGGAGAAAATATCTTTTGTCAACGGTTTTTGTAAAAAGTCGGAAAATTCTCCGTGTTTTACTCTAGTTACCTTGGGTCTCTCATCGAGGTTCTCTGTTCAATTTAACGAAGATTGTGCCATATTTTGAATTCCCGTCTATCCATTAAAAATCTTCCTTAACACCTTCTCCTTCAAGGCATCATGCATAAAATGAAACGTAATTCCTTTGTCGATCTCCTGTTTTTCATTTGGAAGGTTGGTTAAAGTACCGAATTTCTCCAAAACGTGTTTCAAACACAAAGCACGAACAGCCGGATCATAAAAAGAAAAAATCAATCGATAGCGTGTTTTGAGATCATTCGTTGCAATATCGCTTTTAAAATTTAACGGCGCATATTCTTCCGTTAAAATCACGTTTCCTTCATCCAATTTCGGAACCATATAAAAACATGCCGCACCGGGTTTATCGCGAATTAAAACAGACCATAAAATTCCGTCGGCGCCTCGGATATAAGGTAAAAATCCGGGATAAATATGGACAAATTCCGTATCGGGTAATTCCAAAATGCATCGCGGCACCAAACCGCCTCCGGTAAATAAATGAGTTTGTTTTCCGAAAGATTTTAATAATTCAAATAATTGTTCGTGTTTCCAGCCTTTGTCTTCCCAATCGAAGTAACAAATTTCTTCTGCAATATGGGAATAATCAACGTAAGATTTTTGGAAATTACTAAAAATTGTTCAATGTAAGTTTTTCGATAATCCTTCTGTAAATAAGCACACGAACCGACTTCGTTCTCTCCCTAAATCACACTCTGACAATCATTAAAAAATTCATTCTGTCCATTTCGAACAAACGGTGCATGCGGAGAATCGGTATGAATGTAATAAAAACATTTTTCTTTCGGGCGAAATTCATCTTTTAAAAATTTAAAAACTGCATTTTGATAACGGTACAGTTGTTGATTGAGGGCAGTTTGTATTGAATGTTTCAAGAGGTTGTTTTGCCGGAAACAATGATAGACAAATTGCAGAAATATCCCTTTGTAAGGAGAACTTAAAGTTTGTGCCGATAAAATATGCAAAAAAGGAAATCTTGAATCGGTAGCGTATATCCGGTAACCGTTTTTTCGAAGCGTATTGAACAATCGGTTATGTTTTAAACAAAAATGCAGTGTTAACGCATTTGTTTGTGTAACATCGAAATAATTAAAGTTAGCGTAAAAATTTAAAGCCTTTAAAGTCGGGAATATGTCGATTTTTCGATATGGAAGACTTCCGTCACGAGTAACGAACCCCAAATCCATCAGTTGTTTGTAAAAGTTTGTGTTATCAAAACGATAATAATTCTTCAGATTTTCCAAGCTTGTGTAAGCATCCAAAACAAACCAGTAGACATTTTCCTTCGGTGGTATAAACGAACACGATTGTCGAGGTTCCGTTAAATGTTTCGCCTCCGTGCGGGAAATCATATCCCGTCGCCAGGTAGATAGTGCATTTATGATGCATATCATTGACAATAAAAAACTCAAATGCTTTCTCTGGACTTTTTTTAACAAAGAAAAACCAAGATACAAAAACAATAACCTCAGTACAAAATCCAACATCCGCGACGAGCAACAGGAAGGCAAAAGAATTGCGATCCATAAGTTGAAAATCACCCAACCCTTTACACCGAACAATCTTAAACCCACCGCAATCAAATACACCGCCAAGGCAGATATCAAAGGTACATCATACCGTTCGGCGAAGTAACCGTGTTGCCGATTATAGGTATAGAGCAAAACCGCCCAGGGCACCAGAGCACCGAACACTGCATCCTTCAATATATTTCTCACATCCACGCCAATTTAATCTTCAAATCATTAACCGTATCAAATTCCGCCCAATGATTCCGAATTGGAACACCGAAAACGGGAAAATCCTGTTCAATAAGGTACTGTAAAAAATCCGTCATGTAAGCGTTTCTGTAATTTAAATATGAACTTTTAAACATTTCATAGTGTTGTTTGAATGCTTTCACGTGCGTTGAGGAAACCTTAAACAACCCAATATATTGTCCCTGAATGTCCTCCAAAGTTTTCGGTTTCTTGCCCAATTCGAAAATTCGATGCGTTTGCGTATCCCAACGAAACGTCTCGGCGTCCTTCAACGGATCTTCCATGCGTTCCTGCCAATAACGTCGCCAATCGATATCCGTAACAACACTGCACGGATCCTTCGATTGAAGCAGCTTTTCCAATACCGAAGCATGATAAATAATGTCTCCGTAGCTGATAATGACATCGCTGTCGTCCGTCATGTGTTCTTCGGCACAAAACAAGCTGTAAAGCATGTTCGTGATTGCAAATTCGTTATTAACAACAACGGGATATTGTCGAGGCAAAGCATCATTGCGGTAACCGCCGATAAGCGTGATGTTTTTCAGATTAAACTGCTCAAAAACTTCCACTTGGTACTGCAAAAGCGGCTTTCCAAGATAGGAAACCAGGCACTTTGGTTGATGCTCCGTATAAGGACGCAAACGTTTTCCCTCACCGGCACAAAGAATAAAAATTTTAACGTTTTCCATAAAATCTTCTTAAAAACTCACCGAACCAGTCTAAATAAGGTACTCTCTCTGGGTGCCACATAAACGCTGCGATTGGCAAAGTCGAATGATACATCGCTTCGCAGTGACCTTCCTTATCTGTAGCAAAACTTAAAAATTCGTCTGGAACTTTGTCCAACGTAAAGCGATGAAAGGAATTTACTTCAAACGTTTTTTGAGGAATTTCGTACGGATTTGAATGTATAAGAACATTATGCCGAACCTTGATGTGTCCTTCGATGTTCACCAAGGTTGCTCCGAAATACCGACCGATAAACTGCATCCCATGACAGATGCCCAAAAGGGGCATTTTGTGTTTTACGCAGTAATCAATACAGTACATTTCGCATCGATCGCGCGTCGGATGGTCGTCACCGCCGCTCATTAAAATTCCGTCCAACGAAAGTGCCTCAATGAAATCACCGACATGACACACATTCGGAACGGGAACCGCCAGGCATCCGTTCGCTTGCAGGAGTTTCGTCCAATTTTGATCCAACGCATCGCGCGTTTCCCCGAGAGTTTCGAGGTATTCTACGCGCTGAGTAATACCAATTCTTGACATTTTTATCCGAGAACCGTCAGTTGGTGTGCCGCACAATCCAACCGAACCAATCGCACAAACTTCAGCTTATTAAAAAGACTTTCGCCCACACCGATGCTCGCCGGCAGGTTGAATTCCGAAGCACGAATCGCCATGTGTGAATTCGGACCGCCGTAAGCAGTTATCAATCCGCCGATGTTGTAATTAAAAATCCAATCAAACCCGGGATCGGCTTGTTCAATCAGGATGATTTTGCCGCTTAGCAAGCTTCCATCCGTTGTTTCGGAATGTTCCAAATAAACAACTTCCGCTTCAATCGTTCCGTTGCCGATAAAATTAGGCAGTGTTTTAGGGACAAAGAAGGCATAAAAATCATCCGCTTTCGTAATCAACGGCGGCAACTCGATACTTTGAGTAATAAGATTATACTCTTTACCTTTGGCGATCATGGTTTTCAACAGCGATGCGGTATCTTTCCGCGAAAAAAGACCGTTACGGATCTCTTCGAACAAACCGATGGGGACATGCGACATCGCTTCCGCGTCAAAACCGTACTTCTCCCCTATTACTTTAATGAGATCGAGAACTTTAGAAATATAGCGCGTAAAAACAAACTTCGAGTATTCCCGACCGGCAACGGCATGCGATATAAATTGATAAAATTCATCCCAAGAAACGCCGAAAGTTTCCCGTAGCGTATGTTCCAAGCTTTTACTCGGAACATATCTTTCTTCGATTTTCGGCGGTTCCTTTTCACCGGTTGCGGTTGAAAATAAGTATTTATCGGGATCGGAACGGTACGCGGGCGACGTAATATCATACGTACCGGGGCGCAAATGTCCGTACGTACGAACACAGGCTTCTTTTGAAATTTCACCGCTTAATGCCCGTTGGATTTCATCGAAAAATTGCCCCGTAATAGTCTTAATACCACCGGTAATCCGCATCTTTTCCTCCTCAGAGAGAAAACCTTTGGCGACAAACGATTTTAAAAAAGAGCTCGCGATAAAACCGGAACGCGCCAAATGGGAAAAATTCAAAGTTCCGGCACAACAGGTTTTAAGTAAAACGTAAATTTTATCCAACGGTTTTAAGTCGGAAGCATCAATCCGATCAAATCGACGTTCAATCGTCTGCATTTCCGCATAACAACGCTCGCAAGTTTCAAAAGCATTCTTTGTTAAAGTCAACAAAGCCTCTTTGTACGTCAAAATTTCTTCCTCCGAAAGCCCCGCCTCCGTCGTCAATAACTCGCGCCAACGATCCTCAAAATCAACCGTATAACACGTCGGCATCACCATGAATTCCAATTTGTCATGCCAGGCAGGATTTTGCTTCAGACGGCGAACAAAGTAATTTACCAATTTTTCGGTCGTTTCATCAGAAAGAACATTCGGCAAAAACGAATGCACGCTTGCACGAACATCCACGTAAGGATGACCGATGAAATTGACAATCAACGGATACGGTCGAACATCTTTGTAACCGAATTCGGCACGCTGTTGTGCCCAAATATCATTTGTTATAAGGGATTGATAAAGGGAAATTGCCAATCGGTGCGGCTTGGTACCGACAATTTCCGCAGGGTTCCAATCAGGCATCACCCCGAAAATCGTTTCTTTCCCTCGAACATCGGGATGTGGAACTTGATAATCCGCAAATCGTTGCTCCGCATCCGCCAAATACGTTCGCAAACTTTCGTCGGTAACCTCGCGCAATTTTTGAGAAGCGATCGGTCTTACCTGGAAAATATACAATTCATCGTTATCGGTGACGGCAAATTCGATATCCAGTGCATCAAATTGCACCAAGGTTTCAATTTCCTGAACCGCTTCGAATAATTTCGGATAAAAATTCGGTGCGTTTGACGGAATCTTTGAATACTTCCAATGGTAAAACGTTTCGTCGGATTTACAGGAACCGCTTGTAACGGCAGCGGTATCCTTCTGCGCGTAATTCACAACACAATGAGGTGCTCCATACGTAAGCGTGCGCGTAAAAACAACCCCGCTGAGTTTCACATCGTGCAACATCGGCTGGATTAAAACCTGATCCGCGGAATTTTGGTTTCCGTAAGACGCGATGACAGCATCAATCGCCTGCCGCAATGCTTCCGAAGTCGGTTGAACATTGAGAAGACTTTCAAACTTCCCGGCATTGGCAGTGACAAATCCGTCCTCACGCAGAGAACTGCTTCTGACAACGAGCGTCTGCGAACCGAAACGCCCCAAAGCATCTTCAAGAATTGCCTGCGGATTCTCGCGCCACTGACGTACGGAACAACAAACTTGCTCCAAAATATGCGCTTTGGTTACCTTTCCCTGTAACGTGCACAACGTTTGTGCCTTTGTGGTCAGGACAAATTTTGCAACCTCCTTCGAACTTAAAACCTCCGTCCATAACCCGTGAACATCCAAAAAACGAACATTACAATCCCTCTTTTGCAAACAACGAACCACCTCAGATAAACGATAATCCTTCACTTCGTCGCAAAAACAGGCATTTTCCTTCAAAATTTTTAACGCTTGCGGTCTAAAGTAAACGCAACCGACGAACGGATAATGAATTTTATCGATGCAAATCGTTTCGTAATCCTCCTTCGTTTTTAACAGCGACAAATCCAAATCAACAGCAACAACGATACCGCAATCGTCCCTGCTTTCCGCAAGCATTTGATAAACCAACGAACGACGAAACAAAACATCCGCATAACAGACAAAAGCCGGGGTGTTGACATCGAAACCGGATAACCGTAACGATGCGGCGCATGAACTGCTCTCCCATTGCGGGTTAAAAACAAAATGCACATCGGAACCTTCATGAGACAAATGCTCGATTTGATTGCCGCCGACAAACGTAAAGGTCGCATCTTTTCCGCTAAAAGCATCGGTTTGCCAATCCAAAACCGTTTTAGCGCAATTCACAGGGATATTTGCGGTATTTTTTGTAAAAAACTTTGACGCACTCGCTCCCAATATGATGACCTGAAGCATGCAATGCTTAGTCTGATAAGAGAGTTTCTTGCCTACAAGAAATTTTTTGCTCCGGATCATCGATCGCATCGCCGATTGGTTTTTTATTCCGAACGCGATATTTATTGGCAAACGCTCGGACCGTTCGCGGAAGAATTTCTTCGATCCGATCCGCAGGCAACCTGCAGTTACATTACGTCCGATCCGAACGATCCGATTTTAACAAACCATCACGAGCGACTGTTCCCGTTTTATTTCAATTATCTCCTGAAAGCGGTTTTCGACCGAATGGATGCCGAATGTTTTGTACTGACGATGCCGGATTTGAATACATTTCACCTGAAAAAATCCAAACATACCCGTGAATACATTTACGTATTTCACGCATTTTCGAGCACGCACCTGCAGTATAATGAACAGGCTTTTGATGCGTACGATACCGTTTTTTGCGTCGGTACGCACCATGAAGCCGAAATCCGCAAACGCGAGCAAATGTGTCGGTTGCCTGCCAAAAATTTAATCCCCGTCGGTTATCCAAGAATGGATGCAATTTTTCAAAAAAATCGACATTACAAAAAACAATTCAGCCAAACAACCGTTCTTGTCGCTCCTACTTGGAGTACGGCAAGTTTGTTCGAAAACGGCATAAACGAATTATTGGATGCTTTTGAGAAAACCGATTATCGCGTTATCGTTCGCCCGCATCCAGAGTTTTTAAAGCGACGTTCTTCTTTGGCAAAAACATTGAAAGAGCGCGTAATTCAAACAAAAAACTTCGCCTGGGAAGATTGCCTGCTTTCGGAAGATAATCTCTACGAAGCCGATATACTCATCACGGATCGATCGGGAATTGCTTTCGAGTATGCTTTCGGAACGGAACGTCCGGTATTGCTCATCGATACACCGTTGAAAGAGCACAATAAACACTGGAGAACATTGGGCATTGAGCCGATCGAAATGCAACTGCGCGACAAAATCGGTATTTCGGTACCGTTAACTCGTCTTTCGACAGTTCCCAATGAAATTGAAAGTTCAGCGTTATTGAAAAACCGCTCCGATTGGCAGTCAACCTTAAAAGAACTTCGCGAGAGGTATGTTTATAATTGGGGACATTCGGTTGCAAACGGCGTGGAATATATAAAAGAAAGATTAAAAGAGAGTTGCATATAAAAAAAATCGGTGCCAGTATAGAGTCCTTGGTAGTGATGAGAGAGAGAGAGAGAGAGAGCTGGCGGATCGGTTTTATGGCGAATGGAAGCCGTTCAAGTTCTTAGCGTTTTCCATCGGACAATTTGCATCCGAGAAGACTTCTGCGAGGCGGCAAGCCGTACTCAATCGTCTGAAGGACTATTTCTATATAAAAGGACAGCTCGCATTGCATTATGATATTGCAAAAATTCTGGAAGAACAGCGTCGAGATTACAAGTCATACGACTATGGCGAAGGTTATTTTTATCAATCCTGCAAGCCGTTGCACATAACGGGATTTCGGTCAACAGAAATCAGAATTAAGGATATGGGTTTGCGCAATCTGCTGAAAGGGAAAAGTGTTTTGGATATCGGGATCAATGCCGGTTTTATCCCCTTGGAAATTGCGGACATCTGCCAATCGATAGATGCGTTTGATATCAATCCGTTTTTGATTAAAATTGCGCAAACCTGCGCCAAATTTCTTCACCTGGACAATATACGTTTTTGGTCGGGAACATTCGAGGAATATAACGGAGCAAAGACATACGATGTGGTTTTATCGTTTGCCAATCATTCCACCTATGATCGCAACACAAAGCAATCGATCGACGATTATTTTCAAAAATGCCACCGATATGTCTCCAACGGCTGTATGTTGCTGTTTGAATCTCATCTGCCAAGTTATGAGACACCAGAGCAGTTAAACAAAATTTTGGAAGTGTTGTGCAGGTATTTTAACGTAGAAAAAAGTTATAAGCTTAATCGCGGAACTTCTGGAGATCGCGGAAGACTGTTTGCGGTTTGTATAAGAAGAGGTTAAGTTGATTGGAAGAATGTTTGATGATCGCAGAGGATTTCTATCGGTTTAGGTGCTCGAGGCGTAGAATGTTGGTGGGTCTTCCGGCAGTGAGTTGTGCAAAGCGTTTTTTTGGTGATTTTCATAGAATTGGTTGATTGGTGTTATGGTTAGTCTGTGTGGGAAAATTGGTGTTCACGGTTTGTATATCTTATCTCTCTGCATTATCGTCAGAAGTTTCAAAATGCAGGCTATTCTTTAGTGCAAATTATTTTTTTGGCGTATTATTTGTTAATTTTCTGGTTGCATCCATCTGGAATTCTCTGGATTGACTATTATCTGGCGACCTTTATGTTATCCTTTTCTATTGGGTGCTTTAGTATGATGCGTCCAAGGCAGCTACTAATATCTCGTCATTTTTTTGTTAAAAACCTTCCTTTTAAAAAGATATTGTGGATAGTATCCATTGTCATATACTTTGCGACTATAACACAGGTTCTTTCAATTAAAGAGAAAGATTATGTAACGATTAGGCTAGGTGGTATGCACTTGAGTTATTTGGGGTATTTTATGTACTATTCGTATTCTCTGTATTTTCTGCCATTAGTATTTTTCCTTTGTAAAGATAAGGTTCTTAAAATACTATGGTTCGTTGGATCTCTTGGAGTATTAGTCATAGCACATGAAGCATCCGTTGTATTAACATTTCTGCTAGTTATATTTTTCTCGACTGCTATAAAAAAACAAGGCGTCTTTATGTCACGAAATATCCTCTACTTGTTATCCATACCGTTTGTTTTGTGTTTTTTTCTGTACATTTCTTCTTACATCAAATCGCATCCACGTACACCGCATCCTGCGTTTGACGCGATCTACCGTAGAGTATTTTGCTTACCTTCAAGCAATAGTTACCTTGCTCTAAATTTTGTAAAAAAAGAGAATTATTACACCAGGGGGCAATCGAGTTTCTATCATCTGTTTACCCCATTCCAAAAACCTAAAATAAAACTGGATTTTATTGTTTTCAATCTAGAAGGTGGGCAAGCTCCATTCGATCCGCATCCAGTGAACTGCAACGCACCACTACTCACGCCTGTGGCTATTTACGCTGACTTTGGTTGGCTTTTGTCGCTCCTTTTTGCTTTTTTTCTTGGCGCTAGTTTGAGGTTATTAGACAATACTGCGATTTTTTTCACTTCTATCCATGAAATGGACTATCACTTAGCTGTTGGGTACACTTGTTGTATCCTGAAGGCTGCATATCTTTTGGTCTGTTCGTGCGGATATGTGCTTCTCTCAGGCGGGCTTCTCTTTTACGCTCTAATTTTCATACATCAAGTCAATAAAAGGATTTACTCCACTACTTCTTAGTGTCTCTGTCGATCCGTTTTTGTTGAAACAGGTTCGGCAACAATCCCCCTACCTCACATTCGCGGCGGTATTTGAGTGTGCTTCGTGCGCTCTGGATCTGAATGTCGAGCAAATCGAGTCAAAGCTGTCGATTTTGGAACGATCCACCTGTATATCCGTATTGATCGTGTCGATGGCAGTATTGATGAACTGCGTCTTTTTTGAAAAAGCATCCGTCCAGGAACTGACAACCTCGGTTTTTATTTTGTCTGCAGTTTTGAAATTACCGTATTCTTTCACGCTGTTTGGGATAACGTTGGCACAATCGAGCCGGGTCGGAAGCACAAAAGTGTTCCCGAAAGATGCGGTAACTTTATTGTAGCGCGTTTGACCGTTGCGTTTTTCGGTTCCGGTTGAATAACAATACACAGTCGGAGATTGGGAATACGAAAAATTTTTTGCATACCATGTATCGATAACTTTTTGATTGTCACTGTAACAATTACCGACCTGCTCATTGGTGTTTCCATTATCGCCAAGCAAAAAGTTCATACCGGCATCATCGGCAGAAACCAACATATAATGCCCTGAACTTCGATTGTGTTCAATCACAAGGCATTTGGTTCCGTCCCCGGCTTCAGCCAAATTATACATATTACCGCCGCACAGATATGTCAGCGCAATCATCGCACCCTCCGGGATGCGATGATTGGTTTTATCGCCGTCGGCACCGGATTGACTGCCGTTCAATACATTCAAGCCGCGGTTGATAAATTCCAGATAGGTATTAAGTGCGGAAATGCTTTTTGATTGGATGCTTAAATTTTCGCGCAGAGCCTGTACTTTGATTTCAAAGAATGAAGAAACGGCATTAATCGGACCGTCGCGATCGGTTAAATACCCGACGTAGAACATTTCCAATGCACCGAGATGTTTGGTAGCTTCGGTATCTTTGGTGCTTTCCACATCAGGAATACACGGAAAGCCCGTTTCTGGCTCGTCCGGAAAATTGATATATCTGAGGTACATCTTTTCGGAACTATCCCATTCACTAAGAATAATCTTGTAAAAGTAATAAATAAATTTCATTCTGTCAATGAGTGGCAACGAACTGAATACCTGAATGGGAGCTTCGATCATTCCATCCGATGCACGAGAATCCTTGTAATAAATTTTCGTTTCACGCAACCAGTCCAGGCGCGGGTATCTGCGCTCTATTCTTGGGGATATTTGACGCACCTCGATATAGTCTTCGTATGCCTTCAGTTTGGAATGTTTATCTTCCCCGTCAAACAACATGTCGTTCTTATCGCTGACGATTTCCCACTGTTTTGTATCGTTATTGTACTGGACGCGCTTCACCAGTGCATCGACCGTTTCATCGGCAAATCTTTTACAAACGGATAATTTATCGATATGCTCGCGTGCCAATTGAAGCTTTTCGTCTTTATCGATGTCGGGCATATCAATAATTTCCTGCAACTTCTCCAAGGCCGTTTGGGCTTCGTTAATATATGTGTGCAACATCTGCAGGTAATCCACAATCGATTTGACGTAAAACCGCAACGCCATGTATCCCTCGCGGCTGACTCCGTCAATTTCCTTATTGTTTATAGTTCGTGCATCCGTATAAATCTCGGAAAGTTTATTGAAATTATCGCTGTATTTTGTTCCCTGATCCACAATATAACCGAGACGGTTAAGACACCCCTTTTTCATGCCGACATAAGAAGTATCGGTATCGTCGACGAAAAGTTTTTTGTATTCCGCAACAATCTCCGAAAGCGATTTATCCGATATATCCGACACCGACGGTTGCACGCCGACGGCACGAACGTTTCCAATCGGCGCAAGCGGTTGATTGGAAGAAACATTTGAAATACTTTGGGACATATGATTATTTTTTAAGGTTAGAAGCGACTTTCACGTAGGCGGTGTGCGTTCGGTTTCGAAATGTATTGCTTAAAGTATTCAAGGTGTCGACTTTGTTGCGAAAGACTTTAATGTCGGTATTAACGGTATCGATGGCGGTTTGTATGGATGAAATTTTATCCTGAAACGCCTTTTGCCAGGAGGCCAATATGTCGGATTTGTCAATGGAAGCGGTTTTGTTAAAATCCGCGTATTTCCGAACGCTGTTTGGAAGAATTTTTTCACACTCGATTTGCGTCGGAAGGATGAAGGTTTTACCGAGAGAAGCATAACAGCAATTCCAACGATCGTCGTTATCATTGATTTGAGTTGAGTAGTAGTAACGCGACGGAACATCGGAAAACCTGTCAACAGCACAGTGCCATACATTGTTATCAAACTTCATTTTAAAATTGCAGTTGCCTGCGTAATTATTGGCGGTTCCGCTGTCCCCCAACAACAGTCGAATGCCCTCAATCCCTTCCGGAACCAATAAAAATTTGCCGGCAGTTACGGCATCTTCAATCACCAGACATTTGGTTCCGTTCGCTGTTTCAAACAAATTGTACATGTTCCCTCCGCACAAGTACGTCAGTGCAAACATCGCTCCGTCGGGAATACGATGTCGCGAGTTCGACGAAATTTCTCCCTTATCGTTCGACGATACACTTGACTGACTTGCGTTTAAAATATCCAAGGCGCGCTGAATAAATTTCAAATAGACATTGAGTGCTTTGATTTTTTCCGATTCCAATCGAATTTTTTCAATCAGCGCGGCGGATTTAACCTCCAGATACGACGAAACGGCGTTCACGGGACCGTCGCGGTCAATGAGGTAACCCATGAAAAAATGTTCGATTGCGGCAATAACGTCCGTTTTCGAGGCTTCCTTAACGGTCGGAATACCGCTGACTTTGTCATTCGGGAAAAGCGCATCGGTTTTACCGCTGTCAATATCGTAATACAATTTGATGTATTTTAATCGATCGAGAAGATTAAGTTCATTAAAAACCTCGATGGTTTTTTTGGTAAAAACAGGCTCCCTTTGATATTCCTGTTTTTCATAAGCCTGCACCTCCATGGTACGCAATTTATCGTAGGGCTTGTAGGCATTCGGATCATCATCATCATGAAACTGCGTATGGGGGGCGTTTGTATAATCATCCTCATACAGTTTCCAAATGTCCTCGTTCAGGTCATAAATATAACGGAAGCCGAACGTTTCGTGCATCTCCTTCGAGAAACCGTCCAGAATATCCAGTTGATCGATAAGCCAATTTTTCCCTTCCGTTACCTGCTCCAAAAGCGAGCGCGCTTTAAGGATATAATCGCCGAGCTGATTGATCTGTTCGATGATTTGGCGACCGTAGAACTTATAGGCGTCATTCGCCCGATCGGAATCAACGCAAACATCTTTGATAAATCTCGTAAAATCCACATGGCGATTGCCGTCCATGGGAATGTTTTTCCCGAAAACGGCATTCAGTTGTTTCAACAGGTTATTTTGAACCTTTTCGTGATGGTCGAAAATCTCTGTATAACGCGCCTTAAAATCCCCTACCTCGGTTGCGGAACCGACGGATGCCGTACGCAGTTTCTTGCTTCCAACCGCCGACAATGACGATTGCACACCGCCGACGGCATGCGGGTACGTTGGGGGCAAGATATTTAAGTCGGGAACGGAGTATGCCACGGTTGTGCCTTTATTCAAATATCGGACATAACGGTCAAAATTTTTGAAAAAATCTCCCTTAAATCATGCGTCCCGGCATCAGACGCCCCTTGATTTTCGCGGTACAGGCATTGTGAGACGCGGGTTTTAAAGACACACCAGCCCTTTTGGTAGCCGTTTTTTTCTCAATCGCCGCGTTACTTTGTTTTGACAGCGGCAACAACATCTTCAGTGCCTGTATCATGGCTTTTTCGGACGGATTAATTTTCTCCAAAAGCCGAATGGTTTCCTCGATATTCTTCGGCGTCAACAGACTGCCTTCCGCCGTCGAGGATTTACTTTCTCGGAAAAACTTCTGCAGTTTCGCCAGACGTTTATCCAGCTCCGCCAATTGTTTCAACATCGCCTCGGGATCGCTTTTCTTTGCCATTCGAAAGAAATACACAGCAGGTTTTGTGCCAAAGAAACGGATTAAAACAATTCCTGCCGTCCTGTTTAACATTGCCTTTTAATCGGGAAAATTCATCCTGGAACTGTGACGGAAGTTGTAAAAAAAGCAATTACGGACGCCAATGAGGCGGTGGCATCAGTGGCATATGCTTACAGCGAGGTGGTTTCGATTTACCCGATTACGCCCTCTTCGCCAATGGCGGATTTCTGCGATCAATGGTCGGCAAACGGCAAACCGAACCTTTGGGGCAATGTGCCCGAAGTGATTGAAATGCAGTCCGAAGCTGGCGTAGCGGGGTTGGCGCACGGAACCGCTCAAAACGGCGTTTTGACAACGACTTTTACCGCTTCGCAGGGGCTGTTGCTGATGATCCCGAATTTGTACAAGCTTGCGGGGGAATTGACGCCCTTTTGCATGCACGTCACCGCGCGCGCTTTATCCACACACGCCTTGTCGATTTACGGTGATCAGTCGGACGTCATGGCAACGCGCCAAACGGGCGTTGTTTTACTGGCGTCGCATTCGGTGCAAGCCGCACAGGACTTGGCGGCGATTGCTCATGTGTGTACATTGAAAGCCAAAATTCCGTTCCTGCATTTCTTCGACGGCTTCCGCACGTCGCACGAAATCAACACCTATGTACCGTTGGAGGAAACGCACCTGAAGGCTCTATTGGATGAAGAAGATTTGATTGAATTTCGCAAGCGCGGACTGAACCCCGACGCTCCGATGATGTTCGGAACGGCACAAATGTCGGATGTATATTTCCAGGGCGCCGAACGTTCCAATCCGTTTTACAATGCCGTTCCCGAAATCGTCGAAGCCAAAATGCGACAACTGGAAGCCTTAACGGGAAGAAGTTATCGGCTCTTCGAATACACGGGTTCGCCCGAAGCTGAAAGGGTTTTCGTCGCGATGGGATCGGGTGCGGAGACTTTAAAACAGACGGTACACTATTTAATGCAAAAGGGCGAAAAAGTCGGCGTCGTTAATGTTCATTTATACCGTCCGTTTTCGTTGAAACACTTTATTCAAGCCCTGCCGACATCGGTTAAGGAAGTGATTGTTCTCGATCGCACAAAAGAGCCCGGATCCGTTGCGGAACCGCTCTGCCTGGATGTCGCGGCGGCATTACAGCGGGCGGTCGATGTGAAACAATTTCCGCATTTGCCAAAGATCTTCGGCGGGCGTTACGGCGTCGGCATGAAGGAATTTACGCCGTCGATGGCAAATGCCGTTCACGAAGCCGCCAAAGCGCAAACCTTGAAGCCCTCGTTCACGGTCGGCATCAACGACGATGTCACGCATCTGTCGGTTCCGATTAAAGAAACGCTGGATTTGGAAAATAAAGACGGATTTCGCGCGCTTTTCTTTGGCTTGGCTTCGGACGGAACGGTCGGTGCCAACAAAAATACGATTAAAATCATCGGTCGCGAAACGGAAAAATTCGCCCAGGCGTACTTCGAATACGATTCCAAAAAATCGGGCGGCATGACGGTTTCGCACTTGCGTTTCGGCGATAAACCGATCGAAGCCCCCTATTTAATCCAAACCTCGCACTTTGTCGGTTGCCACCAATTCCAATTTTTACGCACCTATCCCGTTTTGGAGAAATTGAAAAACGGCGGCGTATTCCTTCTCAATGCGCCGTTCAACCCAGACGAACTGTGGGAACAACTGCCGCGGGACATTCAGCAAACGCTGATTGAGAAACAAATTCTGTTTTACGCCATTGACGCCTACGCCATTGCGCAAAAAGCCGGCATGGGCAATCGCATCAACACGATTATGCAGACATGTTTCTTTGCGATTTCGGGCATTTTGCCGCAACAAATCGCTATTGAAGCCGTCAAGCACGCCATTCAAAAGACGTACGGCAAAAAAGGCGATGCCGTGGTCGCCGCCAACTGTGCCGCCGTGGATGCGACTTTGGCGAATTTGCATAAAATTTCGTTAAAACAGGTTTCCGCAACCGAAGGAAAAGCCGCTTCCTTCGACTTATCGGGCGCATCGGAATTCATTCAAACCGTCACCAGGCGTCTGTTGGAGCACAAAGGCGAAGAGTTACCCGTCAGCGCGTTGCCGATCGGCGGTCGTTGGCCGACAGGCACGGCGTGCTTCGAAAAACGCAACATGGCGCAGTTTATTCCGCAATGGGATCCCGAATTATGCGGTCAATGCACCCGCTGTACGACGGTGTGCCCGCATGCGGCGTTGCGGTCGAAACACGTTGATAAGGAGTTACTGAAAGACGCTCCCGAAGGTTTCAAGTCCCTGCCTTACCGCTCCAAGGAACCGGCAAACGACGTTTTTACCCTGCAGGTCGCTCCCGAACATTGCACCGGATGCGGCTTATGCAGTGAAAGCTGTCTGTCGCGAAGCCGTACGGATGCGTCGAAAAAAGCGCTGATGATGGTCAAAAAATCGGAAGTATTCGAAGACGCAAAGCGAAATTGGGAATTCTTTGCAACCCTGCCCTACCCCACCCCTGCAAGTGCGCCGTCGGACGCCAAACAGGCGCAGTTCCGACAACCGCTGTTCGAATTTTCGGGAGCCTGCGTCGGATGCGGTGAAACGCCTTATATTAAATTGCTCACGCAACTGTTCGGCGATCATCTGTTAATTGCCAACGCAACGGGATGCTCCTCCATCTACGGCGGGCATTTACCGACAACGCCGTACACGAAGAACGCCGACGGTCGCGGTCCGGCTTGGGCATCGTCGCTGTTTGAGGATAATGCCGAATTCGGGCTCGGCATGCGCGTTTCGGCGGATAAAAAGACTTACCTTGCACGCGAACTTTTACGAGAACTGCAACCGCAGTTATCGACGGATTTTTCCGCTTTGTTGCAAAAACCGACCGACGATGCGCAACGACAGCAACATCGGGAGCTGATTGACGCGCTGAAATCGCAGTTAAGGCAGCTCCAACCCGAAAAGGCGCGTTTATTGTTGCCGATTGCGGACTTTTTGGTCGACCGATCCGTTTGGACCATCGGCGGAGACGGTTGGGCGTACGACATCGGCTATGGCGGATTGGATCATGTGCTGGCAAGCGGAAGGAAGGTAAAAATTTTGGTATTGGATACGGAAGTTTATTCCAACACGGGCGGTCAGCAGTCGAAATCCACGCCGTTGGGAGCCGTCGCAAAATTCGCCGCTTCCGGCAAGGAACGCGCCAAGAAAGATCTCGGTTTATTGGCGATGGGCTACAAGAGCGTTTATGTCGCTCAAATCGCCGTCCAAACGAACCCGAACCAAGCCGTTAAAGCCTTTCTTGAAGCCGAAAGTTACGAAGGTCCGGCACTCATTATTGCCTACTCGAACTGCATCGAACACGGTTATGATTTGCGTTACGGCGTCGAACAGCAGCGTTTGGCGGTTGCAAGCGGTTATTGGCCGCTGTACCGCTACGATCCGCGCCTAAAGGATCACAACCCGTTGCAACTCGATGCCGTTGATAATCGCATTCCGCTGTCGGAGTATTTGAAACGCGAAAACCGTTTCCAAATTCTGACCAAAACCCAACCGCAACGCGCGGAACGATTACTGCAACGCGCGCAGGAGGCGGTCAACCGACGGGTAGCACTGTATAAGAAATTGGCGGGGTAAGGAGCATGTTCGTTCGCAAAGTTGTCATAGAAAATTTCAAAAGATTTAGAGGAAAACGCACTTTCGAATTCACGAACGGTTTAAATATCCTGGTTGGTGATAACGAAATCGGAAAATCAACCGTTTTGGAAGCCGTTCATCTGGCACTGACGGGTTATTATCACGGAAACCGCATCGAACGGGAATTGTCTCAATACCTGTTTAACAAGGAGGCAACAAACGAATGGTTGGGAAAGAAAAATACTCCGTTGCCCGAAATTTTCATCGAGGTGTTTTTGAATGATTGCAAAGATGCAATGTATAAAGGCGATTTTAATTCCGATAAAGATGGAAATGCCTTTGGAGTTCGATTTTCAGTCGTTTTTAATGATGAATATAAGGAGGAATATGAGAAGATTTTTGAAGAGAAGAAAATTTCTGGCTTACCCATTGAGTATTACAAAATCCTGTGGGAGACTTTTGCGCGAGAGCACATAACCACGCGTTCCGTTCCGATAAAATCTTCACTGATTGACACCTCCGAATACCGCTACGGGAACGCCTCGGATTCTTATGTTTCCGGGATTGTTAAAAATTACCTTGAAGACGAAGAAAGATCCAAACTGGCACAGGCTTATCGGGAGTTGAAGGAAAAATTCAGCGAAAACGAATTTATAGAAAACATCAACAAAAGGCTTTCGAACGAAATCAAAAGCAATGCGAAAGCAAGCTCTCCTTTCGATCTTTTCGCTTCCCCGCTAACTATCGGTGTGGATACGGGTACCGCAAACGCGTGGGAAAAAAGTTTGGTTGTCGAATTGGGAAACATTCCGCTTTCGTACCAGGGGAAAGGTTGCCAAAAGATGGCCAAAATGGAATTGGCACTGTCGAAAAAGCAATCCAAAAACGCCGACATCATCCTCCTGGAAGAACCCGAAAATCACTTGTCTTTTTCGAAGTTAAACCAACTGGTTGCGTATATCCCCGACCGATGCTCCGAAAAGCAGATCCTTGTTTCGACCCACAGCAGTTTCGTCGCAAACAAGCTCGGTTTGGATGAGTTGATATTGGTAAGCGAAAACGGTTGCATACGAATGAAGGAATTATCGAAGGGTACAAGAGATTTTTTCAAGGTATTACCTGGTTATGACACGCTCCGTCTCGTTTTATGCGAAGCCGCCATCCTGGTTGAAGGTCGTTCCGACGAATTGATTGTTCAAAGAGCCTACAAGGATAAATATGAAAAACTGCCGATCGAAGACGGCATCGATGTCATTTCGTGCGAAGGATTATGTTTTAAGCGATTTCTGGAAATCGCGGAGAAGTTGAAATTAAAAGATGTGCACGTTGTAACGGATAACGACGGCGACATAGAAGCCTTAGAGAAAAAATACGAAAATTATTTAGGTAAAAATGAAAAGGAAAATATCACGATCTGCTATGACAAAAATATAAATAAGCCGAGTGATACCGATCCTGAAAAGTATAACCCGAACACATTGGAACCGAATCTGCTGAAAGCCAACTCTCCGAAAATCCTGAATCGAATCTTCATATCGGACAGTGTGTATAAAGATTACAAAGACGAACAAGCCTTAAAAACATACATGCAAGAAAACAAAACCGAGTGCGCCTTGGCGATATTTAGAAGTTCCCAAAAAATTAACTACCCCGAATATATACAAAATGCCGTCGATTTCGGAGAACAAAAGCAATAGACAGGAAACTTATCCGAACGGCAGAATCTTCGTTGCGGCGGCGGGTTCCGGGAAGACAACGTACATCGTAAATGAAGCGTTGGAAGCACGCAAAAATCTCGGTAAATACGAACGCATTTTAATCACGACTTACACGGAAAACAACGCGGAAGAAATCAATAAAAAAATAATATCGAAAAATCGTTTCACACCATCGAACATCATTGTTCAAACCTGGTTTTCGTTTCTGTTACAACACGGTGTTCGACCGTATCAGGGTACTTTGTTTGAAAAACTTTGGGATGAACGGATTAAAGGAGTATTGCTTGTCAATCAACAGTCGGCATCGGGAACAAAAGAGAAAACATTGGAGCACTATCGTACAAAAGACGGACGTGTTTACACGGATAAACTTTCAAAGTTCGTGTGTCGAACGATCAAAAAGGAACAAGAAGAAAATAACGGTAAGAGTTATACGTTAAAGCGCATTAAAGCCATTTTCCCGAAAATTTATATCGACGAAATGCAGGATTTGGCGGGATATGATTTGAATTTTGTCGAATTTTTACTCAAGGAAGGCGCAAATGTAACGCTTGTCGGCGATCCGAGGCAACGTACATACCTTACAAATTACGGGAAAAAAGGCAAAGGCAAAGACGGTTCAAGAAAGGATGCAACGGAATTTTTTGAAGGTAAAATCGACATCGACGAAATAACGCTGAAGGACAGTTTTCGAAACTGCCAAGCAATTTGTGATTTTGCCAACCGGATACACGGCAATAAATACGGAACATGCACCTCAAATGCGGAAAGATGTAATGACTTTAAGCGTGAAAAATATGAAAAACACGGCGGCATATGGATTGTCCATGAAAAATATGTCAAAAAATACACAGAAACTTATGCTCCGAAGATATTGCGTGACAGTAAAAGGGTTGTTCTGCCCCCGTTTGTCAAAACGAACGATGTTCTTAACTTCGGAGCCTCCAAGGGATTAACATTTGACAGGGTTCTGATTTATCCGACGGAACCTATGGAAAAGTGGCTGAAAAATCCGTCGGATCCTTTTGGCGAGAATTCCGAAAACAAAACAAATGTATCCTCGTGTAAGTTTTACGTTGCCATAACGCGGGCACGTTACAGCGTTGCGTTTGTCGTGGATGAAACAACGTTTGAGGAACTGAAGTCTCCGAAACGGCAGAATTCCCAGGATCGTCAACAGGGAGAATTCTTTGCACCGGAACAAAAGCATGAACCCGCGTTGCCGTATAAATTTTTTGACCCATCAGAGGATAGAAATTGCGCATAAAGGTTAGTTTTAATAGCATTTACGGTCTCTGTTTCGTCGTAAAAGCCCTGCGATATTCGTTACGTTCAGGGGTATAGAAATTGCCACTGTCGGAATACTTAAAACGCGAAAATCGTTTTCAAATTCTGACCAAAACCCAACCGCAACGCGCGGAACAGCTGTTGCAACGGGCGCAGGAAGCGGTCAAGCAACGAGTGGCGTCTTATAAAAAATTGGCGGGGTAACGACGATGCATAAATTTTGAGATTTCCTTCGAACAGTGGAAAATTTTTGAAGTTCGAAAAAAATTCTCAAAAAACAGAAACGAACCTATCGTCAGCTCATGTGAGATATTTTCACAAAAAGTTTGACAGTCTCGTTTCAATACTCTTCTCTCTTCCTTGGAAAGAAGTTATGAAAACATTCCTCAAAACCATCGGTATCTTTACGATAGCATGTTCCTTGCCGCTCTCGGGTTACGCGGGACGCATTATGACCTTGAAAGAACTGAACGCGTTTCTGGAAGACTTGCGTGCGGAGGGGATTAAAAATCTGGAGCCGTCGCGTGAAAAAATAGAAAAGACGAAAAGTGTTTTTGGTGCGGAAGAATGCGCGTGTTCTGAAGATTTCGGCGGCGATTTGTACAAAGAGCTTCCGGAAGACAGCGAACAGGATAAAAAGCGGAAAAAAGAACTGAAAGAAACTTTCCTGAGGGAACACAAGAAAATTCCAGATCAATCGAACAGTTATCTTGGTTTAAATTCGGGTGAAGCGGATCGAGTCAAAATTGACGCCCTTGACGCACTCCCCGGAGGTTTTTCGTCGACCGTCACAAAGATAGAGTACAATACCGACGGCGAACCGATTTCCATCGAAGCGATTAACGGGTTCCCTTATCTTATCGATACTCGATTGGGTGAACTGAGTTCACCTTTCCATCCTTACATCATCAAGCAACGCGATCCGAAGGCAACGGACGAACGTCTCGAAGCTTTTTCGCAAGTATTGACCTCGGATGACTTGAAACAACGCAACATTGATGTCGAAACACTGAAAACACTCGGCATCAAAACGGTTCGTGAAATCACGTTCGATTCAATCCTCAAAAGTAAAATTTTTACCGACGAACAAAAAACAAAGGCGGATGAATGGCTCAAAGATTTGGATAAGCTCAAGAAAGCGATCGAGGACTATGCGGAAGCTTACCCATGGGTACAAAAAAACATCAGCTGTACATTCAAAAGCCGATCGATTGCAGCCGAAAAAGTATTGGATTGGGAAAAGAAGACCATCCGTTTTAAGGATAAAATTACCGAATTCCCGCTTACATTATCCTATCTTACATCGAAGCTCCCTGATGAAACCTCCGAAGTGCAAAAGCAAATAGAAACATTTTTGAAAAATCTGTTGCCTTACAAAAACGGCAAAGAAAAGGTCATTCTTTTGCTCCTTTTGGATGAAATGACCCCGTCCGAGTATCGTCTGAAGTGGATGCATGATGACGGCGAGCATGCCAATGGTGCTTACGACCTGCGCGGCAATGCATTTTATTTCAGCTTTGAGGGGAAAATGAAATTTTTGTCTCATGAAATCGGGCATTATCTGCAGGTGCATTTGGGTTTATATCAAACGTTTGAGGATTATCAAAAACCGTTTGCGAAAAAGTTGTTGCAACTGGAAAACAACCAAACGGAAGCTCCGATTGCCGTTCCGCAAGCGATAAGGGACGACATCGAATTCGGCAGCGAATCCGCCTTTTGGGGATTGAAGAATTTTTGCTTTAAATGCCCTGTGCAACTGACGGCAAAAAAGTTTTTTGAATACCTGCAACTCGTCACACGCTGGCATTCAACCATGGAAATTTCCAATATTCTCGGGATTTATTTCAAAAATAACACGCTTTATCTCAACGCTCTGTCGGATATTCGTGAGTTAAAACGCATCCGTTACACGCATGGTTACAGACCGGGTAAAGAATATATGGAATGTAACAAAGATGACTTTAAGGAAGAAAGCGACAAAGCATTGTTTGAAAAGATTACCGAAGAAGCCTTCGGGAAACCCGTACCGACGGAAACATTAGGTTTGCTGTGTTTGTTACATCGACGTCCGTTTGAAGATGCGCAAAATGCCGTGTGTGATTTTGATCTCAGCAACGGTTGGAAAGAGTGGGAGGGAAAAGTTAAACCTCTGATTTCGAATTTTATTAAAGACGAACAATAAGAAAGAACGGTTCAATTTTCCGTTTTACCGACATTTTTAACTAAATGGAAAAATATGAAAACAATCACAAAAATCATCGGCTGTATCGGACTGTCCGTTGCCTTATGGCATACACCGCACGGGCAGGCTTTTACATTGAAACAAATAAATGCTTATTTGGAAGCATGCAGGACTGAAAGCGTTCAAAACCTGGAAGCACTCCTTAAACAGGAAGAGGAACGCTCCGATTCGGGTATCAAAGCGGCAAACACGGAATACATCCTGGAATTTCTGACAAATTACAGCAACAAGAAGAATGTATTTTACGATGGGAAGGGGGATTTTGTAATTGAAACCGTTAATCTCCACAATACGTCTTTTGAGTGGTTCCCGTTTCGTGCATACGAAAAACAAAAGCGAGACGATTGGCGCAAAAAGCAAAAGATTAATCCGTTGGATGCAATTTCCGAAGAACTTTCCGCGAATACATTGAAACAACGCGGTACGAACATTGAGGAAATGAAACAATCAGACATTAAAAATGTTCGGGAAATCACGTTTGCATCTATCCTCAAGAGCCCTTTTTTCAGTGAGGAACAGCGCAAAAAAGGCGAAAAGTGGTTTGATGATTTGAACGCTCTCAAAATTGCCGTTAAAAATTACGCGAAAAGTTGTGTGCCTTTGTATGAAAAAACGGAAGAATTTAAGATCAGTCGGCGAAACACAGAGATTTATACGAATAATAAGGGTTGCATACAAACTCTGACGGAAGCGGATTCGGATGTCTATATTAGTGACGCCTTATGGTTGCCGGTATCTGTGGATAAAGCCGTTACGGTAAAACAAAAAATACAATTCTGCTTAGAGCGCACGTTGGGTTTCAAAAACGGTAAAGAAAAAATTATTTTATTTCTTCTCTTGGATGAAGCAACACCGTCCGAAATGCGTTGCAAGTGGGTATGGCACAATCAGAGTAAAGAATCGAGTGCTTATAATGCCCATGACAATGCTTTTCTGTGTAATTGCAACGACATCGCATGGTCTTTGTCGCACGAAATCGGACATTACCTGCAGAAACATTTGGGATTAAAACAGACCTTTAACGATTATCAAAATCCATTCGCACAAGAATTACTTCTTTTGAAAAACAATCTGCCGAATGATGCAATGTTCGCAATTCCAACACCCATACAGAAGAAAGTATCCGAATTTGACGGTGCATCCTATCCGCAAATGCTTTCGGCAAAGGCATGCTTTGAATACTGTCAGCTCATTGCGCGATGGGACCATCCCGATGAAATTTCAAATATCCTCGGTGTATATTTTAAAAGCGATACGTTGTATCTCAATGCCCTGTCGGACATCCGAGAGTTACAATGTATCCGTTACGGACACAACTCCAAAATCTCTCCCGAAGCGATAAAAAAATGTTGCGATTTATTGAAAGATGAAAACACCAAACAGACATTTACATCTATTTGCAATGAAGCATTCGAAAAATCCGCCACGACGGAAGCACTCGGGTTATTATGTCGATTGCACGGTCGGGCATCCGAAGATGCTAAAAATGTTGTATGCGACTTTGATTATGACGAGCAGGAGTGCGCAGAGAAACTTGTTCCGGCTCTTATGGAATTTATTGAGGCGGAACAACCGTAATTTATTCAAGCATTATAAAAACGCAAACGCACTCCAAACGGGCGGCTTTGAAACACAAAAAGCGGGCGACAAACCCGCTTTTTCATGACATGAGATAACAAATTCTTTACGAACGCACCTGCTTTAATGCCGCCTGGGCGCATGCCAGACGCACGATCGGAATGCGTTTCGGAGCGCAACTCACATAATCCAACCCAACGTTGTGGAAAAATTCCACCGATCGCGGATCGCCGCCGTGTTCACCGCAAATGCCCAATTCCATCTTCGGTTTGACGGAACGCGCGCGTTTCACGGCAAACTTCACCAACTCCCCTACCCCGTCGACATCGATGGAAGCAAACGGATTTTGCGTGAAAATTTCCCGATCGACGTAGGCTTTGAAAAACTTCCCCATATCATCGCGACTGATGCCCAACGTTAATTGCGTCAAATCATTGGTGCCGAAACTGAAGAAATCGGCGACCGCGGCAATATCCGCCGCGCGTACCGTTGCACGCGGATTTTCAATCATCGTCCCGAGTTTGTACGGAATTTCAATGTTTCGTTCGGCGCAGACATTTTTATGAATGTTGCGAATGACCTTCGCCTGATGTTCGAATTCCTTCACAAAACCGACCAACGGCAACATAATCTCCAAAGACACTTTCATGCCCGATTGTAAAACCTCCGCGGCGGCTTCGAAAATTGCCCGCGCCTGCATTTCGGTGATTTCGGGGTATGAAATTCCCAGACGGCAACCGCGATGCCCCAACATCGGATTTTGTTCTTTCAACGCATCGGAACGACGCTTGATTTCCTCCGTCGACAAACCGATCGCCTCGGATAATTCCGCAATTGTTGCTTCATCGTGCGGTAAAAATTCGTGCAGCGGCGGATCCAAAAGGCGGATAATCACCGGATGCCCCTTCATGGCTTTAAAGATGCCGACAAAGTCTTCCCGTTGCAACGGAAGCAACTTATCCAGAGCTTTGCGACGCGCCGCTTCGTTGTCCGCCAAAATCATCTCCCTCATCGCATCAATGCGATGCCCTTTGAAAAACATATGCTCCGTGCGACATAAACCGACACCTTCCGCACCGAACGAAAACGCTAAAGCGGCTTGCTCGGGCGTGTCGGCGTTGGTGCGAATGCCCAATCGACGGTAACCGTCACTCCAATGCATAATCTTGCGGAACATGCGGTAGGTTTCGCTTTTGCCCGCTTCCAGAGTACCGTTTAACACCTGCATCACTTCCGACGGAGCCGTCTTAATCGCGCCGCCAAACACTTCGCCCGTGGAACCGTCAATGGAAATAAAATCCCCTTCGTGCAGGACGGTTTCGCCGCAGGATAAGGTTTTCGCGTCGTAATCAATCCGCACATCGCCCACACCGCAAACGCACACTTTGCCCATTTGGCGCGCCACCAAAGCCGCATGGGAACTGACACCGCCGCGGCTCGTCAGAATACCTTCGGCGACCAGCATGCCGCGCAAATCCTCGGGGGAGGTTTCGGCACGGCACAAAACAACCTTATTGCCCTCCTTGGCAAGTTCTTCCGCTCGATCCGCCGTAAAAACAATCTTCCCGCAAGCGGCACCGGGACCCGCCGGCAATCCGACGGTCACGGGAGAGGTTTTTTTCTTTTCGTCCGCGTTGAAAATCGGCACCAACAACGTCGCAATCGATTCGGCGGGAATGCGCAACAAAGCCGTCTTTTGGTCAATGAGCCCTTCCTGCACCATATCCAGAGCAATACGCACCGCCGCCAATCCCGTCCGTTTGCCGTTTCGGGTTTGCAGGATAAACAAATGCCCGTCCTCGACGGTAAATTCGAAATCCTGCATGTCGGTAAAACGTTTCTCCAAAACGGAACGTACCTCCAGCAGTTCCCGATACGCATTTGGCATTTCCCGCTCCAAATCCGCCATCGGATGCGGCGTCCGAATACCCGCTACGACATCCTCGCCCTGCGCATTGATAAGATATTCGCCGTAAAATTCGTTCATACCGTTGGCGGGATTGCGCGTAAACGCCACGCCCGTCGCACTCGTATCGCCGGCATTGCCGAACACCATCGACTGAACGTTCACCGCCGTTCCCCAATCCGACGGTATATTGTACTTGTGACGGTACAAAACGGCGCGTTCATTGAACCAGGAACCGAAAACCGCCCCGACGGCACCTTCCAGCTGTTCGAATACGTCCTGCGGGAATTCGCACCCTTTTTCCTTTTTCACCAACTCCTTGAAGCGGACGATGACGTTTTTCAAATCCTCCGCACCCAATTCGGTATCGAATTTGACGCCTTTGTTCTTTTTAGCTTCGGATAAAATTTCGTCGAACGGATCCAGATCGCTTCCGGCACCGATGTTCATAACAACATCGCCGTACATCTGAATAAACCGACGGTAACAATCGTACGCAAAGCGCGGATTGTTCATCTTTTTTGCAAATCCTTCCGTCGTTTGGTCGTTCAAGCCCAGATTTAAGACCGTATCCATCATGCCGGGCATCGATTCGCGCGCGCCGGAACGCACCGAAAACAACAGCGGATTGGACGGATCGCCGAAGGTTTTGTGCAACTGCGCTTCGACGTTTTTGATGGCATCCTTAATCGCCGCCTTCAATTCTGGCTTAATTTTCTTTTCGGACTTGTAATAATCCAGACACATTTCGGTGGTAATCGTAAATCCGGGCGGCACCGGCAGACCGATACGCGACATTTCCGCCAAATTCGCGCCCTTTCCGCCAAGCAACTTTCGCATCCCCGCATCCCCGTCCGTACGTGCCCCGAATTCATACACCATCTTGTTCTCCATAAGCGAAACCCTGTAAATTTAGTATAAGATTGACCGCCGCGGAAGTCAACGAGACGCGGTCAATAAAAAAACCGCACGAGTTTTTGTACCCGTGCGGTTAAAAGTTCGCCGGTTTTTGCTGTAAAAAACCGCAATTTTTCTGATTGCTTTATCCGTTGAAAAAATTCCGAACGAACCCAATCAGGTAACTATTTTTCGGAAGTCGTGTCGTTACCCTGTTTCCGAACCAGCAAATCACGCCATTTTTTATCGTACTTTACCGCATCCAAATAAGATTGACGCCTGTCCCACTGCACTTTGGCGGGAATGGTCGGAATTTTCAATGCAACCGAAATTGCCTTCAAATACCTTGAACCTTCCTCATTACTCTTATCTTCATTATCGAAACCCTTCCGTTTGCCCGTACGGGAATCTCCGTTGAGGATAAAATCCTGTCTGTCAACAAAGGTGCCCCATCGTTCTTTATCTCCGAAAATGTACGATCGCATAAAAAGAGGTCGGTGATACGAAAACCCCGTCGGAACACCATCCTTCGTATTACGCTTCTCGTCAAACGGCAACGCGCAATCGGAAAGTTCATTGATATAAACAACGCCGTTTATTTCGATGAAGCCGAGTTTATTCCACGCTTCTTCGATTGTATCCCAATCCATGGCAATCGCCGGACATTGATAATAAATCGCCTCTATACTGCGCTCCGTTACGGAACCCGAAGAAAAGTCCTGCGGAAGTTGATACACATCGCGGATGAATTTCGTCGTATAAGAGCATACGGCGGGATCTCCCGACAAACCTAATTCATAATACAACGCATGCTTCATTTCGTGCGCCAACAGAGAATGCGAAAAAATCTCATCTTCCGAAAAATGGATGACGTAACGTCGATCGTTGCCAAGTGTTTTGACGTAACAAAAACCGCCACCCTGCCCCATAAACTTCAGTTCGACCTTATCTTTGAGCAAAAAATCATAAAGTGCCAGCACCTGTTCCGATTTCTCCCACCAAGGTTTCAAACGCAGACACGCCAAAAAACCGTTCTTTTTATCCTCAATCGCCTCAGCCGGCAAAGGAGGAAAATCGTAAATTTTGCTCTCGGTATCGCGGAAACAAAACGAAAAGGGGATCGCTTTTACACAATCTTTCAACACTGCTTCGTAATCTTTGATACGCCCGTCAAAATCAAACGCACTCGCACTCTTTCCGAAAGCTTCGCTTTTTTTGAGTCCTTCACAAATCGTATCAAACGAAACCACTCGAAACGTTTCGTTATACCCCAATTCCCTGAGCTTTTGCAATCGATCCTTGTCGACTTCCTCCAACGGTCGCGAGTACTTTTTAAACGCCTCTTCGGTGCTCCTCTGCGGCGGCAGTTCCAACAGTGAATACGGCTCTCCAAAGGCGGATGAAACAGTTGCAAGGCTTATGCAACCGAAGAATGCGGTATAATGCAATGTTGTTTTGATATTCATGTTCGATAAACAAAAAAAATTCTGAATGACAAGGTTACTCTGATACAGGAGCAGTTGTTGAGGTCACGTTTTCGAACGGCATACCGTCGCTTCCGCCCAACTTCAAATACGTATCCAACCACACTTTTTGCGTACAAACAAGATCTTTCACTCCTTTTCGCTTATCTCCCTGATACCAATTTTCGCCAAACTGCGGCATGTTCAACGAAACGGAGATTGCTTTCAGATAACACGAACCTTTTTCATTGTTTTCGTCTTCTTTGTCAAAATTCTTCCAAGCACCCGTACGCCAATCTTTGCTCACCAATTCAAATTGACGATTCAGATACGCGTTCCAACGAGCAGAATCCCGACACACGAAAGAAAGCATCGTAAAACAAGGTTGGTGATACTCGAACGCTTTGATCAAAACACCTTCGGAACCCTTGTCGCCGTATGGCAATGCACAATCGGCAAATTCATTGATATACACCGTACCGTCGATTTCACAAAATCCGAGCGCATTCCATGCTTCTTCAATCGAATGCCAATCGTGAGCAATTCCGGGGCATTGATTGTAAATCGCTTTCACGGTACGTTCTGCTACGGCACCCGAAGAAAAGCCCTGCGGAAGTTGATAAACGTCTCGAATAAATTTCGTCGAGTAAGAACACAAAGCGGGATCCGCCGATAAGCCCAACTCGTAATACAGCGCATGCTTCATTTCATGCGTTAAAACGCCCGTGACCATACTTGGAGCCTGGAACAACGCATTCGACACATAAATAACATAGCGAGGGACACTACCTTCCACCGTAATGTAAGTGTACCCTCCGTTAAAACCGCTCATCAGTTTCAGCGACGATCTGTCTTTCGTTGAAAAAGCGTACAGTGCCAACAGTTGCTTTTGTTTTTTCGTCCATTCAAATCCCGTCAGACACGCCAATAAAGCGGCTTTTTGGTTTTTGACAACCTCGAACGGCAAAGCAACGTCATAAACTTTCCCGTCGAAATCGCAAAAGCAGAACGGAAGCGGACGGGATTGTATATAGTTATTCAAAATCGTTCCGGGATCATTGACAATCGCCTCAAAATCCTTTTCCGATTTTTTGAGTCTCTCACAAATCGTATTAAACGAAATCACGCGAAATTTTTCGTCGCTATACCCCAAATCCCTGAGCTTTTTCAGTCGATCCTTGTCGACTTCCTCCAGCGGTCGCGAGTACTTTTCAAACGCCTCTTTGGTACTCCTTTGCGGCGGTAATTCCAACAGCGAGTAAGGCTCGCCGAAGACGGGTAAAGCAGTTGCGAAACCGACGCAACCGAATAACGTGATTTTATGTATTGTTTTATTCATAGTGATATTCAAAAAAATTCGGAAAAACGAACACGCTCTTATGTTCTCATCATAGGGGGGGGGGGGGGATGTCAAGCAGGAAAACGAATTTTTTGAAAAAATACAAATTCCCGGGAAACGGTTATTGCGGGAAAACGTGCTCTTGTCAACCCGTTCTCCTGCTTCAACAAATCGACTTTCCCGTAACCGAAACGCACCTGTATAATGGTGCCGTTCGCCGTGGATCCGCTTGACGTACAAAAAACGAACTTCGGACGCATCCGATTTCTGCAATGCGTCGGCGGCATTTTATTTCTCATTCTGTTCATCGGCATTGTCTACCGACAATACGGACAGTTTTATTTGTACAACAAACTCGGCAACCGCCAATGCCTGCGGCGGATTTTACAACCCGGCATGCGCGGAAAAATTTACGACCGCAACGGACGGATTTTGGCAACACACCGCGACAGCTATTGCTTATACGTCGATCTCAATGCGTTTCGTAAGCCGTTCGGTTTGTTTTGCAAAAAAAATAAAGAGCCTTCCCTGCAACGCGAGCAACTGTGGGCGTTGGTGAACGATGCGCTGTTGCCGTATACGCGCCAAGTCGGAGATATTCCGTTTAAAATTTCACCCAAAAAACTCTTGCAACATTATCAACAAAACATCCTGTTGCCCTTGAAAATTGCCTCCGATCTGCCGCAATCGGTGTATGCACGACTGCTGACGTTGTTCCCGACGGAAAGTCCTTTTCAGGTCGGCGTCGAATACGTGCGTCATTATCCCTACGACTCCTCCGCCTGCCACGTATTGGGATACGTCACGCGAACACCCGATGCGGATGCGGAACATTTGCCGGGAAACGATCTGCGAACGTTCTTTTTGCCCCGCGAAAAAGGGCAAACGGGCATCGAAGAACAGTACGACGAGTATTTGAACGGTTGCAACGGCGGTGAAATTTGGCGTGTTACGCCGTCGGGACAAAAACAGCAAAAACTGCTCTCCATTCCGAGCGTCAACGGTCAATCGCTGACGTTATCGCTGGATATCGATCTGCAACGGATTTGCGAACGCGCTTTGGAGGAATATAAGAAAGGTTCCGTTTCGGTCATCGACCTCGCAAGCGGCGGCGTTTTGGCGATGGCCAGTACGCCGGGATTTGATTTAAACAAACTGACGCCGTTTGTGTCGCCGGAAGTTTTCGAAAACATTAATGCGCGCGAAGCCTGGTTTAATCGCGCCGTACAGGGATTGTATCCGCCCGGCTCGACTTTCAAGGTACTTTCGATGTCTGCTCTGCTCCGCAACGGTGTCGTCGATGAACATACAACGTATGATTGTACGGGCGCATATCGCATTGCACAGCGCAACATCCGATGCCACAAACGCGGCGGTCACGGATTGCTCAATACGACGCAGGCAATTCAATTCAGCTGTAATCCGTTTTTTATCCACTACGGACTGCGGTTGGGCGTCGAAAAATTGCACGACGAAGCGTGTCGTTACCGTCTCGACCGACCGACGGGCATTGATTTACCGCACGAAACGCACCGCCTTTGTATCCCTTCGCCGCAATGGAAGCGCAAAAAACTGCACGACGGCTGGGCTTCCGGCGATACGGCGAATATGGTCATCGGGCAGGGATACACGTTGGTTACGCCGTTTAAAATGGCATGTTTCGCGGCGGCATTGGCGAAAAACCAAACTTTTTTCACGCCGCATTTTGCCGAAATCGAAACCGACGGTGTCGCTCCGTCTGCCCCCCTGCCGCAAACGGCACTGTCGTCGACACACCGCGACATTTTAAAGAACGGCATGCGCAAAGTCGGCGAACGCTATATTTCCTTTGTTCCGACGGCGTTAAAAACGGGAACGGCGCAGGTCAAAGTCGCGCACACCGATCGTTACACGCATATCGGTTGGATGATTGGGTACGCCCCGATCGAAAACCCGAAGATCGCCTTCTGCATCCAAATCGAACAGGAAGGCACGGATGATGACTTTTGGGGCGGTCAGGTGTGCGCGCCTGTTGCAAGAGCGTTTTTGGAGCATTATTTTCAAAAGAAAAGCGGAAAATAGGAAATGTATAAAACCGACTGTTTGCTCTTTAAAGATGCGGGTATTTCCAAAACCACAAACGACTGCCTGTTGTTTTACATTACCGCCTGTTTGTTGAAACAACAGATCCGAAACGAACAAAAAGGGACGGGAGCGTAATGCAACCGTTCTTTTTCGAAACCGTTCGAATTCGTTTCGGTAAAATAACACGCATCACAAGTTTTCCGGTCTCCGAAAACAAAAATACCCGTCGTTTGACGGGTATTCCTGCTTATGAATATGAAAACTGTTTAAAAATGATACATCAACGCGACTTCAAAACCCTTCGCCGTACCGCCGCCTTCGATACCAATTTCCTGGTTATCTTTCTTCATGGTGTAACGCTTGTTATCAATACGCATCAGACGATAACCGGCGCGCAGGCTCCAACCTTCGGAAATGTTCACACCGATACCCGCAAAGCCTTGGTACAGCTTTTTCATTTTGCGCCATACCAATTTTTCCTGGTTATTCAGGTACAAAATACCGACATCGTAACAGGCACCCAGACCGCCACCGATATACGCCGTAAAGTATTTATTCAACGGTACATCCAACGTCAAATTAACCGCGCCGAAGGGCTGGTGGAAACGAATTTTGGTATTCAGAGCATCCCAACTGTCACCGTACCCCTTAGCCTTGATAATCCCATCGAGTGCCGTAATTAACTCAACATCCGTCACGCCAATGGGAATCGCAAAACCGCCCCCTAATTTTGCATTCAGGTAATTCCTCACTTTTGTCGGCGTATCCAAATTCAAAAGCTTCGATAAACCGTCAACCTTTGTGTTGGTTTGCATATACCCGAGCTCCAAACCCAAACGCACCCACTTCCACTTAAATCCAAGCTCTTCGGATCCCATAAACCCGCACTTACATTCCTGAGCATTACCGGGTATATCGAGAGGCAACGGCTTACCGATAAGCACGGCGGGCACATCATAAACACCACCGGCGGCGGCGTTCGGAATGGTAGCGGGAATACTGCCGACCGATATGCTTCCGCTCATCTTGTAAGAACCGCTCTTCGGCAATCCGCCTTTAACCATAATGTACGGACGCACGGAAGGCTTCTCTGCCTCATACGTAACACCGTTCTCTTCGTCCGCACCCGCATCCGCAAAAGCCGCGGAAACCGCACAGAACGAACCCAACAACAACGACCACTTTTTACCCGACTGCAACATAACGTCCCCATTAGAGAGAGAGAGAGAGAGAGAGGTCAAGTTAAAAATAACGTTTTTTTCGAATGTTTGTTTTTTTCGAAAAAATTGCCGAAAGTTTCGCCTCAAAAGCCGAACTCAAACCGCAACTGTTGCCAAATAAAGAGCTGTCGCCCGATACTTTCCACAAAAGCACATTTTTTGCTTACGCGGGTCATACTGCGGGCAATAATAAAGTCAAACCGTAAGAAATGATCGAAGAAAAATCGCCGTATGCTTTCATTGTCGGATCACAATCTTCCTCATTGGCAACCGAAGTCGCGCATTTGCTCGGATGCGAAGCCGTTTCCGTGTATAAAAAAATCTTCGATGACGGCGAAACACGGCTCCGACTGCCGATAACGGTTGCAGGCAAAGAAGTGATTATCTTTCAAACCATCACCGAACAACCCGATGCGAGCATTTTTGAAACCTTACGTATCATCGATACGGCAAAAACTTCGGATGCAAAGACAGTCACGGTCGTTTTTCCCTGTTACCCGTACGCACGGCAGGATCGGGAAATACAGAACGGATGCGGCATTCCGCCGAAATTGATTGCAAAACTTTTCAAAACCGCAGGAGCCGATCGGCTGGTAACCGTCGATATTCATACACCGAAACAAATCGATGACTTCCCGTTACCAACTTTTAACCTGTCGACCGAAGCGTTGTTTGCGAATTTTTTGAGAAAACGGACGGAAAAAACGGATGAAATTCTTTTATTTGCACCCGATCGCGGTGCCTTGTCGCGCGTACAATCGCTCGCGAAAATACTAAACTTCGACTTCGGTTGGGTCGATAAACAGCGTTTGTCGGACGGAACACTCAAATTCGCGAATTTTCACGGCGACGTACGCGAGAAGGACATTTATATCATCGACGACCGCATCGACACCGGCGGTACGTTGATTACGGTTTCAAAGCATTTAAAACAAGCAGGCGCACAACACATCATCGGTATGGTCACACACGGCGTCACCTCCATCATCGTTTTGGAACGCCTGAAAACAGCGGAATTGGATAAATTGGTCGAAACCGATACAAGAAAGATTATTCAAGATGGGAAATTTACGGAAATTTTCTCGGTCGCGGAGCTGTTAACGGAAGAACTGAAAAAATTCGGACGCCCGACAAAGCCTGTTTAATACTTTGACAGAGAGAGGGGCTGTCCCACAAAACGCCTTCCCGAACACTTCTCGAAAAAACACAACAATACATACTCCTCGTTTTTTTATTCGAGAACCTCTGCAAAAACACAACCTTACTCGAAATCCTTTATGCCGAGAGTATGACTCACTTCATAACCAAAATTGGAAAACTCTTGACAAGCCTCCAGCCTTTCTTCTTCATTGGGAATTTTGCCTTCACGGATGCGAGCCATCCATTCCGCCATAAGTCTGGTAGGATACCATCCCGCAAAAGACCCATCCGCCTTAAAGCAATATATTATTTCAAAAAAACACCCCGAGAGCATCTCTTCATACCTTACCAAGATGAGAGTATACTTTCCGAAATCCACAAACGCCGGACTGCCCTTTTTAAGTTTCTTTTGCGTAACGTCGCAACACAACCTGCCTCGAGATGGTCTCCCGGGTAACCGTTCGAGCATCTTCTTCGGAAAAAATACCCGCGCAAAACGCGGACTACAAAAAAACTCCAGATATTTCCGTATATTTTCCGCGCCTACGGTTTCGGGTGTAATCGCTTGCGCGACTTTGACACCGACTTTCCCATCCTCAGACAGGGAAATGAGCTCGCCTTCATACTTCCACATCTCGCCGTGACGTTTACCGTACAAAACACCTGTATATGAAGAATCCGCAGATGCATGGTTCCAATGATTAATGATTGCCACCCCATTTAACCAGGCTAAACCGGCAATATGTTCACAAAGCTCCGAGAAGCCGCGAGTGTGATTTTTGTAGTAAAAGATGTCAAATCCCTCCGCTCGCAAACCCAAGGCACTCAGAACCAACCCGAGTACCGCCACCACGACTTTTGCTTTTCCAGTCATCCGTGAATACATACTGACCTCCCGTCTTTATTAGCCCAGCTAACAAAAATTTCACCGCCAGTGTCAAGTTTTTCATTTTCCCTTGACGATGCGGTTAAACGACTGCCAAATAGGAGCATGGATGCCGAGGTAGCTCAGCCGGTAGAGCAACGCATTCGTAATGCGTGGGTCGTGAGTTCGAATCTCATCCTCGGCTCCAGTTTTTCGTAGAAAAGCGGGATTTTTATGTCACAACATGCCAGTTTTAAGAAGAGTGCGGCGAGTGCGGGCGCGAGTCAAACGGTTTTGAAGCGTTACGATCGCATCGCGTTGATGAAGAAGCGCGGTCAGTGGAAGGAAGGGCGCAGCGTGCTCGGTTTGCCGAAAACAAAACCGGAAGCCTAGGTAGATTTTCAAGCCCGAGTAAATTTTCATATGGCAACGCAAGATAAAGGTCCGGCGACGAACATTCGCAAAGGGAATGTCATTCTCTACCAAAACGTACCGCATATGGTAACGGAGGTGGAGCATCGCATGCAGGGGCGGCAAGCCGGGTTCATTCAGGTCACGTTGCGCAACTTGATGACGGGGGTTTCGACGCAGAATAAATATCATTCCAACGACACGATCTTTTTCTGCTTCGTCGAATCCAGATCATTGGAGTACTCCTACGAAGATGAAGAAGGATTTCACTTCATGGATCCCGATACCTATGATGATGTGGCAGTGTCGGCAAAATTATTGAATGAACAGCGCGGTTATTTAATTCCCGGAACATCGTATTCGTTACTGTTCGCGGAAGATAAACCGGTGCAGTTGCAGTTACCGGCGTCGATTGAGATGAAAGTCGAAGAGGCTTCAGAAGGTCTGCGCGGCGATACGGCGAGCAATGCCCAAAAGCCCGTGACGGTTGAAACAGGCATGCGCGTGCAGGTTCCGCTGTTCATTAAAACGGGCGATAAGATTCGCATCAGCACCGCCGACGGCTCCTATCTCGGACGGGCATAGGGTGTTTTTTATTCACTCGCAAATTGACGTCGGTTGAAGAACCGACGATGTTTCTGTGGCTTCTTTCCAACCGCTGACGCTTTACACTTTACCGCTGACGGCAAAGCAATCGGACGCCTTGGCGGATTGGTGCGAAACGCACGGCTGGAGGTTCTATGACGTAACTTATGCCTCTTATGCCTATCGCGGTGAAGATGTTAATGTGGTCGTCTACAAAAGCGGGAAGTTGGTGGTACAGGGGAAGCAAACGGAAGCTTTTATCCTGAACGTTCTGGAACCGAACATTACGAAAAAATTACAATTCGGCTTGGAAAAAATTGAGCATCCCGAGTGGTTTCATCCGCACGCGGGTTTGGACGAAAGTGGCAAAGGCGATGTATTCGGTCCGTTGGTAACGGCTTGTGTAATCGCTGACGGTGAAGCGGTCGACTTTTGGCTCCAAAACGATCTAAAAGAAAGCAAATCGATCGGCAACGACGAACGGTTGTTCGAAACGGAAAAGCTGGTGCGGAAACCGAAAAATGTCGTCATCGAAATTGCTTTCGCGGAAATGGAGAAATACAACGCGCTCTATCGGCAATTCGGCAATTTAAACGAACTGCTTGCATGGTTTCACGCACAGGCACTGCAAAATGCTTTAAAACGGCGTCAGATACGAGAAGGGCTTTTGGATCAGTTTTGCACGGCAAAGTTAGTGCAGAAATATCTCAAAAATGACGGTTTTTCGGAAAATTTTACCCTGCAACAGCGCATTCGTGCGGAGAGCGATCCCGTCGTGGCGGCAGCTTCCGTCATTGCGCGCGCCACTTACGTACGACAACTGAAAAAACTGAGTAACGAAGCGGGTATTATCTTACCGAAGGGTGCCGGCGGGAACGTAAAAACGGCACTTCGAAGTTTGATCGAACAGCATGGACGCGATAATTTGCCGAAATTTTGCAAAATGCACTTTAAAACGGTGTCGGAGATTTAAATTTGAGATATTCCGCGATAAAATTCAGAAGCGTAGCGATTGTACCAGACGGCACAAAGAGCAAAACAAAGAATAGCCGCAAGCAGTATTACATTGATTTTCCAAAGCGGTTTAAAATTTCCACTTTTTTCATTACCGTTCATGAAATGATCGAGACAGTAAAAAAGTCCGTAGCATGTATTGATAAGCACAAGACCGACCGCCAGGGAAACGGCGATTAATTTGAAAATATTCGCGTTCTCAATAACACTCAGTGCAGCGTTTGTAAAAGAAAGTCCGCCGCTGAATGCCATAATGATCGATGCAAAAACACCAAGGACGGCAACGAACTGCTTTTGGATACCATCGGTTTTGGTTTGCAAGTTCTTATAATTTACTTGCGCCTGTTCGAGCTGTTCTCTTAAAGTCTTCGTTTTTTCTTCATTATCGAGCAACCGTTTCGCGATCTCTTCTACCGATTGCATTCTCGAAAATTCCAGCCCAATATGGTCGATCAACTT
>JAEESJ010000040.1 GCA_016286235.1 Opitutales bacterium | reverse complement strand
GAAGAGCGGTTTGACGGGAACGTCCTCGGGAGATTTGACTCCGATGACAAAGCCGGGCGCAACCGCGTACAAAACTCCCGATTGGATGCAGGCAATGGAAATAGAGGAGGATAAAGAAGGAGAAAAACTGCGGAAGGAAAGAAAAAAACGAAAAGAGGAAGCCCGACTGAAGGAGAAGGCGCGGGAGAAGAAAATCCCAGAAAACATCAAAGAGAGTTTCTCGGAAGGGTTGAAATTCAAAAGAACCTATTCCGTCGATGCGGGAACCTCGAAAAACCGCGGAAAAATGAAGACACTTTCTCAGCCCGGTTCCCCGAAAGTTTCGCCAGTGCCGTCACAACCCCCACCAAGAAAAGAAAGTTTCAACGAACCTTTTCCGGATCTGTTCGACGGGCTTGGGAATATAAATGAGGGAAAAGAGAAGCCTAAGGACACCGTCGATGAAACTCGGAAGGTAACGGCTGTTAACAAAATTCGGGACGCCTGGCGGAAGCATAAAACTCGGAAGATAACGGCTGCTGAAAAAATTCGGAACGCGTGGCTGAAACATAAAAAGGAAAAACAGAACGAAGCAGGGAAACCGACGCTCGGCGAAACCGAAGAGGAACCCAAAGAAACCATCGATCCTCCTGTGTCTGATGACCTTTGGAAAGAAATCGACGAAAACGGAACCCTCAACGAACGGGAAGAAGAGAAACCCTCGATTACGTCGGAGAAACCTGACATCAACCGCGAAGAACCGGGCTCATCGATTCCGAATGATGCGGAAAAAGAGAAGGAACGAAGAGAGAAAGAACGCGAACTGAAAGAGAAAAAGCTGAAGCTTTTGAAAGAACGCGATGAAAAGCTTCGGCGGAAAAAGGAAGAGAAAGAAAAAGCGGAAGCGGAAGAGCGTCGGCTGAAAGAAGAAGCTCGTGAGAAGGCGAAACAAGAAGAAGAGCACCTGAGGCAACAGGAAGCCGAAAAAGAACGGAAAGACAAGGAAGAGAAAGAGAAGGAGCGGGCACGCCTCCGTGAGGAAGAAACGAAAGAAGGGTTCCGAGGCGAATACCATCCGGAGTTGCACTCGCGAGTACACAGCGAATTGAATGTGTCTTACGGTTCTCTTGACTGTGCCGAAGTGACTTACGATAAGTATGGCAGGCGTTGCAAAGGTAACAACGTAGAGTGGTATGAAAACCTGCCGTTTAAGGATTTTGCCCTGTTCGTAACCGAAACCGATTGTACAAATGTTGATTTCTCGGGTTTTATAGGTTACGCCCCCTGCGCCGGAAATTATCTGCGCGATCCGAACGATCTGAAGATACTCTCGGGGATGACTCTTACGGTTAAAAAACACACCGGTGACCAAAAGGATAATCCTTACAAAGAGGCTTTCGGCGACGGTTTTTGGCAAAAATACACAAGCGATTCCGAAAAGCATTTCATGGAGATTGAAACCGCGGCACAACCGTCGGGGATCCAATTCGTGCATGAAGAGCTTTCCGGGCGTAATTGGCGCACCAACGAAGATTGGTCGAAAGACGGATACCGCCTGGTATGGAACCGATACGCCAAACGGCTGGCACAACTGTGCGATGGTACGTCTTCAATAGACTTGTTTGCAAAAGAAACAGCGATCGCCGCGAAAGCGATTTCGGACACCGGCGTAAAATGGGTGGATTTCACCGTCTTTTGTCCCTTCGACGGAGAACTCAGAACCAAGCTTACGAAAGCATTGTTGAAATGCGGCATCGATGTTTTGGATTACGAGGAAGGTATGACCGAAGAACTCACGGCGTCGGAAGGCGAAGGTTACCGATATGATGTCAACGATAAGTATGTTCGATATTTGAAGGGCGGTGTTGTTTCGGAGGATGATGTCAAAAAGTTAATCAAGGAAGCGGGAACACGAAAGAACGCGCTCTTGAAGGGTCTCAAAGGGGCGAGCGGCGAATATACGCTCGGAGAGAAAGCTCTGTACTTTTGTTCCGTCGAGGAAATCATCAAGGTGGCAGACGAAAACAAAAACCTGACAAAACTCATCCTTCCGTGGAAAAAACACCAAGGGTTATATCCCTCGGAGGGCAACCTGACGGCGGCGTTGGGAGTAATTGCCAATACAGAGTCTCAACGCGAATGGACAATTGTTTTGGACGGTGTCGCGGACGATAAACGGAGTTATGTTTCGCGGGAATTGCAGGAAAGCATTTCCCAAGCGGTCGGTCAAAGAGCCGTACGAAGGTGCTGTTACAATCCGATTGACGGAACGATTGCCGTCGTAAAGAAAGAAAATTTCCCGGCAACATGGCGCAAAGCGATGGAAGCGTACATTGCCAAAGATACCTGGGTCGATGTCTATAAGCATGATTTGGAGGCAGGTTTTGATTTTGTCGCACCCGCAATGGCTGTCAAACACCATTGGAACAACAGAGGATACTCGTTCAAATTTAAGATCCCTGCCGAATCGGATGAGCTTAATCAAGTCGCGAAGGTTCTTGCCGATTACGTGACGGGCAAAAATAAGATTCATGAGGAAGCGTACACGGTACAATTTACCGTTCGCGGTGCCGGGATAACGCCCGAAAAACTCCAAACCGCCGTGCGGGAAGCCGTCGGTGCCGAGAAGTATCGGACTTATTATTGCCACTTCTTTTCATTCGATAAAGTCGCCTCAAAAAGAGACGACAAGGATAACCCGATCGAATTTGAACCCGATGCGGTTCGTGTTACCCTGAAGGCTCGAAGGTTGGCTTTGGAAAATCTGGCGCAACATAACGAGACGCTCTCGATTGACGCATTTGACGCAAAAGACAAAAAATTCCTCAGCTACGGTTTTTACGAGATAGAAAACGCGAAAGAGAGAAAAACGGTGCGTCTTGTGTTGCCGAAAGGAAACGAACTTGCCGATGAAGAGTGGCAGGAGCTTACGAACAGTCTGTGGTTTTACTTCTTTGATAAGAAATTCGAGAATCTGATTTTTGAAAGCGATAAAGAAGGATGCGAAAAACTGAAGGCTTGTGCCGAGAACAACCGAAAGAAGGATCCGTATCCCTGGCGCGCGGCGTATAAATGGACGTTTGAAACAACCGACAAAGAGAACGAGCTTCGCATCGTTGCATGGTCGGATGTGTATGAAAGGCAGAAGAATGAGTTTCTCAAAACCGTCGGAACATCGAACGAAACGACGGAGGTTAAGAACTTCGACTGGCTGGATGAAGACAAGCTTGCCGAAATTTTGTTGCAGATGGGCAAGCCGAGTTCCCGGGGACATCTTGATGTGGCATTTGATACAAAAGGAAGCTTAAAGAATGCCGTAAGGAAGCTCCTTCAAGATGCATCCGTTACCGACAAGAGAGGCGATTGGATATTGAAAACAGCGGAGGATATTGATTTGGCATCGCTGGTGCCATACATGGGGACATATTTTGCGTTACCTTGCGGAGAGAAAGAGATTCTGTTTGTCAAGGACGAGGAAAAATGCAGGGACTACGCCTTAAAACTGCTTAAGGGGTATTTTGAAAATACGCAGGAGAAGATTTTAAGAATTGAACCGTATTGGCAACGGTTTTGCATGAAAGAGGTGCTCGAAGCGGTCAGTACTCCGGAGTCCAAGGTGAAAACATTGAGGATGGATGTTGATGAAAACTCGGCGAAGGCATTGCACGCAACACTCCTTGATTTTTGCAAAACCGTACCCGTGCAACGCAACCCATTCACTTTGCGATTGGTCACACCGGATTTTACCGGAGAGGCAGTACTCGAAGAAATCGTCAAAGACTTTAGATATGCTCATTCGGTATCCCTGGCGAACAAAAGCGTTATACTGGCAGGCAACATGGAACATCTGGATGATAAGGGTAATCGTGCCTATGTTCTCGGGCATTATGAAGTCTCGCTGAACTTCATGCGGATGGAAGATTTCTTTATCAAACACTGCATCAAAAACAATTCTTATGACGGAAGCATGACAATCGACGAACGTTATGATGTTTTTCCGACGCAAACGCTCTTCAACTGCATGGGCGATCCGAAGTGTGAAGCGAAGCATTTTGAAATTTTCCGAAATGTTACAAAAGAGGAAGGTATTAAGGGCATCACATCAATGCTCGAGGAGCAAAAAGACGGAAACACCGGCTTTACGGTGCATTTTGCAAGCGAGAAAATTGCCGACGAAAAAACGGTAAAAGACATCGCTGATGCCGTATCGAAACTGAACGATCCGAAAAACAATCGCTTCGTTGTTCCGATGTACAAAGACAATCTGTTCCTGTTTGTCGACAAAGACGGTTGGGCACGCAAGCAAGAGATGGAATCATCGACAGCCGATTTTGCGTACAATAAGAAACCTTCAAGGCGTCGGCTGACGGAGCTGCTGTTTTTGATGAGTTTGCCGACGTCCAAAGCGAAAACGCTCGCATTGAAGGATTTCTCTCTGAATGAGGATTCTTTGAGACTTATCTTGGATCACGGCAACCGGACTGGTTGGTCGCTGACGGGCGGTTGGATGAATAACGCCGTGACCGGAAAATCGATGTGCTGTCTTTCGACTTACAGCCCGAGATCCGAACGCTTTTTGGATGAGAAAACGTTTAAAACGGAGCTCGAAGCAATGTTCGCGGGAGAAAAAATGTTGTCGCCTCAAAACACCTCGTGCAATTTGTCCCGTGTATATAATTTTGAGGTCGGTCATTTTGATAAAAGCGTGCGCGGATTCGTACCGCTCGCGAATGCGCTGAAGATTGCGGAACAACATGAAGGCGAGATCTTGAAGTTGGAAGGAACCTCGGACAATATGTCCCAAAGTGAGGTTACCGAGTTCACAAAGTGGATAAAGGAAGGATTGAAAACGATTTGTAAAGACGACAATCCCGCGAAGCGTGTCTGGTACCTGTCCCTGAAAAATCTTTCCAAAAAACAACGGGATCGGATAACGAATCTGAAGCTTGATAAAAGTGCCAAGCGCGAGCTTGTTTTCTCGAACGAGAGCGGAGGTACGCTTAGAATCGGGACGCGGGTTCCGTTTGCAAAACGAATAACAAAAGACGGCACCTTGGTGCTTGAGGATTCCGATCCGGTCGTATCGAATCCGGACGAGATATTGATGTCGGTCAACGGACTGGAAGGGTTGAAAAAACTGGTATATCCGAACAGAGGTAATGAGGATGATGTTGCCGAAGCCGTCGCACATGTTTTGAAGTTCGGGTTGAACAAAACCTGGGAGGGGGTAACGTTCTCGGATGCGTGGAATGTCAAAGCGATTGCCGAAAGCGTGACGGAAGCAATCGAAGATGAACGCTTGTCTTATAAGGTTGAGATCAAAGAGGAAGGAGAAGGAAAGCAAACGCTTGTTTTTGAGGATTTACGTGTGCCGCCGTTGACCGCCGAAACAGCCAAAACCGAGCATACCTTTCGTTTCAAGAAAAATTCGGTGAAAAAAACGAAGCCGAATATGCTGAAATTCGATGAGGCGTTGGGAAAGTGGTTCGAAAGCAACAGGAGCAACAAAGACGCGTGGAAAGAATTTGCGGAAGTTCTGGCGGAACAGCCGCAGATACAGTGCGTCGACTTCACCAACCTGAAAGACAAAGACATGCACAAATTGTACGGAACAATCGAACAATGGGATCGGTTGTTGAATATCCCAGGAACGATATTTAAGTTTGTTTCCGCGCAATCGAAATCGGACAATACAGCGATCGCAAGTTATGAAAATCTGAAGGATCGAAAGGATGTTTCATGGCATTTGGACGGTACCGACGGAAGCGTTTCATTTAACGACGGTTCGATGTGCATGAAACCGACGAAAGACAAAATTGCCGTAACGAAAGACAAACGTTTGCTGTGGAACCGAACCGCTTTGGATTGTCTTTTCGGCAAAAAAGATTCGTTGGGAAAGATGTTGAAAGATAAAAGCAAAGACATCGATATTGATATCGTCGATTTCACAATCGGGGATCCGAAGACCGAATGGATTGCATCGGACGGGAAAAAGCACAAATGGGAAGACGTATGGGAATATGCGGGTTCAAAAAACTTTGTTAATGATGTGAAGGGATTTGGAACCGTCCGCGTGTATGAAGACTGTCTCAGAAAAGATGCTCGGGCATACTTGAAAAAGAACAGTAAAAACTTCAAATACATCGGCAACCGAAACGGAAAACGAGTGGTTGAAATAACGTTCGATACCGAGGATGATGATAGTGCTTTTTCGACTGCAAACGAAACGGATGCCGATGATAAAGAGAAAAAGATTTCCAAATCCAAAACACAACAAAAGAAGAAATCCGCTTCGAAGCGTTCGCCCAAGAAGAAGGTGAGAAAACATTTCGAAGAAGACGAAGAAGAGGACGAAAGAGAAAAAATGGAAGCGGATTAGTTCGTCGCATGCGAAGAATGGGAAGGACGTGTTGATGTTCTTCCTTTTGTTCGTCCGAACAACAAACAAAATACAGGCGATTTAAGTAAGGTGCCGTCTGCAAAACGCGCCGTTGGTTCTTGCGCCGGAAAGTTGCCTGCATTGTCGATGCCCCGTACGAGTTCCATCCCGTTCAGCTCAGACAACGAACCGTTATTCAGCGTAGCTTTGGCGGGCTATTGGTTACATGAGGCATTCTGTTTCGCAAAACGCCCCAACGTGGTTTTCTCCTGAAGATAAACCGCGGGGAATATATAAATCGCAGGTGTTTGATTATAAAAACCTTTCTGTCTCACGGCGATCGGACGAGTGGGAATGACCTGCGGCGTTCCGGGGGTAACGATGGTGTCGCTGTTTAATGTCACGGATGGGGTTTTTTAACTCCAGCTGTAGTCGACCTTTTCTTCGTCCGACATCCCGAATGCCACATTCGACAGCATCTCGACGGCACCTGCCGTAAAGGGGAGTTTGCTTGAAGCCTCCATAGCAGAAAAATAGGTGGCAAACGTTGTTTTTTTGTGGTCGGGGAGGAATAAGGAAAATCTAAAGAAAATAAAAAGTACTATTTCATCGCGCGCTTTTTGAAAGTCGGCGCGATAAAAAACTTTTGAAACGATTTTTTCGGTTCCTCTTGGGAAATTTTTAATTTAAAAGAATGCCACAAAAAGTCGTGTTAATTTTTTAAACAACTTGCCTTTTATTTTACTTTTCAAACAATCCATTTAAAATAAATACCATGGAGGTTCTCCCGCAAAACATTACCCGTCTGTACCCGTTTAAGTCGCACTTTTTTACTTTAAACAAACAAGAATCCCATCGGTTGCACTATATTGATGAAGGCAGAGGTGAAGCGGTCGTGATGTTACACGGGAACCCGACGTGGTCGTTTTATTATCGGAATTTGATTTTACATCTGAAATCCGATTATCGCTGTTTGGTGCCCGATCACATCGGTTGCGGATTATCGGATAAGCCGCAGGCATACAATTATTGCCTGCAACAACACATCAATAATACCCTGCAATGGTTGAAGGGCATAAACATCGGTCATTTTCATCTCGTCGTGCATGATTGGGGTGGTGCGATCGGCATGGGTGTGACAACGCGCTGGCCGGCGAGTGTCCGATCGATAACGGTTTTGAATTCCGCCGCATTTTTATCGCAACGCATGCCGCTTCGCATTGCGCTTTGTCGCACAAAAATCGGTTCGTGGGCAGTTCGGCACTTGAATGTATTCGCAAAAGCCGCAACCCTTATGGCGGTCAAAACATCCTTATCGCCCGACGTAAAAGCCGGCTATCTGTATCCGTACGACAACCCGCAACATCGCATTGCCATTGATCGTTTTGTCCGGGATATTCCCATGGAACCGTCTCATCCGAGCTATGAGGTTTTAAAAAACATTCAGGAGCACCTGTGGTTGTTGGAAGGGAAACCCTGCCTGCTTGCTTGGGGAATGCGGGACTTTTGTTTTACGCCGGAATTTTTGTCCGTCTGGCAACAGTATTTTCCAAAAGCGGAATGTTATCAATTTCCAAACGCCGGGCACTATGTTTTGGAAGATGCAAAGGAAGAAATTTTACCGCCAATTCGTCAATTTATTGCCAAGCATTCGGAAATTTAGAAAAACGTCGCCCCTTCGGAAGTTTTCCAAAAATTTCCCGACAATTCCGTTTTCGGCGTTTTTCCCTAAAATCTTACCCGTAAACCGTTATTTATATCAAAAAAACATCCAAATTTTTTTACCCGCCCGAAAACAAAAATCCCGAACACCCTCACGGACATTCGGCATTTATATACGGCTTAAACTTTAATCAATTCAACAACAACAGCGGCGTATTCGATTTGTAATCGGACGACTGCAACTTACACAACTGCATCACCAACATGAGCGTCATTTTTGAATCCCGATCATCATCGGCGATATAAAAATACTGACCGCGGTACTTACAGGATACATATGCATTCTTCGGACGATACTTCGAGCACTGCACCGAAAAATACTTACAAACCTCGCCCCAGCCAAATTCTTCGCCTGCGGCATCCGACGTGATGCCAACTAACCCCCTGTCCTTATGTTCCTGCGGAACGTCCACGTTCTGTGACAGGTAGAACATCACCCCAAGCAACGAACGGCACTGAATAACGAGCGACGAAGCCCCCATATCCGAAACGAAATCATCATCCAAACTAAACAGAGAAGTATCTTGGGACAGACCTGCCAACCGCTTCCATTCGCGAATCCGCGTTTTCAAACCGTTATAGTAAGACATCGTTTCAACCGATGCGTGCCGAATGCGATCGTTCAGCTTCGGTTCGTTCAAATACAGATACATCCCCGAAAAATTTTTCCCCGGCTTCGAGCCGAACTCCAACAAACGGTTATCATCCGCTTCGCTCAAAATGCGCGTAAACGCCTGAAACGCTTTGTAATCCGGTGCTTTCTCGGGCGTCGGTCCGTCCGCCTCCGTCGCGTTGTATAAATCATTGATACGTTCCACACAAAGATTGAAGACTCGATCGACACTCCACCCGCCCTGAACCAAGGCCGAAACCGCCGAAAACTGAATGGGCGTCATATACTTCTTGATGTAATCCTTGCCGGAAGGCGGCGTCAAATTCACCGAAGGATCACTGCCAGGATTTATCTTCAAAGAGGCTCCGACTTTCTTGTCGATATGTCCGAGATCCGATAAAAATCCATCACCAAGACTGACACTTCCGTTTATACAACGCGAACCGGTGTAACCCAAAGACGCAATATCCAGCGATGCAATGTTATCGCAATAACGCAGACGCACCAAATTTTCCAACAGTTGGCGCTCTTCATTGCTGACAACCGCCGCATTGTACTCGGGTTGCTGGCTCCGAAACATTTTCGGCCCCCCCCCCGGCATTCCGCAACCGCCCAAAAACAATGCCGCACCGCAAGACGCCCCTTTCAGAACTCCTATCTTTATTTGTTTCAAGCCCATAGAACAGCCTTCTTCTCTAGGCGATACCACGAAAAAAAGACTGTCAATAAAAAAAGTAAAAAATTTACCGATTTTTTAATCGATCAAGAAAAATTTCCTTCAAATCGATCGTATTCAACGCTTCCAACCGTTCATCGGCATCCCGTTTAAACACTTTAAATTGAACCAAACGCTCCAAAACCTTCCTCAAATCCGCCCCTGTTTCGATGCCCCAAAACCGAAACACCGAAAACGCCAAAATTCCCCAATCCTTTACGGCAAGCGACACCACGCCGTCCTTTACCAAATCCGTTACCGAAACACAACGAACCGACCCAGACGAAGAACACCGCCCCATCGCCTCGAGCGAACGAAAAACATGTCGGTAAATACCGCGGTGGAAATCGGGATATTGCGCAAAAATCTCATCGACCCGTTTCTCGAAACGTTCCGAAAGCGCTTCCATACATCCATGGCTGCTCAGGCAGGGATCGAACCTGCGACCAAGTGATTAACAGTCACCTGCTCTACCGCTGAGCTACTGAGCAACTCACTTTGAGAATCCGATATTTTTTTCACCCCGTCAATGATAAAAAACGAAAAAAAACGCACGGTCGCTTTAAGAAACAAAACACATGTCCGCACGACGCGCCGTGCTCTGTTCGCAATTTTTGGCAATATTCCGGGCAAAAATCGCCGAAACGTTCGTTTTTTACATTTAAAAAATGTTTGGCTTTATTGAAAAAACGGGAAGACGCATCACTTTTTGTCTTTGAATTAAAAACAGCGTTTTCATAATCCTCTTCCGTTAAAAACGGAACCTTGCGCGCTTTTTTAAGGGAAAGGAGAAATCCGCTTTTCAGGGTTATAATCATCCCCCGCCCGTCCGAACATCCCGTATAAATTCGAAAATTTCCATGGTTTTTGCGTATTTTCCCGAAAAAATCATTCTTCCAAGTACGCTGTTGCTTTAAAAGTCATACGGATATGAGGGAGCGCATAAACACCCGTCCCATTCCTTCTCCACAGGATGAATATGGAACGCAATTCGAAATCGCTTCCGTAAAAAGCAACCCCGAACGATTCAAAGTCTAACCGCCCGACGCCTGTTCATCGGTAACGGCAAACGAATGTTCGCGATAAAAGCTGCACAGAAATTTCTTTTTGGCCTCCAAAGCCGCTTCAAAACTCAACGGTTCATCGTTCGTACGTGCAACCGCTTGCATTTTCTGCCATAAGCGCTCATCGGGAAAACACGTCCGTTGAGGTTCGGTATGATACGCGTCCCAAATAAACACGCGATTGGGCATACGAACCGACTGCAAGCTTTCGAGTGCCGGTTGCAGGGTTTGAAAGAAAAAATCGGACGAACGTTTCGAAACCACGCGATGCGTCTCGCAACAACGGGCTTCAATCCAAGCATCGGAAGTCTCTTTGGCAATCGCCAGGCAATGATAATCGCAACCGTACCCTTCTTCGGATAAACAGCGATGCACAAAATGTTCGTACTCGGGCGACAATAAAGTGACTTCGAATAAAATCGGTAAATGCGCCCGAATACAACGCGCCAAAACCAACGTCAACAACGACAAGGCGAAAGCATTCGTTTTTTCCCGAACCAACCCTTCATCGTAATGTTCGCGAATAAGGTTCAAATTCGGATGATACGGCACAAAATCGCGAACCGCCAAAGAAACGTACTTCTGCGATTGTGCTTCCAAAGCGGCTTTTACGGCGGGAAGTAATTGTGAGGTTTTTCCGGATCCCGACTGACCGACCAAACGAATGCAAAATTTCGACGCCTTCGGATGACCGCAACGCTCCGTTAAATCCAAATAGGCGCATTCACACAACTCGTCCCAAAGCGTTTGCGGAAAATCAATCGCACAAAACGGATCCCCGCATCCCCACTGATTTCGAATAAATGCAACAACATCCATCGGCATGGGCATAATAATCAACCGCCTCGGGTTAAAAGACGGATAAAACTCTAAAAAAATCCCGAGAACGGAACCGTTTAGGCTTCGGGTTCTTTTTTGTCGGGCGAAACGGGCGAAGTCTCATCTTTTACCTCATCCTTATCCGCGACGGATGCTTCCTTCGCCTCGCCCTGTTCTTCCACAACCGACGCCGCCTCGACCGCTTCCGCTGCGGAAGCTTCCGATGGAATCGCCTTTGTCACCTTGCTTTTTGCACCCTTTGCTTTCTTTGTCGAACGGCGCTTTTCGGAAGGAGCTTCCACCAGCTGAATCAATGCCATCGGTGCACCGTCACCCACACGCGACATCAATTTATAAATACGCGTGTAACCGCCCTCGCGCTTTAAAAATTGCGAAACCGTCTCGTCAAACAACTTCTTGACGGCGGCTTCATTGCGAATACGCGCAATCGCCAAACGACGACAATGCAATTTTTGCTCGGGCTTCTCCGCCAAAGCCGCGCGCTTCGCCAAGGTGATAATGCGTTCGGCAAAAGGGCGCAACGCCTTGGCTTTAATCAAGGTTGTTTTAATTTTTTCGTGCAAAAACAACTGCGAAGCCAAATTCGCCATCAAACTTTTGCGATGCTCCTGTTTGACGCTCAACTGAAAATGATGTTTTAAGTGACGCATAAACAACCTTTTTTAAATATCCGCAAATTCCCCCAAAAACCGATAATGCCCGACCTAATTTATCAGATTCTCGTCGATCTTCATCCCGAGCGAAAGACCCAACTGCTCCAGGCGATTCTTGATCTCCGTCAGTGACTTCTTGCCGAAGTTACGATACTTCAACATCTCCGCTTCCGATTTACTCACCAGCTCGCCGACGGTCAAAATACCCGCATTATTGAGGCAGTTGATCGCACGCACCGACAGTTCAATCTCATTAACGCTCATACCGAGCAACTTACGCAGGCGATTTTCCTCACCCTCCGTATTACGCGCCTTATCATCCACTTCAACCACGCCGGAAGAAATGCAATCGAACACATCCAAATGATGACGCAAAATCGCAACCGCATCTTTCAACGCCTCCTCGGGTGATACACGCCCGTCGGTCGAAATCTCCAAAATCAACTTATCAAAATCGGTCATTTGACCAACACGCGCATCCTCCACGCGATACCCCACCCGCGTCACGGGACTGAACAAACTGTCGATGGCAATCACACCCAACGGTTGATCGCTTTCCTTATTTTCCTCCGCCAACCGGTAACCGCGCCCCAACATCGCCTTCAGCTCCGCCTGAAAATGATGCTTCTTTGTCAACGTACAAATCAATTGATCGGGATTTACCACCTCCACACCGGCAGGCACTTTAATATCTCCCGCCGTCACCGCGCCCGCTTTGTTGACATCGACATACAGCATGACGGGCTCATGGGAAGACATCTTCAAATGCACCTGTTTCAGATTTAACACAATCTCTGTCGCATCTTCCAAAACACCGTCGCAACATTGAAATTCATGACCGAAGCCCTCGATCTTGACGGACGCAATCGCACCCCCCTCAATCGCACTCAGCAAAATTCGACGCAAAGCATTACCAATCGTATGCCCAAACCCCTTTTCGAACGGCTCGGCAATAAAACACGCAAAGGTCGGCGTTGCGGTTTCCTCCACGCGCACCAACCGCTTCGGCAACTCAAACTTTCCCAGTCTCTTAGCCATGAAAATAAAAAATTAACGACTGTAAAACTCGACAATCAGTTGCTCATCGACATCCGGCACCATCTCTTCGCGCACCGGCATACGATTGACAACACCCTTCAACTTATCTGACTGAACCGTCATCCATGCGGGGCAGTTGCGTCCCTGACTTGCTTCCAAGCTGCGGGTCGCCAACTGACGCGAAGCCGCTTTCTCGCCGGCGGAAACTTCCTGCAACGGTTCACAGACATAACTCGGAATACTCACCTTCTCACCGTTCACGCGAACATGCCCGTGAAGCACCATCTGTCGGGCGGCACGGCGGGTTTTTGCCAATCCCATCCGATAAACGACATTATCCAAACGCAACTCCAAAAGGCGCAAAAACGTCTCACCCGTCACGCCGCGCGCCTGCTTCGCCCGCTCAAACGTCAAACGAAACTGCTTCTCGGATAAACCAAACATAAAGCGCAATTTCTGCTTCTCCGCTAAGCCTTTTGCGTAATCGCTCACGCGACGCCTCAAATGCGCACCGTGGATACCGGGCAGATAAGGTTTCCGCTCGTACGCCTTGGTAGCAGGGAAAAGAATTGTCTTAAAACGACGATTAATGCGAGTGGTAGGTCCCGTGTAACGCATATACCTTAAACTTTCACAAAAAAATTAAACCCTGCGCCGTTTCTTCGGACGACAACCGCCGTGCGGAATCGGTGTCACATCTTTAATCGCGGAAACCGACAAACCGACCGTTTGTAACGTACGAACAGCGGCATCGCGCCCCATCCCGGGTCCTTTTACCTCAACGGAAACGTCGCGCAATCCGTGCCCCATTGCCACCTTTGCCGCTTCCGTCGTTGCCACCTGACCCGCGTAAGCCGTCGATTTGCGCGAACCCTTAAAACCGCAACGCCCGGCGCTCGACCAAGACAACACATTGCCCTTTACGTCCGAAAAAACAACTTTTGTATTGTTAAAGGTCGCCGCAATATGGCATACACCCGTCGTAACATTCTTACTTCCTTTGGCGCGCTTAATCTTTAAATTTTCCTCAAGCCCCTCTTTCAACAGAGACTCCGCCGTCTCTTTTTCAGTCTTTTCCGCCTGTGGTTCCTGCTTATTCTCGGATTTCACCGTTCCATCGGACGTCTTTTTATCCGCCGTCTTCGCTTTCGGAGCTCTCGCACGCTTCGACGGTTCCTTCGCAACACTCGCCGCCGCACCTTCCTGCACCTTCTCCGCAGGAACACCCTCAACCGATGATTTTTCTTCCGTCATATCCGTTCCGCACTATTTCTCGGCACTCTTCACACCCACCGTCTTGCGTTTTCCTTTGCGCGTACGAGCATTGGTACTGGTCCGCTGCCCACGAACCGGTAACCCGCGCATGTGTCGCAAACCGCGATAACAACGAATACTCTGCAGGCGCTTAATGTTGCCGATAATCTCGCGGCGCAAATCGCCCTCCACATGGTACGTCGCGTGCGTAATCGCTTCCGTCAATTTATTTAAAGCATCCTCTTTCAGCGTATGCACACGATCGTCCGGATTTAAACCCGTCGCCTTTATAATCTCCCTCGAACGCGACAACCCGATACCGTAAATGTACGGCAACGCATAAAGCAACTTTTTACCATCCGGTATCTCTACGCCAATCAATCGTGCCATATTTTCCGCTTTTCTTCCCTTACGTAAATGACTTTGTATCAATTTTTCACCCTTGTCAATATCTCAGGTGCCCCTTTTGTTATCAAAACCGTATGTTCAAAATGCGCGCTCGACTTCCCGTCCGCCGTTACGATCGTCCAACCGTCTTCCAACGTACGCAATCGCGGCGATCCCGACGTCAACATCGGCTCGATCGCCAACGTCATGCCGGCTTTCAAATGCACACCCGAATGCGGACGACCGATATTCGGAACCTGCGGCTCTTCGTGCATCTCTTTCCCGATGCCGTGCCCGACCAACTCCCGAACAACGCCCAGATGATGCGCTTCCGCGAACGATTGGATCGCCCACGAAATATCACCGATACAATTATCCTCTCTTGCCTGATCAATACCGTGGTACAACGCCTGCTCCGTCACCTTCGACAAAGCTTCCAGTTCCTCATCAACCGTTCCGACCGCAACCGTTACCGTGTTGTCACCGGCAAAACCGTTATAAAACAGCGCCACATCCAAGCTAACCAAATCGCCTTCCCGAACCACCCGATCTTTTCGACCAATCCCGTGCACGACTTCCTCGTTCAATGAAACACAAATATAACCGGGAAACGGATTCTTTTTGCCGCCGTATCCGTAAGATGCACTGACGGCACCGACGGAGTTCATGGTTTTTTTGGCAAATTGATCCAAATCCCATGTCGAAACGCCCGGAACGACTTGCTTTTTCACCGCATCCAAAACGAACGCCGCACACTGCCCCGCTTCGCGCATTTTGGCAATCTCCGACTCCGTTTTGACCGAAACCTTCACCACGACTTATTTGAAAAACAGCACCTGCAATCCCCAGGCAACAAAACCGGCAACGAACAAAGTAATGACCGTCCCGAAAAGCCAACGCATTCCCTTGTCTTCGGAATTCATCAACATTTGGAATTGCGAAGAAAGATTGGAGCGACCGCGCAAAGCCCCTTTCGACAAAAAACCTTCATAATTCCGCTGCAACAGATACGTTTCCATCTGTTTTGTGGTCTCCAATAAAACACCCACCGTGATCAACGTACCCGTTCCGCCGAAAAACAACGCCACGCGATAGGGAATTTTATACCAAAAATACAACATATCCGGGAACAGCGCGATCGCCGTCAGGAAAATAGCCCCCGCCAACGTCAAACGCGTCATCACAAAGTCCAAAAACTTCGCCGTATCGGCTCCGGGACGAACCCCGGGGATATACCCGCCGTTCTTCTTCAATTCATCCGCAATCTGCAACGGCTTAAACATGATGGAAACCCAAAAGTAACTGAACAGCAAAATCAACAACCCGTACACGGTATAATACAAAGAGGAGCCCTGCACCAAAAACATCGACCATTCTTGAAACGCCGAAATACCGAAGGCGGCACCCAGATACGCCAACAACTGTTGCGGAAACATCAACAACGCACTCGCAAAAATGACCGGCATCACACCCGCGTAATTGACCTTCAACGGCAAAAATGAACTCTGCCCGCCGTACATCTTGCGACCGACCACCCGCTTGGCGTATTGTACAACAATCTTACGGCTCGCCTGCGTCACCGCAACCATCGCCGCAATCACGATAAACAACAGCGCAATCATCAGACAGCCCTGCAACCAACCCAACCGCACGCCTTCTTCCACACCTAAAGGTGTTGTGAACATTTTGCCGAACAATACCATGCTTTGCGGCAACCCCGACAAAATACCGACCGTAATCAACAGCGAAATACCGTTTCCGATGCCGTGTTGCGTAATCTGTTCGCCCAACCATGTTAAAATCATGGTACCCGTGGATAAAAGGAACGTACTGACCAACAAAAACCAAAAACCGTTGTAAAGCGCAATCGACCCGTACGTCGACGCATCAAACCCGGGAAACAGTTTATCGGGATAATTGGTCAATGCCATCACCAATAGCCCACCTTGTATAAGACAAATCAACAACGTCAAATAACGCGTGTACTGCATCAAACGCTGGCGCCCGAATTCCCCTTCCTGTTGCATCTTTGCCAACGACGGCATCATCACGCCCAACAGTTGGAAAATAATCGAAGCGCTGATATAAGGCATAACGCCTAACCCGAAAATCGCTCCTTTCAGGAACGCTCCGCCCGTGAACAAATTATAAAGACCGATCAGCTGACCGCCGCCCGCGACCTTTTGAGATTCGAAAAAAGTTTTTAACGGCGACGGATCAATTCCGGGCAAAGGAATATTGCACCCAATGCGCGCTACGAAAAGCAGCGAAAGCGTGAACAAAATACGCTGCTTCAGCTCCGGAATTCGAAAACAGTTCAAAAACGCCGCCCACATAGATCGTTAAACACTCAACACTTTACCGCCGACCGCCTCAATCTTCGCTTTTGCACCCTCGCTCACCTTATCGACCTGAAACGAAAGCGAACGCTTCCACTCGCCGTTTCCCAACACCTTAATCGGAAGATTATCTTCATCGATAAGCTTCAAATCCGACAGCACTTTTCGGTCAACGATCGCCGAAAAATCCGCAGGCAACACCGAATCCAGCAAGCCCAGGTTGACCACATGATACAACTTCTTGAAATTGCTGTTGTTGAAACCACGCTTCGGAAATTTACGATACCAGGGAATACCGGAAAAATTGTGAGGCGTCGAATACCCGGAACGCGCATTTCCGCCCTTATTTCCGCGCGTCGACGTCTCGCCGTGACCGCACGCACGACCGCACCCCAAACGTTTGCTTTTCTTCAAACGATTAGGCGTAAAAGGTAATTTATCCAATCGCATTTTACTTCCTTTCCCTACGCGAGTGCATCCGCTTCCGCCGCTCGAAGCGCATTGATTTGCTGCTTGGTACGCATTTTCAAAAGTGCCTTAACGGTTGCGCAAACCACACCGACGCCGTTTTTGGAACCGAGCGACTTCGATAACACATCTTTGACGCCCGCCAACTCCAAAACCGCACGCACACCGCCGCCGGCTACAACACCCGTACCGTGGCACGCGGGCTTCAACATTACGCGACCGCCGTCGGAAAGACCCAAAGCAACATGCGGAACGGTGTTATTCAATAAAGAAACCTTATAAACATGCTTCTTAGCACGCTCGCTTGCTTTACGAACAGCATCCGTCACTTCCTTCGCTTTCCCGATGCCGTAACCAATCAAACCCGCCTTATTGCCGGCGACCACCAACACCGAAAAACTGAAACGACGACCGCCCTTCGACACCTTTGCGCAACGATTCACGCAAACCGTCCGCTCTTCCCAACCTTCCGGCACCTCCGAAAGCATCAACTCCCGTTTCTCGGTCAAAAAGTCCAACGGCGAACCGCCAACCGCCTGCCCGTTTTCCGCCACCATTCCTAAATTATCCATCAAAATTGAATCCCCTGTTGACGAACGGCATCGGCAAACGTCCGAACGCAACCGAAATATAACCGCCCCGAACGATCAAAAACAACACGCTCAATCCCTTTTTCTTTCAAAAGAGTTCCGAACAGCTTCCCCAACGTCTCCATACCGACGCGGTTCGGCTTGATATGTTGCGATTTTACATCCTTCGACATGGAAGACAAAGACGCCAACGTTTTTCCGATCTCATCATCAATGCACTGCGCATACGCATGTTTATTCGAGAGACATAAAGCCAAACGCGGACGATCCGCCGTTCCGTGAACGCGCGAACGGATACGCGCCCGCCGCTTCGCCTCCAACCGCTGTTTTTCAAGCAATTTCATACGTTATGCCTTCTTCTTGCCTTCCTTACGACGGATATACTCACCGACAATCCGAACCCCCTTGCCTTTATAAGGCTCCACGGGATAATAACGCTTGATATCCGCCGCCACCTGACCGACTTTGCAACAATCGGCTCCCTCGACATGAATCTGCGTCCCGTCTTTCACCTGGACGGTAATACCGTCCGGAACGGGATATTTAATCGGATGCGAATACCCGAGCGCCAAATCCAGAAATTTACCGTTCGAAGCCGCCTTAAAACCGACGCCCTGGATTTCCAGATTTTTCGAAAAAGGCTTCTGAACCCCCTTCACCATGTTGGCAATGATTGCACGCACCGTACCGTGCATCGCCGACGAAAAACGATCGGAACCCTTCGGCTCCACCAAAACACGGCGATCCTCCAGTTTAATCGTCACGCAAGGCGCAAACGTTTGTTTCAATTCCCCCTTCGGTCCTTTCACCGTCACGGTCGAACCGTCCACGGCAACCATCACTTTTTCGCCGCAATCAATTGGTAATTTACCTATACGACTCATCGCCTTACCACACTTTACAAATTAACTCACCGCCGACATTCATTGTCTTTGCCTGCTGCCCCGTCATCATTCCCTTTGACGTCGACAACAAACAAATCCCGAGACCGCTCAACACGCTCGGAATATGTGCACAATCCACATACCAACGCGCACCCGGCTTACTGCAACGCTCCAAAACATTCAAAACCGGACAGCCTTTCACGTATTTCAAACGCACCACTAACGACTTCCGCCCTTTCTCGTCCGTAACTTCCTCCACGCCGGCGACATAACCCTCTTTTTTCAACAAAAGAGCAATCGCGTGACGCACGCGGGAAAACGCAATGCAACAACTCGCCTTGCGAACCCGATTCGCATTACGAATAACCGTCAAAAAATCCCCGATCGTATCCATAACTACCAAGATGCCTTCGTTACCCCCGGCAACAAACCCTCGGACGCAAATTCACGCAAAATCAAACGCGAGACGCCGAACTTTCCGTAAAAACCGCGCGAGCGCCCCGTAATCGAACAACGATTTCGATAACGAACGGGCGACGAATTACGCGGCAACAATGCCAATTCGCGCTGAGCGGCAAAAAACGCCTCATCCGATGTTTCCGGATTTAAAATTTTCGCCTTCAACTCCTTCCGCTTCGCCGCATACTTTTTAATCAACCGCGCGCGACGCTCGTTTCGCTCAATGGAGGACTTTTTTGCCATACTACTTCCGAAAAACCATTCCCAATTTTTGCAACAACAACAACGCCTCGCGATCGCTGTCGGTCGTTGTCACAATTGCAATATCCAAACCGGTATTCTGCCGACTACTCGATTCGATTTTAATCTCCGGGAAAATCGAATGATCCTCGATACCGATGTTTAAATTGCCGCGCTTATCCATCCGCTTCGAAACACCGCGAAAATCACGAATCACCGGAAGAACAATATGGATAAGTCGATAGAGAAAATCATACATCCGCTTCCCGCGCAACGTCGCTTTAACGCCCGACGGCATCCCCTGACGCAACTTGAAATTCGAAATACTCTTTTTGGCTTTAATCAACAGCGGCTTTTGTCCCGCGATTAAACCGATCTCCTTCACCAACTGTTCCACGTGCGCCTTATCCGCCTCCGCATCAATGCGGGAATTCAAAACAATCTTCTCGAGCTTCGGAACACGATGGATATTTTTAATCTCCAACTCTTTTTCGAGAGCTGGAACCACCCGTTGCTCGTACAAATCCTTCAAAACGGTCGTCGCCATAACACTCACCCTTCTTTGGAACGTTCAATACCCTTCTTCGCACCCGCAACTTTGGCGCCGACCAACATCACATTCGAATAATGAATCGGCATCTCCGTCTCAATCATCCCGCCCTTCGGATTTTCCTGCGATTTTTTGAGACACTTTTTACGCACATTCACACCCTCAACCAAAACACGTTGAGAATCGCGAAGCACCTTCAAAACCTTCCCCTTTTTTCCTTTATGTTCCCCGGAAATCACAACCACTTCCGAATCCCGCTTGATTTTAAATTTCATTACAAAACCTCCGGAGCCAAAGAAATAATTTTCGAAAAATTCTTCTGACGCAACTCGCGTGCTACCGGACCGAATACACGCGTTCCTTTCGGATTATTGGCGGCGTCGATAATCACACATGCATTATCGTCAAAACGCAACCCGGAACCGTCTTCCCGCAAAATCGGATAAGCGGTACGAACCACCACGGCACGCACGACTTCCCCCTTTTTGACGCTCGCCTCGGGCGTGCTCTCTTTCACGGAACCGATGACAATATCACCAATCCCGGCGATCCGACTTAATTGCCCCAGACGACGGATCACCGCAACCCTTTTTGCACCGGTGTTATCCGCCACATTCAACACGCTCCCCATCTGCAACATAACGCCTTACCCCTGCACTTTCTCCAACAAGCGAACCACGCGCCAACGCTTCAAATGACTCAAAGGGCGTGTCGACATAATTTCAACCCGATCGCCGATTTGACACTCATTTTCCTGATCGTGAGCGTACAGCACCGTCTTGCGCTTGATTTCTTTCCGAAACAACGGATGCGGCTTCTTGTAAAAAAACACCACCTTCACCGTTTTATCCCCCAAACGCCCTCTGACTTCACCAATGAGTGTTTTACGCAATTTTCTCTGCCTCTGTTCCATACCCCGCCTTTTACAACGACTGCCTCGATAAAACCGTCAAAATGCGCGCCCGATCTTTCTTGCATTGGCGCAACTCGGACGGAACTTTCAATTGCCCCAACTGCTTTTTCATGCGCAATTCCAGCATCCGCTGCGACAATTTCGCCAACTTCTCTTGCAACTCCGCAGGCTTCAACGTCGAAAAATCCTTCTTTTTCATATCTAAAACCGCTGAACCAACGCCTCCTGACTTAAAAACCGGCAACGCAAACCCAACTTCCGATCCGCCAGCGACATCGCCTCTTGCGCCACCGCCAACGGAACGCCGGTAACCTCAAACAAAATCATCCCGGGCTTTACGATCGTCACCCAATACTCCACGCTTCCTTTACCTTTTCCCATACGGGTTTCGGCAGGCTTACGCGTAATCGGCTTCTGCGGGAACACGCGCAACCATATTTTTCCCTTTCGCTTCAAATGACGGTTGATCGCCACACGCGCCGCTTCCAACTGCGCCGCCGTAATACGCCCGCGCTCCAATACCTGAATACCGAACGTTCCGAAAGCCAATTCCGCACCGCCTTTGGCATTACCGTAAATACGCCCCTTTTGAACCTTGGCGTATTTCGTCCGAGCCGGAAGTAACATTGCCATCGCTTACTCCTTCTTCCCCTCCGTACAAACCCAACACTTGACACCGATGGTGCCGTACACCGTCTGCGCCTCCGTAAAACCGTAATCCACATCCGCGCGCAACGTATGCAACGGAACCGAACCGAAACGTTGCGATTCCGAACGGGCAATCTCGGCACCGCCCAAGCGTCCGGAACACTGCAAACGAATACCCTTCGCGCCCATGCTCATTGCCAACTGCGTCGCTTTTTTCATGGCGCGACGGAACGAAACGCGACGCTCCAGCTGCACCGCGATATTTTCCGCAATCAACTTCGCCGTCAAATCGGGACTCTTCACTTCCTGAACATCCAGAAGAACCTCTTTCCCCAGCAACTTGCGAAGCGACGTGCGCAATTTCTCCAAATCAGCACCTCTGCGACCGACAATCACGCCGGGACGACCGCTCGAAATCGTTACGCGAACACGCGTTCCCGCACGCTCTATGAGAACATCCCGAACGGACGCGTAATGCAATTTCTCCCCCAGAAAGCGACGAACGACAAAATCCTCCTTTATTAGGGACGCATAACCCGAACCTTTGGCATACCAACAGGAACGCCAATCACGACGCACCGGCAAACGAAAACCGATCGGATTTACCTTCTGTCCCATACTAACCTTCCCGAGATTGGCGTTTTTCCTTGTCCCATGTCAACACAATCTTAATACGACTGCCGCGCTTACGGATCGGATGCGCCGAACCGCGCGAAACCGGCTGAAAACGCTTCATCGCCATACCTTCGTCAATGCGCGCTTCGCAAATCGACAAACGCTCGCCGGGAACATTCAAATTATTCTCGGCATTTGCAACGGCACTTTTGACGGACTTCCACAAGAGACGCGCGGATTTTTGCTTCATCCAGCGCAACGTCTGCAACGCCTCCTGCGCCTGCATCCCAACCAAGCACCCTGCTATCGGTCGCAACTTAAGCGGCGAAATACGAACATTCTTCACTAAAGCTTGTACTTTCATCAGGCTTTTCTCGTATGCGGGTTATGGGCTTTGAACGTACGGGTCGGAGCAAACTCACCCAATTTATGCCCCACCATATTTTCCGTCACATACACCGGAAGAAACGTCTTCCCGTTATGCACATTGAAATTCAAACCGATAAAATCCGGCGTAATGGTCGAACGACGCGACCACGTTTGAATAGGTCTCTTATCACCCGACTGAACGCAGGCACTTACCTTATCCATCAACTTCGGATCTACAAAAAAACCTTTCTTTAACGAACGTGCCATAGATTACCCTCTTTTCACCTTCTTGCCGTTACGACGCACCAAAATAAACCGATCGCTTGCATTTGTGCGTTTGCGCGTGATATAACCCTTCGCAAGTTGCCCCCAGGGGGAAACCGGATGGTTACCGCCGCCCGTCTCACCGCCGCCCATCGGGTGATCGATCGGATTCATCGCGCAACCGCGAACGTGCGGACGGCGCCCTTTCCAACGCGCACGCCCGGCTTTCCCCATCACCGCATTTTGATGATCGGAATTACCGACGCGCCCGATGGTCGCACGGCAACGTTCATCCACCAAGCGGATCTCGCCGCTCGGCATCTTCAAAGACGCATACCCTTTATCAAAGCCGATAATTTCCAACGAAGCTCCCGCCGACCGCGCCAAAGCCGCCCCCTTCCCGGGAACCATTTCAACGGCATGAATTTTCAAGCCCGAAGGAATACAGGACAACGGAAAACTCATTCCGATCCGATAATTCGAAACCGCCTTATCCGACGAGACCACCGAATCGCCGACACAAAGCCCCTCGGGCGCCAAAATATACGCCTTCTCGCCGTCGGCATACTTTAACAATGCCAAAAGCGCCGAACGATTAGGATCGTACTCAATCGCCTCAACCACGGCAGGAACCGCCAACTTGGAACGCTTAAAATCAACCGCCCGCCAAAGACGCTTATGACCGCCGCCGCGATGGCGCAACGTAATGCGACCGTAACAATTGCGTCCCTTGGAAAAATGACGCCCCGAAACCAACGAACGCCAGGCAGGCTTTTTACTTACCTCCGCCTTATTGCTGACCAAAAAACGCCGACTTGACGTTACCGGAACCGATTTAACAAGCACCATCACCCCTTATATCACTTCGATGTGATACCCTTTCTCTAAAAACACCAACGCCTTTTTCATGCCGCCGACCGCCCCCGGCAACGACTTCCGCATGCGACTCCGCTTGATTTTCGGCTTACGAACAAGGATATTCACTTTTTCAACTTTCACCTTAAACGCCGCTTCCACCGCATCCGCAACCGCCGTACGATTAGCATCCGCAACAACCTCAAACGTATAGCAGTTTCCGACCGCCGACAAATTGCTCGCCTTTTCCGTTACGCGATACTCCTTCAAAATATTCCAGGGTTCCGCCATATTCTACTCCTCAGCCTTCGTTTTCTCCAAAAACGCCGTTAACGCACGCTCCGTCACAACGATGTTCGAATAAAGCGTCACATCCAGCGCATTCACGGAAGACACGTCAATCGAAAACACGCGCTTCAAATTCCGAAGCGACAATAATTGGTTTTTCGAAAATTCACTGTCCAACAACAGACATGAACGCTGCGTTATCTTGTTAAAAACCGCCGCCATTTCCCGTGTTTTGGGAGTTTCCTGCGATTTCAACGCCTCCAACACAAACAATTTCCCTTCGCGAACCGCATCAAACAATGCCCGTTGTAACGCCAAACGTTTTTCTTTGCGATTCAAACGCACCGAAAAATCGCGCGGTTTTGGTCCGAAAACAACACCGCCGCCACGAGCCAACGGACTGCGCTTTTCACCCTGACGCGCCATACCCGTCCCTTTTTGACGGAACGGTTTCTTGCCGGAACCCTTCACATCACCGCGCGTTTTCGTACAGGCATTCCCCTGACGCGCATTCGCACGGTACGCCAAAATCACCTCTTTCAACACCTGAAGCCCGCGATCGCCCTCAAACTCAACCATAGCATACTCGCGCTCGCCTTTTGCTTCACCGGTCACATCGTAAAACGGAATTTTCATCACTCTCTCCCCTTTATTTACATGACACTCTTCGCTTTACGAAGGAACACAAAACCGCCTTTGGCTCCCGGGAGGCTGCCTTTCAAGACAATCAGACGCTTCTCGGGAAGAACCTTCACGACTTCCAAATTCTTAACCGTCGTACGCACGCATCCCATATGACCCGGCATTTTTTGGTTTTTAATAACATGCCCCATACGACGAAAATGTCCGTAACTTCCGCCGCGACGATGCGACATCGAGCCGTGCGTTGCACGTCCGCCGCCGAACCCGTAGCGGAACACCACGCCCTGAAAACCTTTTCCCTTACTGACGGCAACCGCATCCACCAACTGCCCTTCCGCAAACAAATCCGTATTCAGCGATTGACCCAAAGAAAAAGCACTTACATCATCCGTCGTAAATTCCTTGAAACACGACAAATTTTCCTCAACGGACGCCTTCTTCAGATGACCCGCAATCGGCGCGACTACCTTATTCTTAACGCCGTACGCCAACTGAACCGCCGTATAACCGTCCGTCTCTGCCGTTTTTATCTGACTCACAACGCACGACTCCGCTAAAACAACCGTCACCGGCAACAGACGGTTGTCCTTATCAAACAACTGCGTCATGCCGACTTTCCTCCCAACCAATAACAACCGATCTTTCATACTGCTAAGCGGCAGGTCGAAGCAACAACCTGCATTAGAACTAAAAAATTTACGCCATGCCCGTCAATAAAAAACATTAAAGATGAACGGCAATCTCCACACCCGCCGGTAAATTTAAACGCTTCAAGTCATCCACCGTCTGCGGCGTCGCCTCTTTAATTAAAATTAAACGACTGTGCGTACGCAGTTCGAACTGATCCATCGATTTTTTATCAACATGCGGCGAACGGTTCACCGTAAAACGTTCGATATGCGTCGGCATCGGCACAGGACCACACACCCGCGAACCCGAATGTTTGGCGGTATTTACAATTTCCGCCGCCGACTTATCCAACATTCGATAATCGAAGCTTTTCAACTTAATCTCAATTTTTTCCGCCATATTCCTCACCTTTACGAACGCGCCGGCGCCCTGGAAGCCGTCTCTACGATCTTACTCAACAAATTCGACGGCACCTGTTCAAAGTGCGACGGTTCCATCGAATAAGACGCGCGCCCCTTTGTCAAGGACCGAATGTCGGTGGCGTACCCGAACATCATCTCTAACGGGACGAACGCGGTAATCACCGCCGCATTTCCTTTGTTCTCCATCCCCTGAATCTGACCGCGACGACGATTTAAATCGCCCATGATATCCCCCTGATACTCCTCCGGAGTCGTCACTTCCACCTTCATAATCGGCTCCAGCAAAATCGGCTTCGCTTTCTTCATTGCCTCTTTGAAGGCGAAAATACCCGCCATTTTGAACGCCAATTCCGACGAATCCACCTCATGGAACGTACCATCAACGATACGAACGCGAAAATCGACCACCGGATACCCGGCGACCACGCCGTTTTGCGCACCTTCCATCAAACCGTCCTGCGTCGGCTTAATAAATTCCTTCGGAATGGCACCGCCGACGATCTCATTGACAACCTCAACGCCCTGACCGCGCTCCAACGGTTCCATCTTGATAATCGCGTGTCCGTACTGACCGTGACCGCCCGTTTGACGGATAAATTTACCTTCTCCCTCCGATGCCTGCGTAATCGTCTCGCGGTACGCAATCTGCGGACGCCCCGCATCCGCTTCCACCTTAAACTCACGGAACAGACGATCGCGAATAATATCCAGATGCAACTCACCCATCCCGGCAATCAACGTCTGACCCGTTTCCTGATTGGTCGTTACGCGAAACGTCGGATCCTCTTCCGCTAAACGCTGCAATCCCAGCGACAGTTTTTCCTGATCCGCCTTTGTTTTCGGCTCGATCGACATGCTAATCACGGGCTCCGGGAATGTCGGCGGCTCCAGACAAACATTCAGCTCCTTCTCGCAAAGCGTATCGCCGGTAACGACCTCGCGCGGACCAATGAGCGCACAAATATCTCCCGAACACGCTTCCTCGATATCAATGCGATCATTCGCTTTCATCAGCACCAACCGACTGATGCGCTCCTGCTTGCGCGTACGGGGATTATAAAGCACCATCCCCTTCTTAACAACACCGGCGTAGACCCGATAAAAAATCAACTTTCCGACAAACGGATCGGTCATCAATTTAAACACCAAACCGACCGGCTTATGATGATCATCGGGAACAATATCCACACTCTCACCGTCGCGCTCACCGTGCATCGGCGGCAAATCCAGCGGACTCGGCAAATAATCCACAATGGCATCCAGAAGCATCTGAATACCTTTGTTCTTAAAAGAACTGCCGGGAATAACACCGATAAACTTCAAATCCAGCGTCGCTTTTCGAATGGCGGCACGCAATTCGGCGGTCGAAATTTCTTTCCCTTCCAAAAACTTATCCGCGATCCCGTCATCCAAATTCGCCAAAGCTTCAACCAACTCCGAACGGCACCTCTCCGCTTCCGCTTTGTATTCGGCGGGAATATCCGTCACGTCAAACTTCATGCCCTTCGGATCCGTATCATCGTAGACGTAAGCTTTATTTTCCAACAGATCGATAAGACCCTTAAACTGATCCTCCGCGCCGATATTCAGAAACAACGGATGCGCATTGCCGCCCAATTTCTCGCAAATATCCCGAACCGCACCCAAAAAATCGGCTCCGGTGCGATCCATCTTATTAATGTACGCCAGGCGCGGAACATGATACTTATCCATCTGCCGCCACACCGTCTCGGACTGCGGCTGAACGCCGGCAACCGAACAAAACACCGCCACCGCACCGTCCAACACGCGAAACGAACGCTCCACCTCCGCCGTGAAATCCACGTGTCCCGGTGTATCGATGATGTTAATGCTGTGATGAACGCCGGGAAATAAACCGCCTTTGTTCGTCCAAT
>JAEESJ010000039.1 GCA_016286235.1 Opitutales bacterium | reverse complement strand
CTCGCGCCCCAATTCCGCTTCAATGTCCGCGCGTTGTGTGTAAAATTCGTCGTTTTTTTCGCGCTTTGCTCGCGTTAAATTGGCGTTTTTGGACATTACGATTTCAGAGTAGGGGATTTTAGGAGGGGCGGGAAGCGTTTTGTGGGGAATAAACGAAAAAACTACTCCGGACGAATACCTTACTTCCCTTTACTTAACGCTCCTGGAGCCTCGAAAAAACTTTCACTCCAAAACAGCTTGCGTTCCTCTTCCGTCCGTCGGACAATAAAGAAAATCGATCATCAGCCATGCCCGTTCAAACCATTATCAAACGCGACGGTACGTTCGTTCCGTTCCAAAAAGAGCGCATTTTCAACGCCCTGCAACAGGCGTTTTTGGCGACGCAAAGCCCGCATTCGAAGGAGACGCTGTTGCGTCTCACGGATCAGGTAACGGATGCCGTCAATCGTCGCTATCATGCCCGCACCATTCCCGCCGTTGAAGAAATCCAGGATATTATCGAGCAGACGCTCATGGAGGAACATTTCGGCGACGTGGCGAAGGCTTATATTTTGTACCGTCATCAACACGAACGATTGCGCGAAGGCAAAGCCCTGGTGCTGGACATCGAGAAAACGATGGACGGCTACCTGAACCAGAGCGACTGGCGCGTTAATGAAAACAGCAGCATCAATTACTCGGTCGGCGGGCTGATTTTGCACAACGCCGGTGCGATTACCGCCAATTACTGGTTACATCGGGTGTACGACAAAAAAATTGCCGATGCCCACAAAAACGGCGATTTTCACCTGCATGATTTGTCGATGTTTTCCGGGTACTGCGCCGGTTGGAGTTTAAGGCAACTGCTGGAGTCGGGTTTCGGCGGCGTTCGCGGGAAAATTAACTCCAAGCCGGCGAAACATTTTTCGACCGCGATTTGGCACATTATTAACTTTCTCGGAACGATGCAGAACGAATGGGCGGGCGCGCAGGCACTGTCGAGCTTCGATACTTACCTGGCGCCGTTTGTCAAAAAAGACGGCTTGTCGTTTGACGAAGTCAAGCAACACATTCAAAGCTTTGTGTTCAGCGTCAACACGCCGTCCCGCTGGGGCACGCAACCACCATTCACCAACATTACCCTCGATTGGGTCTGCCCGAGCGATTTGGCGGATAAAAAAGCGGTCATCGGCGGCAAAGAAAGCGATCTGTGCTACAAAGATTGTCAGGCGGAAATCGATCTTATCAACCGCGCGTTTTTGGAAGTCATGCTGGAAGGCGATGCCGACGGGCGCGGTTTTGCCTATCCCATCCCGACGTATAACATTACAAAAGATTTTAATTGGGACGGCGAGAATGCGGATTTACTGTTCCAAATGACCGCCAAATACGGCACGCCGTACTTCCAGAATTTCGTCAATTCCGACCTCAATCCGTCGGACGTGCGCAGTATGTGTTGCCGATTGCAACTGGACAAGCGCGAATTGCGGCGGCGCGGCGGCGGATTGTTCGGTGCGGACGAATTCACCGGTTCCATCGGCGTCGTGACCCTCAATATGCCGCGCATCGGTTATTTAAGTCGCAATAAGGAGGATTTTTATCGACGCCTGGACGATTTGATGGAGCTCGCCAAGGACTCGCTCGAATGCAAGCGGCGCACCATCGAAAAGCTGATGGAACAGGGTTTATTCCCCTACACAAAGCACTATTTGAAGCACTTCAACAATCACTTTTCGACCATCGGACTGGTCGGCATGCACGAATGCTGTCTCAACTTCCTGCATCAATCCATCGCTACGCCCGAAGGGCATGCCTTTACCGAGGAGGTGTTGTTACATATGCGGGAAAAATTGAAAGATTTTCAGGAAAAAACCGGCAATCTCTACAATTTGGAAGCCACGCCCGCCGAAGGCACCTCCTACCGTTTGGCGAAGATTGATAAGGAAAAATTCCCGAACATGATCCAATCCGGAACCGTTGATCCCTACTACACAAACTCTTCCAATTTACCGGTCGATTATACGGCAGACGTCTTTGAAGCATTGAAACAGCAGGAAAGTTTGCAAACCAAGTACACCGGCGGAACGGTTTTCCACGTATTTTTGGGCGAATCGCTGCCGGATGCCAAGTCCTGCCGTACGTTGGTGCGCCAAATCGTCGAAAATTTCCGCATTCCGTACGTTTCGATTTCGCCGACGTTTTCGGTGTGTGAAAATCACGGGCGTTTGGCGGGACGACAGGATTTTTGCCCGAAATGCGGTTCTGAAATGGAAGTCTACAGCCGCATTACGGGATATTATCGCGCGGTCACATTCTGGAACAAGGGTAAAAAGGAGGAATTCAAACAGCGCGTCACATACGACGTCGCGCATTCAATCCCGCCCGGCGAATGTGCGCCGTTTGCCTGCGGATGCGGCGGACATGAGCAAGATTCGTGTAACGCGGAAGCCTCGGAGAGTAAAACTTCGAAGTGCGCGTGCGGGACATCCGACAGGGCGTGCGGAAACGATGCCTGCGGGAAAGCGTCTTCCGAAGGAATGCTCTTTTCGGAGGATGCCGTCAAAGGGAACGAAAACGCCTTGAATACCGCCGAAAAACCGTCCGATGTTTTGTTCTTCCACAGCGATACGTGTATTAAATGCCAATCGATGAAGCCGTATCTCGTCGAACAGCACTTTAAGGGAACGTATGTGAATACTTCCGAAGAAGCAGGATTGGATCTTGCAAGAAAATACAATGTTCGCAATTTGCCCGCCTTGGTGTTGGTCGGTAAAAGCACGGAGGTCATTTACGATACGGACAAAATGAAGGAACGTATCCGCATGGCAAGCTGAGCGGTTGTGCGAACGGAAACGCACGCGTGAAACTTCAATCGCAAAGTGAGTGCGTTCCCTCAAAAGGAAGGTTGCCGTTGATACCGTGTAACGCGGAACAGGCAGAAAGCTCCGAACATCAATCGCGGTTGTCGGATAGCTTCGAAAGGAATCGTTGTCCTTCTTTCTCGAAAACAATTGCCGAATTTTTATCTTAAATCGTAAAACAAACGGAATATGAAATTCGGCTTTCTGAAACATTCATTGGTGGATTACCCCGGCGAAGTGTGCGCCGTTGTTTTCATTCCCGGGTGCAACTTTCACTGTCTCTATTGCCACAATCAAAATCTGGAAGCGGATGTCGAGCACAACGGTTGGACGTTGGAACAAATTTTATCCTACCTGCGCGATGCACGACGGCTCTTGACGGGTGTGTGCATCAGCGGCGGCGAACCGACGTTACAGGAAGACTTGCTCATTGACCTTATTAAACGCTTTAAGGCTCTAAATTTAAAAATAAAGCTCGACACCAACGGAAGTCGCTCGGAGGTTTTGAAATCCGTTGCGTCCGATGTTGATTACGTTGCGATGGATTTAAAGACCTCGCCGAAACGTTATTTAAAATTGGCGCACCCGAACGAAGCTTTAACTTTACTTACAAATTTGAAGGCTTCCGTTGAGTTACTGTTGCAACGAAATCCGGAAACATATGAATTTCGCACCACGTTGTCACCGTTCTGGGCGGACGAAGCGGCATTGCACGATATCGGTCGAATGATCAATGAAGAAAGCCGATGGTACCTGCAACGGTGTCGCGGAGAAGCAGAACCGCGGAATGCCTTCGAGCGTTTGGAAGAAGAACATCGCCTTCAACGGTCAATCGATATTGCAAAAAGTTACTCAAAGTACGTTTGTTTGAGGCGGTAAAAACCACAAAAAAGCGCAGAAAACGCACCGCTCGTCAACAGTCGTCAAATTGCTATCGACGCAACGGCACCGGAATCCTCAATCCCGGTTTTGTTGCAACTGATAGAGTTGTATCTGTTGCCGACCGCGAACCTTCTGTTCGATTTTATTGAAAACTTCTTCGTACAATCCCCGATTAAAAATAAAGACTTCCTTGACGGAACGCCCGGATCCTTTGTCGGCGATAAAATCCAAATGAACCGCCGTTCCCTCATTCGGGAATTCTTCAACAAAAGCACTGACGAACATGCGTCCGCCCGCCTTTTTGCGACTTTCCGCCGTCAAAGTTTCCGCCGTAATCAAACCACTTGCATAATCCGTCGTTCTCACAACGTACCGCATGTCCTGCAACACTGAAACGGTACTCGAAAAAACCGTCTTCTTGTCACTCCAAAACGTGTGTTTTCGAAACGAATCCGAATCTTCGCGAGCTATCCTCGAAGTTCTCCCGCACCCGCCCAAAACGCAACAGAGCACCGCCGATATGAGGAAGCGCAGAGAAAATTTCATGACACCGGATTTCTTCGTCAAAACAGACATACTTCCAGCGTACTTCCGACTTCCGCCTGCGTCAAGTTCAATACTAATTCATTCCTTCCCGCAGAAAGATACCTTCGCCGATTTTATCAAAAATTTCGTTATAGATAACGGGATCCAAAATAACGGTTTCCTCGGTTGTATCCCTGCCGAACCAATGCTCCGAAACGTCATTCGTGACAAAATTCAAACGAACGGTCGTCTTTTTCGGGAATTCATCCACGAAGGCACTGACACCGACGCGCTCATGGCTCTTGTTCCACGTCAGATAATTGCGACTGGTTTTCAACGGACTTTCCGCCGTAATCAACCCGCCTTTATAATCCACCGTTCGGATCAGATAGCCCAAATCCTGCAATACCGATACGGTACAGGCAAAAACCGTCTTCTTGCTGCTTTCGAATTCACGCTCCTGCAAAGACTTCAGTTGCAGCGAGGTCATTTCCGGCTCACCGCCACACCCGCTCAGAAGACAACAGACAACCGCCAACGCCGAAAACCGCACGTACGCTTTCATAATCACTTTTCCGTCGGAACCGCTTAGAAATTACTTGTACGGAATTTATATTCGACCAGAATGCCGTGGTCGTCGAATTTTAAAATCATGGTACAGGTCTTGGACGATTGTGTCGAACTGTACCTTCCGTACTGCATTCCGCTGCTGCCGCCGACATTGCCCTTAACACTTACGTTACCGTTGAGACCTCCGAGCCCCGGAACACCGCCCGCGATGTTTCCGGTAACTTCGTTGAGAAGTGCTGACAAATTCAAACTGCTGCCGAACGCGTTATAGATTTTGGACGTCGACATCTTCTGGTAGACCCACATTTCCAACCCCTCGCTGTCGATGGAAGTCACATTGGGCGGACCGAAAACTTCCAACACCTCGCTTTCATGCGTTTTGTTTTTCTCCAAATGCCACTTCATGTTACCGTGCGTAAATTCGGAATTGTGATACCGCTCACTTCCCCCTCCGCCGAAACAGCCGCCCAATACCAAGCACACCGCGGCGATAGCCTTAAAAGCATGCCTTTCGATACTTGTTTTCATATTCATATTATACTTTTTTGCGTTCTTTTCATCAACTTACTTTCCCAACGCACGCACTCAACGCACGCACTCAACGCACGCACTCAACGCACGCACTCAACGCACGCACTCAACGCATTTGAAATTGTGGGTGCAAATAACGCTTGTCAAGGTTTTTTTGGATATTTTCGGGAAATCCCGCCGCGCTCGGAACACTTCCGTTACCGAGTAACCCGCCGACGGCAGACTTTTTGCGGCGCGTGCAAGGCAAGAGGTTATTTTTAAACTTCACCCACCTCGCACGATCAGAAGTCCTCATTATCGCGAAACTGTGCGGGATCTGCCCCCTGCAACTCCTCCGTTCCGTCACCGAACGCGGACATAATCCCAATGAAGCTGTTAAAATAATTTCCGATGCCTTCGAAAAATCCAAAAATACCGCTTTTCGGCGTACTCTCCACCTTAAGCGGCGTCCATTTGCCGTTTCCGATACCCGTTGGTTCAAGTTGCTCAAACGCCTTCCGCTCTTCGGGATCCAATCTATCGAACAACTCGGGGATCTTTACCGAATCTTGCGGTTCTTCCGACGTGACCTCAATCACAGCCTCTTCATATTTCAACTTGCGTATTTCGTTAGCCTTCCTTTTACACGGACAAAACAGCCAGAACCACCACCGTTCGGGTTTTCGGACGGAATATCTGTCCTTGCCTTTCTTTACAACCATGCCCCCGCGGGGATTACCCGTCGCACAGACATACATCGAGACCGGTTCAAAGGCATAATATTTATTGACGTCCGACAAATTGACTTTTCCATTGCGTACCGCCTTGGAGTTCGACGCTCCGCGACACAAATCCAGGTACTCATTATACGCCCGCTTGGCGTAGGGACAAAACAATAACAATGACCACCATAATGACGACGCCTCCTTCGGTTTAAGTCTGCAAACTGCGAAACTCCCCTCTTCCGGCAAGAGCCTCCTCTGCGACAGCCAATCTTTCAGATACTCTGACCGCTTTTTCGGATCTTCCCATTCGCCGTCGCGCAAACAGGAAAACGCAATGTTGCTTTCCGGCTCCCACCCGAGAGCCTTCTTTTTTGCATCTGCTTCCGCCTTTGCAAGTTTCTTCTTTGTTTCCTTCAACTCCCGCTTCAAGTCTTCGTTCGAGGTGCGCAAATCCGACAACTGCCGATTCTTTTCCGCCGACTCGGCTTCCAATAACCCAAGCCGTTCCCTTAAACCTTCCAATGTCCGATCTTTTGTCCGTAACTCTTCGGGAACATCGCTTTGCCTTTCAACCGTCACAACATCGGTGGTCGGCGGAAACGCAACCGCCGGAGTTCCGCCGCCGTCGAAAACCGCCGGACGTTTCGGAACACTGTCTGTCGGAACTTCGGCTTCTTCCTTTGCAATTCCCAGTTGCGCAATGTTCGAAGCTTTTAACTTCCCGGATTTTGCGTCTTCTTCGCCGAACGGAACGTCATCGATAATCGGCTGATCGGGTTTCGGCTCCGCAACGGTTGTCGCGACCGTCATCCGTGCCGGCTCGGACGACACCGCCGCCAGCCGCTCCTTCAAATCCGCGTCTTTCTTCGCCAGCAGTTCCTCCCACAACTTCAGAGACTGCTCCTTTTCCTCCAGCTGCTTCGACAGTTGGTTGATTTCGAACTTCATTCCTTTCCCGGAGTCCTCTTTCTCCGTTGCCGCTTTTTCGTCCCACGACAGTGACGAGGAAGCCGTATAACGCTGAACGGTGAGCGTTCCTCCGCAACCGATCGCGATGTACGCGGGAATTTTCAAGCTCGCAAGGAGCCTTAACAAAACAGGATTCATATCATGCGCCTTTCTTTAACTGCGCACGCCTAACTGCGCACGCCTAACTGCGCACGCCTAACTATTCGGCGTTTTCCTCATTTTCAAAACGTTGTCAAGCGTTTTTTATAAGAAATATAATTTTTTTTCAGAGCAGTTCCGACGCCAATCCGTCCGCCAACAGCAGACCTTTCGTCGTACAACATACGCGATTGTTTTCAAAAACCACCCACCCTTCCCGTTCAAAGCGTTTCAACGGCGGTCGACAAACACCCAAATCGACCTTCGGGAACCGCCGTTGCAATTCGTCCAAATCCACGCCGTCACACATTCGGAGTCCGAAGATAAGGCAGTCTTTGCATAAACTTTCCTCCGTCAGCATGACGTTTTCAATCGTGTTACCCGAAGCATAATGCAACGAACAGGAATTTTGAAAACGGCGAAAGTCAAACTGCGATGCCGCGGCAGATCCCCAACCGATCCATTCGTGCATACGCCAGGTGTTTATATTGTGTCGGCATTCGTATCCGGGGCGCGCAAAGTTGGAAACTTCGTAATGTCGATAGCCGTGTTGCTCCAAAAAGTCCCATGTAAAGCGATAAAAATCCGCCTCGCGATCGTTATCCACGCGTTGATAAGCCTCGGGGGTAAAGGAACCTGTTCCGTTCTCGTATGTCAAACAGTACGTCGAGAGATGTTCGGGACGCAACATAATTGCCGCTTCCAGATCCGCTTCCCAATCATCCAAAGACGTGAAGTCGGGCGGAAAGATTAAATCCAAATTTATATTCTTAAAACCGACGGCGCGCATTTTTTCATACGCATCATAGACCTGTTGCGGCGTTTGGCGACGACCCAGCTTTTGCAGGGTACGAACATTAAAACTTTGCACGCCCAACGATAATCGATTGACGCCGAGTTCCTTTAAAACATGAAGTTTTTCCTCCGTAATCGATGTCGGGGAAACCTCAACCGTCCATTCCTTCAGATGTTCCGTCGTCGGACATAAACGCCCCAAGGCACGTAAAGCATCAACGTCCAAACAGCTCGGACTACCGCCGCCCCAGTAAAGGGTTTCAAACGGTCGCACCTCCCAAACGCTCCGCCAACGTTCGTACTCAAGAGAAATTTGTTCCAAAAAGCGTTTTACCGACGAAGCGATCGGTCGGCACTTGTAAAAGTGACAATACCCGCAGGCATTCGGACAAAACGGCACGTGGACATAAAGACCCAAACTTAACGCTTGCATGAAAGGGGCGTTTTAGAAAAAAATAAGCTATGGAACGGTTTCGGTCTATGAAAAAACACGCTTTACGTCTTGTCGCGGTTGTTTGTTGCGGTCTGTTGTCGGGATGCGGTTCTCAGTACGTCACCAATCTGACGCCGCAGACGGCGAAGCGCAATCCGTCGAATTTGTACCGTTTTACAATGCAGTGCGCCGTCGATCCGCGAAGGTTGGTGCCGGATACCTTTAAGCCGCTGTTGGTCATCGACGGACAACAGTTTTCGTTGCGGCAGGACGCGGATATGGAGGGACTTTACTATTACGACCACGAACTGGATGCAACGCGGACGGATGCCAAGTATTACTTCCAGGTCAGCTACGAACAATATCGGTCGGGTACCGTAAAGAGTTATGTACGCAAAACTCCGCTGGCGTCGTTTTCGATTTCGGGTTTCGGCAATTTATCGCTGGAAATTGACCGCGCCCCCGTGGGAAGCGAAGTGCGCGTTCTCGGGAGCGGCTTTACGGCAAACAACCGCATCCGCGTCGGTGATTATGACGCACCGACGGAATTACTCTCGGAAAACGTGCTGTCGTTTCGCGTTCCGGCGGTGACGGTCGGCAAAACGTATCCCGTGTCGGTAACGGTCGGCGAAGAAATGCATTTTGTCGGCAATTTACTCATCGACAGCGGACGTTTCACGGCGGAACCGACGGAAATTTCGTTGCGCGTCAGCGAAAAAACGGACTTTATCCTTCGCGCCAACCGACCGTCCCCGAGCGATTTGTATATCAACGTTACCACCGACATCCCGAACAGCGTCATTATGCCAGAAGTGCGCCTCGCAACGGGCGAAGAAAGCGCAACAGTTTCCATTGAAGGCGGCGAACCGGGCAAAGGTCACTTATACGTTTCGGCGCAGGGCTTCGATGAACTGACGGTGCCGATTGAGATTGTCGGAGAGAAGGGAGAAGTTGCGGAAAAGTCGACGAGCGAGGATACGGTGAAAGGAAAGAGCGAAGAAGCGCAGGATTAGGCTCATCGCGAGCAACACGTCGTTTGTGTAACTTCAAGATTTTCGAAAGAGTATCTTTCGATAGAGAGGCTTAAATTTTTTCGGTTGTTGATGTTTTGAGATGATTACTGTTTTTTGACAAGGAACCTGCACATGGATAAAAAACGAAAACCCTTGCTTGAAGGGGCGTTTTTTAGGTTTCGAAGCCGTTCCACAGTTATTTAAGGCAATAAAAAAATACAAAAACGGAGCAGGTTGTTGTGAAAAAGCCGATAAAAGTACACATTCCGCTGGATTTTCACATAAAATCGAAAAAGTTTTTTCATTCTTAAGTAAATCGGGAACGCGAAGCATGTGCGTTCTCTTTTACCTGGTCGAGGCATGTGTTTTGTTTCTCTACAAAGGCACTTTAAGCTCTCAACCCTCTTAACCTTTCGCTCCAAAAAATCTTGCGAACACATCTCTCAACTTATAGAAGAAAAGAGCAAACAGAGAACTTTTTATGGCAACCGCAACCGTTTTAACATCCGATACATTCGAAGCCTTTATTCAACAATCGCTGGCGGTGGTTGATTTCTGGGCACCGTGGTGCGGTCCGTGTCGCGCGCTGGCGCCGATTTTGGAGAAAGTGGCGCAGGAGCAAAACATTGCGATTGGCAAAGTTAATGTGGAAGAAAGCACTACGGGAGCTTTGGTAAAGCAGTACAATATCCGCAGTATTCCGGCGTTGTTTTTTTTCAAAAACGGGCAACAGGTCGGCAGTCACGTCGGCGCGCTTTCGGAAGAAGAGCTGTTGGATAAAATTCGGTCTTTATGAAGCCGCAGGCGTTGTTGCTTGATCTCATCAAACGCTATCCGTCGTTGAAGTCACTGCGAACGTCTCTGGAAGCGGGATTTCATCTGTTGCGCGAAGGCTTTCAGCAATCGGGGAAGTGGTTGATTGCCGGCAACGGCGGCAGTGCGTCGGATGCGGATCATATTGCCGGCGAATGGTTGAAAGCGTTCATGATTAAACAACCGCCTATCGATATACCTGAAGAGTTGTCATGTCACTTGCAACATGCACTTCCGGCAATTCCGCTGTCGAATTTCATCGGTCTTTATACCGCTTTCGGCAACGATTGCGACCCGAAGTGGGCGTTTGCTCAATTAACGTATGCGTTGGGGAAACAGGGCGACGGTTTGCTGGCGATCAGTACATCTGGCAATTCGGAAAACATTCTCAATGCCGTTCGTGTGGCGCGCGCCAAACGCATGAAAGTGCTCGGATTGACGGGACGATCAGGTGGCGCGTTGAAAGCACTTTGCGATGTTTGCGTGTGTGTTCCCGAAGACGAAACCTACAAAATACAGGAATTACATCTGCCGATTTATCACTGCTGGTGCCGCATGATTGAGCAACATTTTTTCGGATCCGACGAACATCCGGCAAGAAAACAAAAGAAAGAGGAACCTTCGTTGCGATTGGCAGTGCGTCCGAGAAAGCGTACGCGCTGAGGTTCCCTTGCTCGAAGTTTTGCTGTTTTTGTTCAAAATCCGGCAGAAAGCTTAAAAAAATATACGCGCCAAACGACGGATATCACATATATATGTAACGCATTGCTGTCTTATCTGTAGATTTTTGAGATACCGAATTTTATTAAATTTAACACATAAAATCGAGCTAAAAAATCATCGGCGTTTGAAATTATTCATTGAACTCAGGAAATTGATGGGAAACGATATGTTGCGCTTTTTAAAAACAGGCATGAGATACTCAAACTCCTGATACGAAACGTGTCGAACCAATACACAATTCATCAAGCATTAAATAAATGTAACGCTTTACTGTTTCATCTTTCCAGGTGGAATTTCTAAGGGATAAATAGTTTATCAAATTTAATATATAAAGTCAAGCAAAAACTACGCCAAAATTGAGAAAATCCCCCTTTGAACTTGAGAAATTGAGAAAACGACGCATTATTACCTTCCCGAACAAGTCAAAACACGCAACCACCTACAAAACGTTTGAGATAACACCGCATCCTCAAAATAATCCGCAAACCAACGGCGGCTACACTTATCGTTTCGGCGCGTTCGGTTTCCGCGAAGCCCCGTGCCGCGGTCCGAAACTGCGCTTTGGCGGATTCACATTCGTCGTCATCTCCTTCAATCGGAAACAAATCGTCGCTTGCGTCAGATCGTACGGGTTCATTTCGACCTTCACGCGATCTCCGACACCGATACGGATAAAATTCTTTCGCAATTTTCCCGATAAACGCGCCAACAGTTCATGTTGATTGTGATTTAATTGTACCCGGAAGGTATTCCCCGATAACGCCGCAACTACCTTGCCTTCAAGCTCCAACTTCTCTTCACCCATCAACAGGCTTTATTCTGTCGAATACAACGATTTCGTCAAGCGTATTCGGCTTTGGGTGCAGTTTGTAACCATTACGATAAACGGAGAAACGATTGCACAAAAGACGCTGTCTGATTATTTATAAAAGCAGTGATGGCAAAAACATTTCTTCTGGTTGACGGCAACAATTTGGCGTTTCGATGCTTTTACGGCGTGATGCCGTTAACCAATGCACAGGGGATGCCGGTGCAGGCGATTTACGGCTTTTTGCATTCGCTGCGAATGTTGGAAGTTCAATCGAAGCCCGATGTAACGATTGTATGCTTTGACGGCGGACGTTGCGAAAAACGGCTTCAACTGGCGGCTGATTACAAGGGCAATCGCGCGCCGACGCCGGACGATTTCAAGGTGCAAATGCCGTATATTAAACAGGCAACGACCTTGTCGGGCATGTTGTGTTGCGAACAAGAAGGCATTGAGGCGGATGATTTGATCGGTTCCTGGTGTACGTTTGCGGAAGAAACAAATTCCAAAGCGATCATTGCCAGTGCCGATAAAGATATGATGCAGTGCGTCGGCGCAAATGTTTCGCAACG
>JAEESJ010000038.1 GCA_016286235.1 Opitutales bacterium | reverse complement strand
TCGTTCCCAATTCCGAGCAGCCGCTCCACATCCTCGACAGCCGAATGTTTCGGAGGCGTTGACAGCATCTCTTTAAGCCGTTGCGCTCCGTTTTCAAAGCGAACGCGTGCCTTTTGCGGATCTTCCAAAAAAGTTGCCATCCGTTGCGCCGCGACCGTTGCCTGCAACGGCGTATCCTGCAGAATTTCGGGATAAATTTCCTCTTTAAGCAGTAAATTTGCCATCGTCAGGTACGGAACTTTTACGAGGCGTTTCCCGAAAAAAAACGTCATCGGATGCGCGCGATAAGCAATCGCTCCGGGGATGCCCGCCAAAGCCACTTGCAACGAAGCCGTTCCCGAGGACATCAGCGCGCCGCAAACGCCGTTGTCGAATTCCGACAGCGGACAAGCGCACACGTCGGGCGACAGATTTTTCTTAATGTAAGAACCGATATTGTTGTTCGGAAACGGAACAACCGCGCGAAGACACGGATGACTTTTCTTCAAATACCCGAAGGCTTCTTTCAACAGCGGGAAAATACGCGTCACGGCACCAAGGCGACTCCCGGGTAACAGCAACAGCGAACCGTTCGGGTCGTAATGAAACGGATTTTTCTGTCGCAACAGCGGATGACCGACAAAATTCACTTTCAAATTTGTATCGGCGAAACACGCAACTTCGAACGGGAAAATGACGCCCAACGCATCAAACCAACGCGCGATTTTGAACCGACGCCGCGCCTTCCATGCCCAAATCTGCGGCGCAATGTAGCCATAAATATACGTCGAACCGCCCGCTTTTTTGCTCAATCCCGCCCGATACAATGCCTGCGCAAGGCGTAAATTAAACCCCGGGAAATCGACCAGACAAATCACTTTCGGCTGATAAACGCGCACCCAACGTACCAGCCATTGAAGCAATCGCACAAACGTTCCGTAGTGTTTCAGGGTTTCCGCCAACCCTACGACGGACAACGACATCATGTCGAACAGCAGATGCGCGCCGGCTTTTTGCAGGTTCGACCCGCCGACGGCGCAAACGGACAAGTTCGGGTGCCTCGCTTTTAATTCCCGCACCAAAACGGATGCGTGCAAATCTCCCGAGGGTTCGCCGGCAACCACCAATACATCCGCCATCTGGTTTTAAGGTAATGCACGGTAACAATGGCGCAAAACAATTTGGGTTCAGGCAGGCAACAACCGTAATAACGTTGCATTTCGTTTGAAAAAACAGATAACGCAACCGATGTAAATGCGACGCCAATCCCTTTTTTACGACACCAAACCCTTGCTTTGGATTTGCCGTGTAATCTCCAACGCCACCGACAATGCCGATCGCGCAATGTAACCGTCCACCTTCGGTGTGTGCGCATGCAGGACGCAATCGATGAAGGATTTTAATTCCGCTTTCAGGGGTTCCGTTTTTTGTAGCGGAATGGCCTCTTGTCGGATACAGCCGGCTTCCTTCCAAACGCGATGCCCGCTTTGCGCCATAAAGTCCATCGACAAATAGCCGCCCGGCTGAAAAATCCGCAACGTGCGCTCCTTTTTGGTGCTCACGCGCGAGGTATTAAAATCCGCGATGCAACCGTTCTCGAAATGCAGGCGCGCATTGGCAATGTCTTCGGTTTGCGACAAAACGCCGATGCCGATGGCTTCGATCGAACGAACGGGCGACTTCACCAGTTGCAGAACAACGCCCAAATCGTGAATCATTAAATCCAAGGTGACGCCGACGTCGGCACCGCGGTTCGGAAACGGCGACAGGCGATCCGCCGTGATATATTTCGGCGCACGAACGTGCTTTTCCAAATAACCGCTTACGGGGTTAAAATGCTCCACGTGTCCGACCTGCAGAATGCAGTGATGCGCTTCCGCCGCCGCAATCATCGCCTCCGCTTCCGACAAACTTGTACAAAGCGGCTTTTCGACCAACAGGTGACAGCCGGCTTCCAATAAAGGAATTGCCGTTGCCGCATGCATTGTCGTCGGGGTCACCACGCTCAATGCGCGGCACTTTTTCGCCAACGCCGCCGCGGACGGGAACGCTTCACATCCGTATTGGTCGGCAATCACCCTTGCGCGCAGCGTGTCCGTATCGAAAATACCGACCAGTTCCGCATTTTCAAGCTCCGAATACAGCCGCGCATGGTGCGCTCCCAGGTATCCGACGCCGATAACGCCGCAGGTAACGCGTTCGCTCATATTCACTTTTGTTTTCAATTCCATTTAAATCCGATACAGTGTCGAAAAAAACGCAATTTTTTCAAATAACCCAAAAAGCATTCGTGTCCTACACATATTTTACCGAAACAAATATTTTCGGGAAACACCGATTTTTAAAGTTTTTTTGACACATTTCGTACTTATTTTCGCAAAACCGCTCCGCTTTACGCCGTTTGTTCGCGCAAAAAACCGTCCTTGAGTAACATTCGGCGATCCGTCCGCGCCGCAAACATCGCAGAGTGGGTTACCAAAATTAAACTCATGCAAAACCTTTGACAAACACGCAGTAACAACTCCATCACGCACGTACCGGTTGCTTCGTCCAGACTGCCGGTCGGTTCGTCCGCAAGCAGGAGTTTCGGTTTTGCCAATATCGCCCTCGCCAACGCCGCACGCTGTTGCTCGCCGCCCGATAAGGTCGTCGGCAAACGATCCAAAAATTCCCTTAACCCCAACAAATCCAAGACTTCATCCCAAATGTCGGGCATTTGTTTGCTTCCGAAGCGTATCGAAAACGGCAACAGCAGATTTTCCCGCACCGTCAATTCTTCGATGAGATGATAATGTTGGAATACGTACCCGATGCCTTCGACATGTGCCCGTTGCCCGCCGACGACGGGACGCCCGTCGAACGTCACCGTTCCGCTTTGAACCGTTTCCAAGCCGCCGATCGCCAGCAAGAGCGTTGATTTGCCTGATCCCGACACACCGCAGATCGACAAACTTTCGCCTTTTTGCAACGTGAATGACACGTTTTGCCACAACGGCTGTGTCCCGAAACGCTTAGATAAATTTTCGACCGCCAGCAACGGTGCGGCAGAGATCGGCTTACGTACTTCCGTCGTCGCTTCGGTTTGAGCCTCCATTTCTTTTAAAGTTACGCCTGCGCGGGCAAATCTTTCAAGCCCGCTTTTTCCTTCAAACGACGTTTTTTCCGATATTCTTCCGTTTATCCTCGCCGCAAACTCTGTACAAACGGCAGTTTATACATGCGACCGATCGGTAGCAAACTCGCCAAAAGCGTCATCACCAACGTCAAAAGCGCAATCCACAGCATATCCTGTCGGCTCCAAACGGCAGGCAGAGTTTCTACATCGTAAAAATTCCACAACGCATCTTTCGGCAACAGCCAACCCGTCAATCCGCGCACAATGGCATTACGCTCGTGCAAAATCACGGCGGCAGCGGAAAAACCGACAAACAGCCCCAAAGTTCCCAACACCAGACTTTGCAGACCAAATAACAAGGAAAGAGCCGTTTTCGTCGCTCCCCAAGTACGCAACAGGGCTAATTCGCGCCGCTTCCGTACCACGGCGGACATTAAACCGCTGCTCATGGAAAACGCCGCCACCGCCACCACGAACAATAAGACAAAGAAACACATGGCTTTTTCGAGTTTTAAAATATACAAAAAATCCGCGTTGAGCGTGTTCCAGGTGTAGGCAACCAACCCCGGCGGGAGCAGGTCGTTGACGTTACGACACACCTCCGCCAGGCAGTTACGATCCGCTTCGACGCTGAAACCGTGCACGTTATCCGACAGGGCGTACAATTCCTGCGACAATTCCAGCGGCAACAGCACCGTCGAACGATCCGCCTCCGCCCAGCCGGTTTTAAACAGCCCTGCAACCGTTATCTCGCGCGGTAAGAGGAGTTCTTCCTTTCTCATGGCTTCCAATGCCAGCGGCGAATAAAGTTCGAACGTATCGCCGACGCCCAAACCGCATTCGTGTGCCAACGACTCGCTTACCCACGCGCCATCCTTTAAACCATTAAGCGATCCTTTTGTAAGAAACCGTTCCAGCGGCAACACCGAAGCTGCGGAAGAGACCTCCAAGCCGAGGCATTTCGGCAATGCAACGCGCTCGCCGACCTGCATCATGGAAATACCCGCAACATACGGCGTAATCGCCTTCACGTGCGGCAACCGTCGAATGTTTTCCAAAAAAGCTTCATCCTTTGCAATCGGACGCCTTGCGATGATTTTAATCGCGCCGTTGATTTGAATCAGCTTCTTGGCAATGTGCGTATCAAAACCGTTCATGATGCTCAAAACAATCATCAACAACGCGACACCCGCCGCAATCCCCGCCGTCGACATCCACGTAAAAAACGTTCCGAAGTGCTTTTTCGGGAATAAATAACGCCACGCCAGAAGAAAAATCCAACGATGTCCCACCATGGAAATGATGAAAAAACAGGGCTTTTGTCGCAATCGAAAAGAGAAACGGCAGATATCCTCCGTACCCGATACACGGACATGCTCCGATGTTCACTTTCCACGAAGAACGGAACATATGTCGACAAACGAAGACAGCGGGATAATGAGAAAGAAGGACGTGTTTATCGATTTAAAATCGTGTTTTTGACGCCGATGGTCGTTTAAAAAACCCATGAAAGTACTTCGTATTTAACGGCAACCGTACCGTCTGCGGCAACAGGGTTGCGGTTTTACCGAAAAACATTGATTTTTTGGAGATACGGAGAAATACCGCCGCTTCCATACATTTAAAAAACACATCGCACCCGTACTCGGGATATCATAACCGCACGTATCGGGTATATCATCCGGCGTTTTTGTCGGTTCAAAAAAACACTTTGACATCTATTTCTCACAACGTTATATTAAGTTTATACAAAGCACGTTCCACTGTCGGGTATTGTTTTGTTGGGCTTGGCGTCGTCCGTTTCCGTTGCATCGGGAGCAGGAAATGCGGATGTTGATTGCGGGAGAGAGTGGAGTCCGTATGCGACGTTACGCGGCGGTTGGGCGTTCGGGAAAGGAATGTATTACCAAAAGGCGGACAGCATCGTCGATTGGAGCGAAAAAGAAGTCCCTCAAAAACGCATGGTCGGGTTCGGGCGAATTTGGCGTCTCCTGTTGCAACAATCGCCTGCAGATTGGGTTGGAACTGGGATATTTTACGGAGAAATTGCATATCGATCATACGTATGATCCGCCCGTAACAGCCGCTAACATGACAAAATGCAGCGGTAACGGAAAATTCGAAAATTTCTTCGGTGCCTGCAACGTCACGTTGCGCCGCGACTGCACCGAACGTTTATTTTTGTACGGCGGTATCGGCGCCAGGCTGGTGCGGACAACGCTGATCGGGAACGATTACGAAGAAGGAACCGTACCGGCAGCCTGGAGTAACAATTCCCAAATACATGCGTCCAAATGGCGTTTTCCGGGACAGGGATTTGCCGGATTCGGTGTTTATTTGAACGGCTGTTGGACGTTAAGCCTTGGTTACCGCTTGCGTTGGTTGCCGGAAGATTTAAGAATATCCGCAACGGAAGACGATGTGGAATAGAAGAGCACCTTTAAGCAAAACGTTCTGCATGCCGCCGAAGTCGGGCTGACGTATCAGTTCTAGGAAAGGCGGGCATTGCGCTTTAAAAAACCGTTGGAAAACATTGAAGGAAATCGAAGGCGCTTCGAAAGTGCCTTCGGTTGTTTTGGGATACGAAAAGGGAAACACTTTCGAGATAGGCGACGATGGGCGTTCGAGACGATACCGTCATCCTTATCGGGTGCCGTTACCTTCTTTTGTAAAAAAACGGAGGCGATTTTGCGTTGTTTTTGACACCGTCCGCGCATTCGCGCCATAAACCCGAAAAAGTTTCATAACCGATCCGTCGCAATCCTTTACAGGTATCTGTAAAGTGCTTATGGAGATATTTGTGCACTCGTTCGAGGGTGAACGTATCCAATCGTCTACACTTCTCATGCAGACACTGCAACCATCCTACCGTTACTAGCGCATTCGATTGGTCGTTTCACTCATCATCGGTTACGCCTGTTATTACGTGATGCGCAGTAATTTTACGCTGTTACGCGCCTCCGAACAGTGCCCGTTTTCGATGGAAACCGTCGGCTGGGCATTTTCCGCATACTCCGTCATTTACGGATTTTCAAAATTTATCGCCAGAGCCGCCTGCGACCGTTCGAGTGCGCGTCGGTTTATGACCATCGGTTTATTGACGGTCGCCCTGATCAATCTCTCGGCGGGCTTTTGTCGCACGGCGTGGTTCTACGGGCTGCTGTATGCCGTCAGTGCCGTGCCGCAATCCGTCGGTTTCCCGCCGTCGTCAAAACGCTGACCCGATGGTTCCCGCAAAAAGAGCCTGGAACCGTTTGCGGACTTATGGACATTGCCGGTCCGATCGGCTCCTCTTTTACATACCTCATCGGCGGTCGATTACTGGAACATTGCGATTGGCAATACTTGTTCTTTATCCCCGGAACACTTTGCCTGCTGTTTTCGTTTCTGTTGCGGGAACGTCTGCGGGATGCGTCCGAAGACATCGGTTTGCCGCCGTTGAAAGAAGGAACGCAATCCGATGAAGTCGCATCCGAAGAAACTTCCGCGACGGAACCTGTCTGGGACGTACTGATGCAACACATTTTTCGCAACACGCGGCTGTGGATGGCAGGTTTTGCGAATTTTTTCATTTACTTTATGCTTTCGGGAATTCGCTACCGGGGTCCGGTGATGATGGTTCAATTGCAACGCTGCACCGTTTCGGAAGCCGGTATCATTATGTCGATCACGGAAGTCGGTGCCATTCTCGGTGCTTTTTTTCGTCGGTTGGTTCACGGATAAGTACATGCCGGGAAAACGCGGTTGGTGCGGTGCGATGACGATGTGGATTGCCGGCGGTACGGCAGCGCTCTGCGGCATCTGTCATTCCGTGAACGTTTTCGACGGTTCGCTTACGGCGCGCATCATCCACGCAACGGTTTGGTTTTGCATCGGTTTTTGCATTTCCGGCGCCCAATCGCTCTGCACATTGATGTCGGCGGAATTCGGTTCCAAAAAAGCCGTAGCGACCGCCGCCGGATTTACCTGCATTCCCGGCTACCTCGGATCGTTCGCTGGCGGTATCGGTATCGCGGCTTTGTCAAAAAATTTCGGCTGACATACCGTCCTTACCGGTTTCTTCGTCACAGGTTTGATCGGCGGTCTGTTTTTCCTGCTGACGCTGCGCAAACCGCAGCCGCGGACGGCCTAAGATACAATCACCCGAAAAGGGTACATTTTCGGTCTTTACGCTTATAAACTTCCCGCATCTTTCACGATACAGCGATACGCAAACACCAAAATTTTCCCTTCGACCTCCAAGGTCAGTGGCGACGTTTGAACGCGATTTGAACACGACTGAAAACCGCCGAAGGTCAGTTCCGTGCGGTTGAGTTCCCACTTTAAACCGTGCGATGTCACAATTGCGCTCGGACAGCCGAACAGCGAAACTTTTGTATCAACTACCCAATCGAAGGTTCTTTTTCCCGTCAGTACAAACCCGATCAACGTATCCGACAGAAAAAGGGCATCGGTTTGGGAAAAAATAAAAACATTCGACAGAATTCGATCCAAAGAACCGCCGCTTATGCCGACGACAATCGTCGGCAGTAAATTTTCTTTTTTCAGGTACGCAAACGCTTTCTCGAAATCCGTCGTCTCCTGCGAACGGTCGCAAACATGCGGGTATTGTTCCAACAATTCCGCACGTACGCTGTCACAATCCCCGACAATCGCAAACGGCTCAAAACCGTTTTCGACCAATCGGTTCGCCGCCCCATCCGCAGCAATCAACGGAAGACGCGTTTGCTTTAAAAATTCAAGCGGCAGTTCACCGTCGAGGCACAAGACCGAACGGTAACGACCTTCATCAACGATCATACGCCATTTTCTGCATGACCGAGATCGTGGTCACAATGAGGCAAAAAATCTCGCTCCAAATCAATTCCGAAGAAGCGATGCAAATCCCGTAAATCAGCCACGAAAGCGTACACACCCAGCAGTTGAGAAGCATGAACAGCGAAACATCCTTCATTGATTTGGTCTTATGAGCTTTAACAATTTGCGGTATCAGACCAATCAGCGTTGTCACCATCGCCAGCTTCCCGAAGAACTTTTCCATTCGTTTTTAAAGTACCGAAAAATGATCTTTTTGCAAGGTTTGATCGCTTCAAAGGCAGGTTATTATCGCCGGAAACGGATTGACAAACGAACCCGACGGACAGATGATGATGCATGGCGATTATTGTTTGCCCGATGGTGTAACGGTAGCACACGTGGTTTTGGTCCACTCAGTCGAGGTTCGAATCCTTGTCGGGCAGCCAGGGGGCGGTTTTGAAGGTTCGGAAAAGGCAGAAGCAGACGGCGGAGGTTTTTACAGCAGAAACCCCGAAAAAGAAAACGGAGGCAATGGGAAGGGTGGCGGCGACAGCTGGAAATAAAGGCTATTTGAAGCGACCGTTGGAAGTTTCGTCCATCCGTAATGATTTTCCGTCGCTTTCTCACTGCAATTCCAACGGTCAATCGATTGTCTGGCTGGATAATTCGGCGACCACGCAAAAACCGCGTTGTGTGATTAATGCACTGACGGATTTTTACACCAACTACAACGCCAATGTTCACCGCGGTTATTACGAATGGGGGCAGCGCGCCACGGAAGCCTACGAAGGCACACGCAAACGTTTAGCAGACTTTATTCACGCCGATGCGGCGGAGGAGATTATCTTTACGCGCGGTGCAACGGAAGCCCTGAATGCCCTGGCGGAAATCATCGGGCAACGGTACTTTCAGCCGGGCGACGAGGTTATTGTCACCGAACTGGAACATCACTCCAATCAAATCCCCTGGCAGATGCAACAAACCAAGCGCGGCATTCGGATTAAAGGGTGGCGTTTGGAAGAAGACGGACGTTTGGATCTGTCGCGTCTGGAGGAACTTTTAACGCCGAAAACAAAACTCCTCGCGTTTTCGCACCTTTCCAATGTTCTCGGGTTCATCCCGCCCGTGAAGGATATCATCCGACGCGCGCATACCAACGGTACGTTGGTTGTCGTCGATGCGGCGCAGGCATTGGCGCATGTTGCGATCGATGTAAAAGATTTGGATTGCGATTTTCTGGTCGGTTCCGCGCATAAAGCGTACGGTCCGACGGGAGCGGGATTTTTCTACGGCAAACGTAAATTATTGGAAATCCTGCCGCCTTATCACGGCGGCGGGACGATGATGGAAACGGTTGAAATCGATCGCTTTACGCCGGCGGAGGTTCCGTTCCGTTTCGAAGCCGGCACCCCGCCGATCGCGGACATCATCGGCTTCGGTGTCGCCATCGACTACCTGCGGCAATTCGATTGGGAAGCACTCTCGAAACACGAAGAAGATGTCGTTCAATACGCCGAGAATGCCCTGTCCTCGTTGTCGTATATTCACCTTGCGCCCTGCCCGACCCGACGTACGGCGGTGGTTTCGTTTCTCGTCGACGGTCTGCATCCGCACGACATCGCAAGCCTCGTGTGCGACGAAAACATAGCCCTACGCGCCGGCTTCCACTGTTGTCAGCCGCTCATGAAACGCCTCCGTTACCCGAACGGTCTGGTGCGCGCTTCGTTCGGGTTGTACAATACGCGCGAAGATGTCGATCGTTTGGTAGTGGCGTTGGAGCGCGCGGTTGAAGTTTTTAAGAAATGAAATTCGACGAGGAGCGTTTATTCGTACATGCCTTTTTCTCGGATTCGGGAACGGGCGCAGAAATCTCAAACGATCGGTTCAACCGCAACGGATGATTATATAAGGTTTTAAAAGATGAATTCGCTCGAAATGTACCGCGATGTGTTGCTGGCGCACAACGAACAACCGCACCACTTTTATGCCCTGCTGAAACCGACGCACGCGGCACACGGTCACAATCCGCTCTGCGGCGATGAAATCACCGTGCATTTGCGGATCGAAGACGATCGCATACAAGAAATTTCCTTTACGGGTCAAGGGTGTGCGATTTGCAAAGCATCGGCATCGTTGATGACGTTGCGATTGGAAGGTCAAACCGCGGCGGATGCCGAAAAAGATGCGCGGGGCGTTTTGGCGTGGCTCAATGATGCAACGGCGACGCAACCCGACAATTTGGGTGAACTGGAAGCCCTGCTCGGTGTGCGTAAGTTTCCGATGCGCGTTAAATGCGCAACATTGGCGTGGCATGCGTTTCTGAAAGCTTTAACCCGACCGGCAACATCCGACACGGACAACAGAAATTCAGCCTCCTGCGGCTGTTGCGGCAACGGAAGTTCATCCGACAACGGCAAATACACGAACGGCAGTTGCAGGTGCGGTTCATAAGTATAAAGTACGCGGTTTTAAAAGCGGGAATACGCGTGCGGTCGTCGAATGTCGTTTGTGGGATTGGCGCATGCAAAATAACTTACACAGTCCAAAACTTTTAACTTTGAACAAGGTTGTTATTGAAAATTCGTGCAAACAACGAGCATTTAAGGTTGCAATTCGAACAAACGGATGCTAGAAGATGACGGCGTTCCTTTCTTCGCAGGGAAATGCCGAACTTAGTGACAACGAAGTATTTTTATGCAACGCACATGGATTTTAGCCTCTTCCTCTCCCGAACGAAAACGTCTGCTTTCGGAAATTTTACCCGAATTTCGGTGCATCTCGCCAGAGGTTGACGAGGTGCGTGAGCCTGGTGGCAACCCGCCCGTTTGGGTGCCGCAAACCAATGCACACCTGAAAGCATCCTTTGTTGCGGAACAATTTCCCGATGCTTGGGTAATCGGGGCGGATACTGTCATTATCTTCGGTTCGACCGTTTTCCATAAACCGAAGGATCGTACTGACGCCAAGAACATGTTGCGGCGGTTCTCGGGAAAGACTCATTCGGCGGTTACTGGACTGGAAATTCTTTGTAAAGCGGCAAATTTTCGTTATGCGACGACCGTTGAGACGAAAGTTACGTTCGACCCGATAACGGATGATTTCATCGATACCTACCTGGAAGAAGTGAACCCTTTAAAAAGCGCAGGTTCCTACACCATCCGCCATCCGCTGACGCAAACTTTCGCGCATTTACAGGGTTCGCAAACAAATGTTTCCGGTTTCCCGACGGAGGCATTTCGGGAAATTTTGAAGCCCCTGCCGTTGGAATAATGCATCAATACCTGCGTGTTTTTCCGCCGACGAACGCCAACGGCAACGTTTCGACTTTTTCATCCGGCAATGCTTCGTACAAACCCGATTGTTGAAAATCGGAAATCCACGCATTCATTTCCGAAACAGCATCATTGACTTCATCCAAACGCAGACTTTTCGCCTCTCCCGTTCGCAGTATCATCCGCAATTCAACCTCGTACATCAGATACAGCGTTTGCATCGCCTGTCCGTACAGCAACAGTTGCCAACCGTAACCCGATTGCAGATTTTTCGGCGAAAAATTTTCATTGAGTCCCGATTTGTAATCAATGACGGCAATTTTTTGTTTTCCTTCATGCACCGCCAACAGATCGATACGCCCTGTATATAGACTTTCTTTCAGCAAAACGTATTCGGAATAAAGCCGCCAACCGTCGTGCAAAAATTCCTCGCACGCTTCCGCCATTGTAAGACTGTACTCCAAGGCTCGGTGATGCCGTTGCCACAGAAAGGAGAAATTCGAATGATACCGCCGAAGCTTTTCCCAACGGGCATCGGAACGCTGTTGTATGGATGCCCGCCATGCGTTCAAATCGCGTGGCTGGCGGTCAAAGATTAAGTTGTCATGAATGCTTTCACCCAAGAACAGAGCCTTCGATACCGTCGGATGCAATGGTATGTGGACGGCTTTTAAAATTCTCTCCAACCATGTTTTTCGCGGACAGAGATGAAAGTATTCCCAATTTTTACAGGAAAAACGAATAAACTCTTTCGGTATGCGCAGGATATCCTTTGCCTGCAGGCTCGTTTGAACGTCCGAAGGAACCGTTTTTTCATCCCGAACGTGCTCCGAAAAACGCAGGATGTTCGATTTTGAACGTTGTTCGTATGCACCTGTCGCAACAGACAATGCATTGCTGACCGTTATATACGTTCGATCGTCCGCCGTTGCAATTTCCGAAGGCACCGTATTTTGCAAATTTTCCGTGTTTAAAAGCGGGTTCAACGGTTCGCCGTTTCGATCCCGCAACGGCACGCCCAAATGCAATAAACCGCCACGGGAAACGACTTCCGTCATCCACGACAAAACATCTGCATCCCGCGCCCCTTCCGTTAAAATTGCCCGCGGAGCAAAGCTCTCTTTTATCGGCAGAAAAACGGCTTCGTCCCACCGTAATACATCCGCTTCAAAGCCCGAACGATACTGCAAAAGACGTCGCAGATACGAAAAAAACGCGCGCTTGGTCACAACCGACGGGCATGTTTGAAGAATGGAAAGGTTTGTAAATTCCGACGGCGGCTTTGCGTTTTGAAGTAAAGTTATATAATCGCCAACGGAAGCGGAAGCAGGAAAATCGCAACGTACGAACGGTTCAATCCATGTTTTCCCGCTTTGCAAAAGATGCTCGCGCAAAACGTTAAAATTTTCCGTCAGACACTCCCGAAACGCTTCATCGCAATCCTTTTGCCATGTTTGAAGCGTTTCGAGCTCAACCGTCATTTGTGCATGCGCCAAAAAACTCCCGACGGTTCCCTCTTCCTGCCAATCTAACCACGCCAAACATTGCTTCGGCGGCGGGTTACGGAATAACGTTTCAAATCCCGTTACGGTCGAAAGCAAAATCCCGCAGGCATTCGGGTGTTCCGTCTTCACGCGCTCAACCCACGCATATCCGTCCGCAACATTTCGATGCGGATAAAGATAAACATTGTTCAACTCATGTGCAGATGTATTTTGAGAAAATGTCCGTTGCAAAATAAAACATTCGCGGCAATGTAAAGCACTCACGATCCATTGTTGTTGTCTTTTGGAAAATCCAAACAAAATACAACGTTCAAACGGCGGTTGTACCGCTTCCGAAGCGGTATTCCAAAATGCATACGATTGTTGTTTCAACCACGTTTCGAAGGTCTCGTCTTTAAATTCCAAAAACGACGGATCGGCAAATTCGTCGAAATGCTCCGACAACAGAGCAATCTCGGGCGGAACGGACTTCAAACCGCAGACGTTTAACAGTGCACTCGGCGTATAAAGCCGTTCGCGCGAGAATTCGGGATAAAATCGCAAAAATTGTTCCAAAAAATGCGTCTGCGGCACGATGATGCCGTACGAAGGTGCTTTACGGATGCAATTTTGCAGCTGTTCGAAACTTTCCTCGGCAGAAGTCGCCGAAAGCGTACGCACCGTCCCCATGGTTGGTTTTATTAGGAAAAAAATCCCCGTTTGCATCAATCCAAACACGAAAACCCGACGGGAATGCTCTCTATGGGAAAAATTTTGGCAAAAACACGCAAACATTTTACGTTGAAACAGAAAATGCCCGATTTTGAGAGTAATTTTCGGAAAAAACTGTTGCGTTGGTTCCGACAAAACGCGCGCGATTTGCCGTGGCGGCGCAATTCATCCTTGTACAAAACCGTTGTCTCCGAATTTATGCTCCAACAAACGCAGGTAAAAACCGTCCTGCCGTATTTTGAACGTTGGATGACGATATTCCCGAACTTTGAAGTTCTCGCGTCCGCATCCGTTGAAGCCGTCGTTCGTCAATGGTCGGGGCTCGGTTATTATGCACGTGCACGGCATTTACATAAAACCGCGCAACGCTTTGTGCAAAATCCGCCGCGGTCGTATCGCGATTTATTGACCTGCCCCGGCGTCGGTTCTTACACCGCCGCCGCGATTGCGAGCATCGCTTGGAACGAACCGATTGCCGCGGTTGACGGCAACGTCGTACGGGTACTGGCGCGCGTTTTTAATTATTCCGCAATTTTTACGTCCAAAGCCGACGCAATCGCTTGGACGACGCCGCACGCGCAAAAATTGTTGGATAAAGAACAGGCGGGAACTTTTAACGAAGCGATGATGGAATTGGGTGCCGTTGTATGTACGTCGACAACACCCGATTGCGAACATTGTCCGAGCCAAACGTTTTGCAAAGCCTTTCGGGAACATACCGTCGAAGTTTGCCCGCGCTTTCAACCGACACCGCACTTTAAAAAAACCGTCAATCGCCTGTGGGCTTTAAGGGACGAAAAATTATTACTTGAACCGTCGCTTATCGGCAACAAACAGTTATGGGAATTGCCCGAATTGACGGAAGAACGAAAGGCACAATTCCGGGATTTAAAGGAAATCTTCCGCGCTAAACGTACCGTTACGAATACAATTTATACGGAGGTTTTCTATCAACCGCACTCGTCGATGAACGAAAACCGTTCGGAAGCGTTTTTTGAAACACTGCCTTTTGAAAATTGCCGATGGTTTTCGCTTCAACAACTGCATACCGTTGCCCTGAGCGGTCCGCATCGACGATGGATACAACAAATACTGCGGGATGAACAACAAATGGCAGAGGCGGGTACTGTGCCGTAATCAGGATTCGGAAACAATTCGACAAAACGCGATGCGCTTCGGTAATCTCCTTTTGTCTTGAAAGAAACCGTGTTTTTTATGAAAATCCAAGTGAATTTCATGCCGACCGCCGCTCCACCGTCATCGACCTTTTCGCAATACACCGAAAAACATTTGGCGTTTGACATTTGCAACGTTTGCAATGCGCAGTGTTATTACTGCCAAACGGGGTTTTGCAACCGCAACAAAATTCCTTGCGGCAAAAAAGAAAAATTCATCGAAGTGTCGCTGTTTGAGCGTATTTTGCGTTATCTGAAAGAGCAACGCTTCGTTGAGGCGGACACAAAAATCCACCTTTACAACTGGGGCGAACCGATGTTACATCCGGAATTTGCGAAAATCATCGAAATTTCGAAAAAAGAAAACTGCCTTGTCGCGCTCAGCACCAACGCCGCCGTTTTGCCGAAATTGCCCGATACCTTCGATGCTTCGAATATCGGTTTCGTGAAAATTTCGATGTGCGGTTTCAGTCAGGCGTCATACGACAAAATTCACCGTTTTGATTTCGAACGCATTAAGGAAAACATCGAAATCCTCGTTCATACCTTTCGACAACACGGTTTTGTCGGTGAATTCTATATCTACTTTCACGTTTATCAGTTCAATTTGCACGAGCTGCAGGCGGCATACGACTTCGCTAAAACATTAAGCATCACATGTCATCCCGTGTTTGCCGTCATCAACGATTGGGAAAAACTGAAAGATTATCTTCAAAATACTCTTTCGACGGAATATCTGAACAACATTGCGCGGGATTTGCTGACGGGTGTCGGCATGGGAAACCTGAAACCGACAAACCGCTGTCCCATGGCACCCAATTTAACCATCGATGCCGACGGTCGTTGCGTTTTGTGTTGCTTGGTCGACGAAGATCTCGGCAACGTCTTTGAAATGACGCCGGAAAAATGGCAACGGTTGCATCATGAAAGCGCAACCTGCCGCGAATGCATGCAACTCGGCATCCCGCGTCTGGAATTTAACGCAATGACAGTGGACATGGAGCGGCTGGCGCAGGCGTTTGCGCCGCGTTAAAGCAATCGACGGCACCGAATGTGGCTTTTTAGGAATAAACAGGTAAGGCTAGGTACGCCGTTTTTTAACGAAGCTCGCGTATATCATATCAAACGGAATCGACCGCCGCAGGATTACTGCATTTCTCATCTGTTGTTTAAATAAACGACTGCTGTTATCCTGAGCGATCCGCACCTAAGGCGAACGGAGCGGATTTAAAGAAAATTGTTTTGTCGTAAGAGGATTTTGCCGCTACCATCGGGGGCTGATGAAGGTTATCTTGTTTGGTAACGTTGAGGGCGTAAAACAAGTATTGTCGCACCTTGGCAAAGAGAAAGTTTGCGCTATCATAAATGCGAGCAATCATCCGGAATATCGGGAAGAGCTTCATGCGTTGGCTAACGAGCTTCATGTACCTTTCCTTATTCAACCGAAAAAAACAGATTTTTTGTACACGGATTGGATAAGGTCGATAGAAAAAATTGCTCCTTCTTTTCTCATTAGTCACAACTATTCCATGATTTTACCTCCGGAGGTATTGAAAATACCGAAAGTGTGCGTCAATTTGCACGGCGGTATTTTGCCTCAATTTCGCGGTTCCAATCCGCGCCAGTGGACTTTGATTAAAAACAAACAGGAATCGGGGTGCTCGATGCATCTGATGTCACCGAAAGTCGATGAAGGACCCATTGTTGCCATAGAAAAATTTCCTGTTTTATTGACCGACACCTGGAAGGATTTAGCTGTAAAAGATCAACAATGTGCAGACAAGCTTCTAAAGTGTTTCATACCAAAAATTTTAAGCGGCGAAAAAATCACGATCTTAAAGCAGAATGAAACGCTTGCGAAGACATGGCGACATCGGAATCCGGAAGACAGTCGCTTAACTCGGGATATAGACATCCAGAAAATATACAACACGGTTTGTGCTTCGGTCGATCCTCTGCCGGGGGCATTTTGGCAAGAGGATTGTACAAAGAGAATTTTGTGGAATAGGTTTTTACCATTGCAAAAGATAACGGCTTATATTCTTAATCAACGTCTGTATTTCGATGGTAAAAATATGTTGCATTGTCATACAGTTGCAGATTGGTTGAGCAATCAATTGTGCTTGGATTGTATCGAAAAAAATGGTAGCGTCGCTCCTATTTACATTGAAATTATAGGCAGAATGAGGGAATTGGTTATCCGTCCGAAAGACGGTGCGACTTTGACACCCGCAGTAAAGAAGTTGACGGAGTATTTTTGCACAAAAGAATTTCCGCTCTCCAAGGTTACATTCGGAAAACAATCTTCACATTGCTGAATGTGCCTATAGAATCCACATCGGATAAGGTTTTTATCTTTAGTTGGTTCGTATAGATTAGAGTGGCTGAAGCCTGAAGAAGACAAGATAAGAAAAGGCTGAGTGGCGAATCACCGTTTTCCCTTGCCAAAAACGTCTGAATGTCGCAAGAGAGAAACGTATGCCGACGTACGATTATGTGTGTGAAGCCTGCGGGCAAACGTTTGAAATTTTTCATTCCATGAGCGAACCGGCACGGACAATTTGTCCGGCGTGCGGAAAATCGGCTTTGAAGCGAAAAATTGGCGAAGGATGCGGCATTTTGTTCAAAGGGAGCGGCTTTTATGAAACGGATTACAAGCAGCATGCTTCGTGCGGTTCGTGCTCCGATCACAAGAATGGCGCATGCTCGGGATGCGATAAAGCGTCATCGCCGGCTTCATGCTCTCAAAAAACTTCCGCCGCACCGTCCTCAAGCGACGTTTGAGGTTCTGCGCGCCTGCGGTTTGCGTTTTCGCGAAACGCCCGATCGGTGCGTACTTTGCGTCGAAGATGTTGAATTTGTTTCCTGCCTGCCGTATTTGGAACGGGCAACGGGGCACGCCTGGACGCTTTGCACGGAACCGTCGCTTTGGGATGAGGATGTTGTCGGGATTTCCGAAAATCTTCACATACGACGGGTTTTGGAAGAGGCGATTCGGTTAAAAGCTTCCGACTGTTTTGTTGCGTTGGCGGGGCGTTCGGCTTCGGTATCGTTTCGTTGCGCGCGCACAATAAAAAACACGAAAGAGCTATCCTACGAAAACGGTTTGTTGCTGTTGCGGAGCTTTCTTGTGCTCGGAAATTTAAATTTCAGCGAAACCTTCGAAAACCAAGAGGGGCATTTTCGGTACGATTTAAACGGCAAAATCATTTTCGGACGCATTTCCTATCTTGCCGACAGCGGTGCGCAATCGTTGACCCTGCGTCTGTTGAACGAACAAACGTTGCCGTTTCAAGTCGATGCGCTTCATTTCCCGCCGCGACTGCGTGCGTTTCTGGAAACGGAAATTTCGAAGCAGCGTTCCGGCATGATTTTACTTTCCGGTCCAACCGGAAGCGGAAAAACGACGACTTTGTATGCGCTCGGTCGGTTGTTTGCGCGACAGGGTTTAAAACTGATATCTCTGGAAGATCCCGTCGAAGCGGAAATCGATGATTGGGTACAGACGGACATCGACGTCAAAAATAATTTAACCTTCGAAGAAGCTTTGACGAGGACGTTGCGGCAGGATCCCGATGCCGTCATAATCGGAGAAATACGCGATGCCGAAACCGCAAAAGCGGCATTTTACGCGAGTTTATCGGGATTTTTGGTACTCACCACGCTTCACGCCAACACGCTGTCGTTGGTGCCGTTTCGCTGTAAAGAACTGGGGATTGCTTTTGAAGAATTTAAGGATAACGTGCATCTGCAAATCCACCAAACGTGGCGTTCGGACGAAGCATCACCGCAATTTTCATGGCGGTGGAACGGATCGGTTTTTTAACGAACAAAGTACATGAAGCATTTTCTTTATCTTTCCGCACTCTTGTTCGCAACCGTTTCAAACGATATGTTTGCGCGCGATTGGTTGCAACCGCTTCCGGTCAAAGGAAACCAACCCTTTGTTTTGGAAGAATTTCGCTTCGTTCCCTATCGCTTTATATATAAGGGCTTTTCAAGCGAAAAAACAAACATTCGGTATCTGCTAAAAGCGGAAGACGGACGTGTTTTTTCGTTACACATCGGCAAAACGTTCGACGACGTCACGTTGCTTAACGTCGATGCTTCACAAAAAACGCTTACCGTACGAGACAATCGCCTCGGTCAAACGCTGACATTGGAATTGGGAAAAGAAACGCTTCTGTCGAACCGCTTCGAAGGTACCTTGCGATACAAAGACAAGCACTATTCCTTTTCGAAACAACCGCTGCGTTTGGACGAACAAACGCAACTGACGCCGATGTTGTACGAAGGGCGTTTGTATCTTTTACAGCAAACGGAAGGCAAAGAACCGTGTATTTGGGAACTTCAAATGCCGTAAGAGACGTACAAAATTCCTTGTTCCCATCGTCTAAAACGCAAGCAACTCTTTCGGTAACGGAACAGGTCTGGTTGCGAAAATAACGTTTTCTTTTGTGTCCGAAGATTATAAAAGAAAGGTATGTTGAGGGTCGGGATTGTCGGGCTGCCGAACGTCGGTAAAAGCACACTCTTTAATGCCGTTACGCGTACGCACAAAGCCGAGGCGGCGAATTACCCGTTTTGCACCATTGAGCCGAATGTCGGTTGCGTGGAAGTCCCCGACGAGCGTTTGGAGATTTTGGCGCGCCTGGTACACACCGAAAAGATTGTTCCCGCCGCCATCGAATTCGTGGACATCGCCGGTATCGTCAAGGATGCTTACAAAGGCGAAGGGCTCGGGAACCAATTTTTGGCGAACATTCGTGAAACGGACGCGATTATTCAGGTGGTGCGTTGTTTCGAAGACGACGATATCGTGCACACCATGGGGAAAGTCGATCCGATCCGCGATATCGACGTCATTAACACCGAGTTGCTCCTCGCCGACGTACAATCGGTGGAGAAACAGGTCGATACGTGGGCAAAAAAGGCAAAATCGAACGACAAAACCGCCGTTGCAACGCACCGGCTTTTGCAACGTTTATACGCGCACCTTAACGACGGAAAGCCGGCAAGTACGTTTGATGTCAACGAAGAGGAAGCCGTTTGGATGAAAAGTTTCGGTTTGTTGACGCGCAAACCCGTGATTTACGTCTGCAACGTCTCGGAGGGCGATTTGAGCAATCCCTCTCAAAATCCGTACGTTCGGGCGGTAAAGGAAAAAATCGCGTCCGTTCCCGATGTTTCCTCCGCCAAAAGCAATTCGCATGCCTCTGTCTGCGTGATTTCGGCGCATCTGGAAGCGGAATTGTCCGAACTCTCCCGCGAAGACGCACGCGCGTACCTGGAATCTTTGAATTTAAGGGAAAGCGGTGCCGACACGCTTATTCGTTCGGCGTACAAATTGCTCGGGCTGGCGTCGTACTTTACCGCCGGACCGCAGGAAATTCACGCCTGGACCTTCAAACTCGGCATGAAGGCTCCCGAATGCGCGGGCATTATCCACACGGACTTTCAGCGCGGCTTTATTAAGGCGGAAGTTATTTCGTACGAAGATTTTGTTGCCGACGGCGGCTTCGTCGGCGCGCGCGAAAAGGGCAAATTACGCCTGGAAGGTAAAGATTATCTTTTTCAAGAAGGCGATATTGCGCTGTTTAAGTTTAACGTGACATAACAAAGGCGTTTGATTTGAAACAACCGTTGTATTCGCGGTTCGGCGGGATTTTGGAGGTTCGTTCCTGTACGAACTTGAGGTTGAATGTGCTCTCTTATCCTTGCTTTGTTTCTCGAATAAAAGATATAATACTGCCATGAGCGGCGGGGATTTGGTTATCGTGATTGTTGCCCTTTTGATCATCGTATCGGCGGGATGGTTGCTCTCGTTTTTTACGGTGTGGTTAAGAGCCTGGCTGGCAGGGGCGCATGTCAGCATTCTTAATCTGGTGGCGATGCGCCTGAGAAAAGTGCCCTGCGGATTGATTGTTGACTGTCGCATTGCCGCGATAAAAGCGGGCATCAAACTTTCGACGGATCAGCTGGAAGCGCATTATCTGGCGGAAGGCAATGTGTCGAAAACGGTTCAGGCTCTGATTGCGGCGGACAAAGCGGGCATTGAATTGACGTTTGAACGCGCCTGTGCCATCGATTTGGCTACCAAAGGAACCGGGAAAAGCGTTATTGAAGCGGTACATACATCGGTTAATCCGAAAGTGATTGACTGCCCGAAAGCAGTTCAGGACAAGATGACCATCGACGGTGTCGCAAAGGACGGCATCCAGGTTAAAGTCCGTGCACGCGTGACGGTTCGCACGAATTTGGATCGGTTTGTCGGCGGAGCTCAGGAAGATACGATTATTGCGCGCGTCGGCGAAGGGATTGTCGCCACAATCGGTTCGGCGGAAACCTACAAACAGGTTCTTGAAACACCCGATCAAATCTCCAAGACGGTGCTCGATCGCGGGCTTGACGTCGGAACGGCTTACGAAATTCTTTCCATTGATATTGCCGACATCGATATCGGTGAAAATGTCGGTGCAAAATTGCAGGTATCCCAGGCGGAAGCGAACAAAAACATGGCGCAGGCACAGGCCGAAATCCGTCGCGCAAGTGCCGTTGCCCTGGAACAGGAAATGAAAGCCAAAGTGGAAGAAATGCAGGCAAAAGTGGTGGAAGCGCAGGCGGCGGTTCCGTTGGCATTGGCGGAAGCCTTCCGCAAAGGGCAATTGGGGGTTATTGACTATTATAAACTTGAAAACATGAAAGCCGATACCGCCATGCGTGAAGAATTGGCAAAAAATCGATAAGCGATGGATTTTGAAGATATTGCGAACGCCCTATGGGTGGGCGTGATTGTTGTCCTTGCCGTTCTTTCCGGAAGGAGCAAACGGATCCCGGGCTCGGTTCGGAAACCTTCGGGCAATTCCGACGCCGATAAGGTTCGCAAACAAATCAACCCGATCGGCAAGCCGGCTAAAGCAACCCGACGCCAATGCAATACGGACGCACCACCTTCGCCGTCGCACCAGTCGCGGTCAAACGTCCCTCTTCCGCCCGTTAAACGAAATTTTTCGGCTTATAAACATTTACCCGAGCAAACAACGACCGAGGAAAACATTCCCGATGCGACGGTTCGTTTGCCTGAAACGAAAGATCCAGTCGTGTGCGAACCTGTGAGTCCTATTCAGAAAGATGTTACCGACAAGAAAACAAAATTGCGCGAATGGATCACAGGGCAAGTCATATTGGAAGTTCCTGCTTTCAGGAAAAATTACGGAAATTTCTTTAATCGCTGACAACTTATCGCGGTTGTTTAAAAGAAGGCGGAGCGGCTTTGTCGGTACGCGCGAGGGAGGTAAATTGCGCCCGAAAGGCAAGGATTACCTTTTTCGGGAGGGCGGTGTTGCACTGTTTAAGTTTAATGCGACATAATTGTAGCGTAGGTATAGTATCGAGCATGTTCCATTTAGGGAAACGAATTTCAGTCTTTACTGAAGCTTGTTTTTACATATTTGCCAATTCCAAAAACAGAGCGGAGATTAAAAAAAAAGAAAGTTTCCCTCTTCCATATGTGCCAGATCATCGCATATTTCCAATTTTTTAAAAAAAATATTTTACTTTTTTAACAAACAAAACCTTACTTAATGATGGGGTGGATATCTGTGGATAAGACTATTAGCAAAAAACGTGTACACTGGGTGCTCATGTTGGTCATGTTAGCATCGATTGTTGTTGGTTATAGCCAGATTGTTTTCAAAAATGCAGAACGCATAAAGACTGATATAAGTATTGCATCTGATGAAGTAAAGATGAAGTTTTTGGTATCAAGAATTTCTGATATCTTAGCGGTACAACCATCCATTTTTGAGAAACTAAAAGATCCGATGTCTCTTGTAGAGATATTGGCACAATTGGGGGGCATTAATAGTATAAGACTGTATCAATCGATCAGACGAAAAGACGGCATCCAAAGGAAAAACATCCTCGGTTCGGACGGTTACATCGCCTCCGATTTGAAAAAGTCGGACTTCGATTATATTTTTGTGCATCCGCTCCCGCAAAACAGCAACCCTTGGGCACCCGTCTGCTACACCCGCGGTTTATTGCCGAACGGGCAATGGGCTGAAGACGGTCTTTACGGTTCCAAGTACGGGCTGATTGCATTTGCTAACGGTTATGTAAATCTCTTCTTAGAAACCGTAAGCAAGGATATTTTGGCTTATATCTTTTCGGACATCGGCGGTAGGGCGGATTCCGATGGCGCCAAACCCGAATTTATAGAAACCCCTCTTTTTTAAATAGTGTCGATTTCGGCTTTAATGCCGAAAAATTCGCCAATGTTCGGAAACGAAATCATTTTTCCGAAAGCCGAAGGTTCTTCCGTTGATACCGCATCTGTCCGAAAAATAAGTCCCGACATAAAAACGGCGGTTGATTTTTTTCACAAATGTTTTACAATGAGACGTATGATGAAGTCTCGGGTGCGTAAATTCAATAAGGCAAGCGGTTTTTCGCTGGTGGAATTGATCGTTGTCATCGCCATTCTCGGCATGCTGATGTTGCTGATGGTTTCCAACTACGGGAAATTTTTCAGCGGCAGTAAGAAGAAGGTCGCGGAAATGCTGGTAACGAAAACCATGGAAGCACCGCTGATGATGTACATGAGCGACATGGGGCGTTATCCGACGACCCAGGAGGGCTTGCAGGCGTTGGTGAGAGCGCCGTCCGGCAAACGGGGACGCTGGAACGGACCGTACATCAAGGATCAGGAGTCGTTGATGGATCCGTGGAAAAATCCGTTGCAGTACCGTTGCCCCGGGCAACATAACCCCGACGGTTATGACCTTTGGTCGATGGGACCGGGCGGACAGAGCGGTGACGAAGATGATATCGGAAATTGGAAATCGGGACGGTCGTCCGATGCGTTCGGCGATTGATCCGCGTTCCGGATTTACGCTGGTCGAGGTTCTCCTCGTGTTCGGACTGGTGGGGATTATCTCCGCCGTCGGCACTATGCACATGGGGAATTTGAAGAATTTCTTTTCGACGGAGGAGAAACGCCCGCTGGTTATTTTGACGAATGCCCTGCGTTATGCACGGTTCTGGTGCGCCAAAAATCATAAGCCGGCGGAGGTGCATTTTTCTCAAAAAGGGCTGGATGTGAAGGATAAAAGCGGGAAAGTTGTCAGCAATTTTCCGTGGCCGAAACAGCAGCAATCGCAATTCGCGACGTGGTATCACGTTTATCCGGGGACGTTGACCGAGAACGGAACCTTTCGCCCCGATACCGCCGGGAAAGGCAACGGCGTAGTTTCGGTGAATGCGCACGGATTTTTCGCAAGCACCTTTCTGGATATGGATCTCGGGGATGGTTGGGAGCAATATAAATTGGATCCGCTCACGGGTGTCTGCGAGCCGTCGCGGTGGTAAGTTATGAGGCGAAGACAACGAGGTTTTGCGCGTACGGATAAAAAACAAAGCGGTTTTACGCTGATTGAAGTCATCATCGCATTGGCGTTGTTTGCCGTCAGCATCACGGGATTGACGCAGAGTTTTACCAACGGTCTGCTGTGCAAAACCAAACTCCCCAAAGGCAATAATGACGAAGCGTTTTGCCTGCAACTTATTCGCACGCAATTGATGCAGATGAAGCGCGAAGAGGTAGAGCAAACGCACACGTTTTACCTGCCCGACAACAAAACGCAAATCGGTTGGAGCGGCAAGGCGGCATTTTGCAAGGTGATGAGTTTATACCGCGTCGCCGTTCAAATCCGGGATAACAAAGATCGTAAAAACGAAGTTTTCTTTGTGCATCGTCCCGATTGGATGACGAGCGAAGAAAAAGCGGCGGTCATGCCGGAAAAAGGTTCGTAACATGGACGGTCGCGACGGCATGAATGGTCAAAAACAACGGGGCTTTACGTTGGTCGAGGTTGTGGTGGCACTCGGCATCGGGAGCGTGGTGCTCATATCCGCCATGTCCATGCTGGTGTTTTTCATGCAGGCGTGGCAAACGGAACCGACACCCTACGAACGTTTTTGCGATCATGTTCAACAATGCATGCGTTTCCTTCAACAGGAAGCAGATACGTTTTCGGTTGTTGCCGACAAAGATAACGTCGGAACGACTTTTTTAACGACCGTTAAATTGCCGAAGGAAAACGTCAAAACCCTCGGTGCCTTGAAAAATACGCCGATGCCGTTCACGCAGGGCGCGTCATCACAACCGTGCTGGGAAACGTTTCTGGTCAATTCCTCGGGTTTGTTTCTCGTTCGCGAGGAGCCCGAAATCGCCGCTAAGCGCTTAACGGAGGGCGTTGAAGCGACGGGGAAGACCAAGACGCAACGTTTGTTGGTCAGCCCTTACGTCATTAAAACGGAATATGGCTTTTTCGATCCGCAATCGGGCAGGTGGCAGTTTGTTCAAAATCTCGACGATTACGAGCGGCGGCTGATGAACAATTCCGGGAAAAAGGACAAAAAGACGTGGGTGCGCCCCGATGTTGTGCGTTTAACGTTCCGCAAAGATGATTTCTCGGAAACACGCTGTTTGTATCTTAATAACACCTACGTGATTGAAATGGCGGAAGCTTCCGGCAAGCCGTCGACGGACAAAAAGGATTCCGACAAGAAAAAATCCGACAAAAAGGATGATGAGGAGGATAAAGAGGGGGTCAAAAAAGAATCCAAATCTTCCGGCGGCAAGAAATCCAAAAAGAAAGGACGCCGATGAGAGTTGTTCCTCAAAACCGCCTTTCGGGATCCATTCTCGTCATGGTACTCGGGATATTGATGATTTTGTCGGTCATCGTTACCTCGTTTTTGAAAAATCTCAGCCAAGAGATGCAGTTGAAGCTTCAGCTGGAAGGCAAATCCGACCTGCGCCATGAGGCGTACAACGCATCGGAGGTGGTTCGTTGCCAGCTGGAACAGATGCTGGCGAATAATGACGATCCGCAAAAAGCCGCTTCGGTGCAACGCATGCGGTTGCCGGGTACCGTAAAAGCGGAGGTGACGATTATCGACGAATCGGGTAAAATTCCGCTCAATCATTCGGATGAAAAGCAACTAATCGATCTGTTTCGGTTGTTCGGCGACATGTGGGAGGCGAAAGCTTTGGCGCAGGAATACACCAAATGGCTCAAAGAGAAACCCGTTGTGTGCACGCTGATCGAAAAAAATCCGCTTGCAACGGCGGCGCCCGATGACGGAAAGGACAAAAACAAAAAAGAGAAGGACAAAAAGGACGATGAGGAAACTTCCGACGAAGGCGGCGACGGCGAAGAAAAGAAGAAAAAATCCGACGATGCCGGCAAGCCGACGTTTCCGAAGGGGCTCAACAATTACTTGCAGTTGGCGGAGATCAACAAATTCCGCACGTTGTTTTTCGATAAAGAAGGGAAACCGAACAAACAGCTGAAACGGCTTGCGGCATGTACGTCGTTATATTCCGATTGGCCGATTAACATCAACGCCGTTTCTCGCGACGTGTTGGCGGTGGTCGGAAAGCGCGTTTCGCTGGATGCGGATGCCGTTCTGCAACATTTGGGTGTTGACCAAAAGAATGCCAAGGAGAAACACCGCTATAAGAATTTGCAGGAAATCGATGCGCTCGGTCACGGACACACGGCGTCGTCTTCGGAAGACGGCGAAGGGAAAAAGAAGGGCGGTGCCGAAAAAATCTTGACAACGAAGCCGACGCTTTTGACAGTGAGGTTGTCTCTGAAGGATGGGGGTATCTCTTTTGCATTGCAGGCACGGTTCAAAGTTTGTGAAGGGGAAAGCAGTTCCAAAGGTAAAAAGGGAGTTGCGGCATCGGTATTGTCTGTGGTAGAATTAAAGGAGAACACGTATTAGTAGGATGGGTGACGGTACATCGGCGAAGGTTTTTTTGGGGAGCGGCGTTGTTCTGGTTCCCGATGACGGTTTTATCTTTAAAACGATCGAAGTCGGCAAAAAACAGGACGGGAAGAAGATTTTCGACGCAATTTCCAACGAAGTGACCGCGAATTTTCCGTTCCCGATTGAACAGTTGGCGTGGGGATATTTGCCGTTGAATGCCGAAAAGACACAGTGGCTGTATTTTTCGGGTCTGCGGGAACGCATCGAGGGTTTTGTCGGAGAAACAACCGACGGTGTTCATATTTTGCCGTGTGCCGCAATCGGTGTGTTTGTCGCACAGCCGGATGAAACTTGCGCATTGATGTGCGGTTCTCTTGCTTCGACGATCGTCAACCAAAAGCCGGCGTCTTGCATATCCGAATCCGAAGTATCGTTGTCAGCACCGAAATTTAATCAGACGGTCGGCACTTCGGAGCATCGCTGGATGTTGCAATCCGCCGTGTTAAACAACGACGGCGATTGTGTTTGTACGCTGGCGGAACAAGGCGGAAGCGCGCAAAAGACGGTCACCGTGCCCGAAACGGTTCTTTGGCAGGCGGATGTTCGCGACAAAACACTTATACTGAAGCTGAAAAAACAGCAAAAGACGGCGCGCCGTGCGGACAAAGGCATGAAGTGGGCATTGGCGGCGCTTTTCATAACATTTATTTGCCAAACGGCTCTCTGGGTCGGAAGCTTCATGCTGGGGCAAAAACAGCGCGAGTGCAAGCGCCAGGCGGAAGTCGCGAAGCATGTTGAGGGCGAAGAGTTTTTAGCGCAGAAAATGCGGGCAATCGTTGAGCAGGAGATGCGTCCGTTCGAATTGCTGGGGTTATTGAATTCTTTTCGTCCCGATAAAATTTATTTTACGAGCGCGACCATCGACAATTTACATAACGCAACGGTGGAAGCCGTTTCGGAAAGCGCGATGCTGGTGGAAAATTATACCAAGGTTCTGCGCAACAGCGGTTATTTCGAATCCGTGAAAGTTGCCAACGTTCACGCGTCCGACCAGGGCACGAAGTTTCAGCTGACGTGCGATTTTAAGGAACAGAAGCCGAGTGCATTCAAAACATTGGAGCAATAATGAAACTTTTAAATTGTTTATCGAAGCGCAACGGGCGCGAGAAGTTTTTGATTTTCATGCTTCTGAGCGTGGTTGCGTTCTTCTGGATTTCAAGCTGTGTTCAACAGGGGACAAGTTTGCTGGAAGACTGGCAGGCGGTTTCCAAAAAAACCGAAAAGCAGCTTTTTTGGCTCAAGAACAAGGAAACCGTTCACGGGAATCTGGAGAAAGTGCTTTCTTCGATTGATCCCGCCAAAAGTCTGTCGGGTGCGGCTTTCTCGGGCGAGGTCGAAACGCTTATTCGTCCCTACAAAGCGAGTTATTCGATGGATTCGCCGAGCACGCGTCGGGAAGATATGTTTGACGCCCATACCCTGCAGTTGCACTGTGAAAATATCACCATGGAAGATTTGATTGCGTTCGAAAAGGGCGTCTACGGGCGGAAACCGTATCTTTCGCTCGAAAAGATAAAGTTGCGCGCCAACGCCTTCGATCCGCAAAAGCTGGAGGCGGAGTGTTCCTTTAACGCATTGCAGCTGAAAAGAGTTTCTCATGAATAACGGAGAAGGTGGTTTTTCTGGTACCAAGAATATCCGGATGGCAATAAAAACCTCGGGAAGGGTGATTTTTTCATGAATAACAACATGAATAACAACATGAATAACAACATGAATAACAACATGAATAACAACATGAATAACAAAAGGTTGCGAGCGTGTTTGTTGTTCGGCGGTGTTTTTGCGGCTTTATCGCCGGCAAATG
>JAEESJ010000037.1 GCA_016286235.1 Opitutales bacterium | reverse complement strand
TTTTTTATGACGACAAACGACCATGCACCTTTACCGTTGCTGCCGGCTCAATCGCTGGAGTTATTGGATCCCGAGATCGCCGAATGCATTCGCCTCGAAAAACGTCGGCAAAACGATGGCTTGGAGTTGATTGCATCGGAAAACTTTACACTCCCTGCCGTGATGGAAGCGGTCGGCAGTATTTTGACCAACAAATATGCGGAGGGGTACCCGCAAAAACGTTACTACGGCGGTTGCAGTTGCGTGGATCAAGTGGAACAATTGGCGATCGATCGCGCCAAACAACTGTTTGGTGCGGAACACGCCAATGTGCAGCCGCATTCGGGGACGCAGGCAAATGTTGCCGTTTATCTTTCGGTTTTAAAGCCCGGCGATAAACTGCTGACGATGCGATTGGATTGCGGCGGGCATTTGTCGCACGGCTACGAAAGGAATGTCAGCGGAATGCTGTTTCGGGTTGTGCATTACGGCCTGAATCCCGAAACGGGATACATCGATTACGATGAATTGGAAGAAGTTGCCATGCGCGAAAAGCCGAATATGATTACCGTCGGCGCATCGGCGTATCCGCGTGTCATTGATTTTGAACGCATGGGAGCGATTGCCAAAAAATGCGGTGCGTATTTGATGGCGGATGTTGCCCACATTGCGGGTTTGGTGGCGGTTGGGTTGCATCCGTCGCCCGTACCGTATGCGGATTTTGTCACCACCACCACCCACAAAACGCTCCGCGGACCGCGCGGCGGTTTAATTCTTTGTAAAGAGCGTTACGCGAAGGCGGTTGATTCAACGGTGTTTCCGGGAACTCAGGGCGGACCGTTGATGCACGTGATTGCAGGGAAAGCCGTTTGTTTTAAACAGGCGTTGCAACCTTCTTTCAAGCGTTATCAGCAGCAAATTATCGATAACACGCACCGTTTGGCATCCTGCCTGCAACAAAAAGGTTACGCCTTAGTCAGTGGCGGGACGGACAATCACTTATTTTTGGTTGATTTGCGACCGTCTCATACGCATTTAACCGGCAAACAGGCGCAGGAATTGCTGGAGGCGAACGGTATCACCGTGAACAAAAACACGATTCCCGGCGAAACGCGCAGTCCGTTCCAAACAAGCGGTTTGCGCATCGGAACGGCGGCGGTTACGTCGCGCGGCATGGGTTTGCCGGAAATGGAGAAAATCGCCGATTGGATTGGACAGACACTTTCGGCGCAATGCGCAGACGGTAATTCGCAAATTCGGGAAGAAGTAAAGAAATTGTGCGAGGTGCATCCGTTGCCGTATTAGCGTGAAAGATAGCCTGTTGCTGGTAACAAGTATTGATTGTGATTCAACGATTTTTTTTAATTTTTCGTTCTTCACTACCCAAACGATCCCCTGTAAATCAAACTTCCTGCTTGGATTTTTCTTTCGCCTTGCTATCTAATAATTGCACATGGATATCCCTCCCCGCCACCGCCCGCGCACTCTGTTTTGACATGGTTTCGCAGGCGAATTCCGGGCATTTGGGGATGCCGCTCGGATGTACCGAATGTATGGCGGTATTGTTCGGGCAATTTTTGAGATTTTTGCCGAAAAATCCGCGTTGGATCAATCGCGATCGGTTCATTCTCTCCGCGGGGCACGGGGCACCGCTGTTGTATGCGTTTTTGTATTTGAGCGGTTACGATGTCACGTTGGAGGATTTAAAAAAACTGCGGCAGTTCGGCAGTAAGGCGACGGGACATCCGGAATTCGGTGTAACGCCCGGTGTGGAGACGACGACAGGTCCGTTGGGGCAGGGTGTCGGCAATGCCGTCGGGATCGCGTTGTCGCAAAAGAAATTGGCGTCCGAATGTAACACTTCCGAGTACACGATTATTGATAATTGCACCGTCTGTTTGTGCGGCGACGGGTGTCTGCAAGAGGGTGTCGGGCAGGAAAGTATCGCGTTGGCGGGTGTGTGGAAGCTCGATAATTTAATTCTTATCTACGATTGTAATTCCATTACGCTCGATGCGGACATAACGGTGTCACAGGCGGAAGATACGCGGCAAAAGTTCGAAGATCTCGGTTGGGAGGTGTTTGAAGCGGACGGACACGACATCGGAGCGATTTCTCAGGTTTTGGATCAATGTCGGGTGTTGAAGGGTAAGCCGAAGGTCGTGTTGTTAAAGACCGTTGCGGGTTACGGATTGAGTGTTGAAGGCACCGCCAAAGCGCACGGGGCGGTGGGATTGAAGGACGGGGCGGAGGCGAAGAAAAAATGGGGATTGGACGGGAAGGAACCGTTTTTTATTCCCGAGGAGACCAAAAGATTTTTTGAGAAGCGTATTGCCAAGTTGCAGAAGGCTTATAATGCATGGGCGGAAACGTTCGAAGCATGGTGCGAAGCGGAACCGGAGAAGGCGTTGCGTTTGGCGAAAAAGGCAAATGTTGGCGAAAATTTCTTCCAATCCTTTACGGGCGATACGAAACCGCAGGCAACGCGTACGTGTGCGGGCGAATTGTTGAACGCTTACGCGCAAAAAGTTTCGATCGTTCTCACGGGAAGCGCCGATGTATTCGGATCGGTCGGCAATTATCTGAAAAATTGCGGCGATTTTTCGCCAACGAACCCAAACGGTCGCAATTTATTTTTCGGTGTGCGCGAGCATGCCATGGGAGCGATTTTGAACGGTATCGTCTATGACGGATTTTATCAACCGTCCGGGTCGGCATATTTGGTATTTTCCGATTATTTAAAACCGTCATTGCGCGTGGCGGCGCTGGCACGTTTGCCCGTGTGGTATTTTTTCTCGCACGACTCGTTCGCCGTCGGTGAGGACGGTCCGACGCATCAGCCGATTGAACAGCTCGCGGGTTTGCGGGCAATGCCGAATGTTCATGTGTACAGACCCGCGGATTTCGATGAATGCGCCGCGTGCTTTCAACGTGCCGCCGAAGATCATGAAGGTCCGAGTGTGTTTGCGTTGTCGCGACAAGTGCTTCCGTATGTATCGGTTTTGTGCAAGGAAGAGAAGTTTGAAGGTTCGTGTCACGGCGGGTATGTCCTTTTGCGGGAGAGGGAACCCCTGCGGTGTGTTTTAATTGCCACGGGTAGCGAGGTTTCTTTGGCGCTTCGGGCGGCGGAACGTTTGGGTGCGTTTGTGCGCGTCGTGTCCATGCCCTGTTGCGAATTATTTTTGGAGCAAAGTGATGAATATAAAGAGAAGGTTCTTCCGAAAGCCTGCACGCGTCGCGTTGCCGTCGAAGCCGCTGCAACGCAACCGTGGTATCGTTTTGTCGGTTTGGACGGCTTTGTGTTCGGTATCGATCGCTTTGGTCAAAGTGCCCCGGGAGAAGTTTTGTCGGGAAAGTTCGGTTTTACGCCCGAAAAGCTTGTCGAAAAAATAAAAGAAGCGTTCGGTTTTTGACGGGTTTTGTCAAACTTTCGCCCGCAAGGTCTTTTTTTCGATTTATCGGTTAAAATTTTCATTCTTACAGGCTTTTGAAACATTGTGTCCGAAGCATTGAAAAAACCCGTGAAACCTAAAACGCGGAGGCATATGAACCTCCGTGTTTTGTCTTTTGAACATCGCCGTGTATCCGACGCGACGATTCGAATGTCTTCTTAACACTTGACGTTTGAACCGATATCGAGAGACGTCTTCATCATTTGTTGTACCATCCGAGCGACTTCCTCTTCGTCCTGAAAGAGATCTTTCATGAAGTTTTGGATTGCATTTGCGACTTTATCGATCATATCCGACAAAACTTCGATTTCTTTATCCAGTTTTTTAAGGTCGATTTTCAGATTCGCCAATTCCTTTTCTGTTTTCGCCAAATCCATTTGATTGATACCGTCGACGATTTGACCCGAACTGCTCGTTACGCCCGATACGGCACCGGAAATCGTCGCCATGATTCTCAAGAGGTTGTTGACGTGATTGGCAGCCGCCCATATCGAACCGATACCGGAACCGAGCGACAAGATGCCGCCCGCGACACCTACCCACATTCCCGCTTTCTGCAGAGCTTCGTTGCCGGCAGCGAGACCCGCGATGGTGAGCCCGGAACCGACACACGTTGCGGCACATCCTGAAATGGCAAGCGTTGTCATGGCAATCGCGAGCGAACTTCCGACACCGCACGTTGCAACTGTGACGGCGCATGCAACAATCGCGGCAACAATCGATAAAGCGGCACCCAAAATTCCCCACGCTTTTCGTCTGGCTTCCGCCTCTTCCTGTTTTTTGATGGCTTCCGCGTTTTTTTCGGCAACTTCGACATTTTTATCGATCTGTTTTTGGTTGTTTGCCGCCCGATCATTGATTTTTGCCTGCAAAGTATCTTTGAGCGTTTGGATCAGGTTGGATTTGGAATCCATGGTGAGAAGCAGGATCAGGCAATCCAGTATTTCGCTGTCGAATTTTCCGGGCGAACCTCCCGCTTCCATGACTTTGTCATCCGATGCCATTTGCCCGATGTTACCGATCAGCTTACCCGTACATGAAGTTATAAATTCTCCGAGGGTCGGTTGTGTGCTTACATTTAGCATTTTCGCAACTTCGGGCGCGAGGGTCAGCGTTTGGTCGATAAGCCGTCCAACGGGTATTTCGGGTTCCCGCAGAGAGGGCTTCGGCGTACCGGAAAACGTCGTAATAAAATCATTTTCCGCATTTGAAACCTCCGTGATGCCTTTATTGTTGTTGACGGGATTCGGCTCGACGGGTTTCGTCGGTGCGGAAGCGTCGTTCACATCCGGATTTTCAAGGGTTTTTTCGGCATTGAGATTGGTTACAAGATCGACAGGCATGGTGTTTCCTTATTTTTTTGAGGTGAAAGCTTTACGCAGGGCGGCGGCTCTTTTAACGCAGGTGTCGAGGTCTTTGTTTTTGGATTTGAACGGTTCTTCTTCCGCCAGTTTTTCGACCGCTTCGCAACATTTGACAGCCGCTTCCGGCTGTTGCTGTTTATAAAGCATTTCCGCAAGTTCCGGATAGTAGGAAAGATTGATCGGATTGACCTGCGTCAACGTGAAAAGAGCGACCGTCGCTTCCTGGTACTTTTTGAGCAATTTGGAGGTCGCCGCCCAGCCTTCCAAAAATTTGGTACACTTCGGATCGTAGGCACAGAGCGCGGCAAACAGACAATACGCCTTCTCGATTTTATTGTTTTGGTACAACTCGTAAGCGACGGCGTACAGCAACTCCGCATGTTTTCCCGCCGTCGGAATCAACTCTTTCAGGGTCATTTGCCCCGTTGAGAGCATATGACTGACCAGCAGGCTTCTGCCGATGTCTTCGTCGCTGACGGTTACTTCGGAACCGAGTGCCTTTGCGAGTTCGTTTCGGATATAGTGTGCAACGGTAACGGACATAATTATTCGATGTTGTTGACGGTTTTATTGTAAATGGTGTATGCCTTGTTACGGAAATTCATGGCGGATGTATCGAAGGTATTGATTTTGTTGCGCAGCGATTCGATCGATTTGTTGACGCTTTCCAGTTGCGCCTGAACGTTGCCGATGACGGTATCGTAAGTCTGCGTCCAGTTGCTTACAAGCGACGGATACGCGGCTTTCCCGTATTTATCATCCTTATAATTGTTCCATGTGTTCCCGTGGTAATTTTCATCCAATAACTTCGTGATATTCATGCGGTTGGTTTCCAATTCCCGCGGAAGTTTGCTTTCTTCGGGTTCGTGCAGGATGAGTAAAGGACAATGCTCGGATTTTGGAATTTTCCTTATGTACACGAACGGATTTCCTTCCTCTGACCAATCTTTTGTTACCACCCAGCCGCCCGGCGGTACGAAAAAGCTTAATTCACGGTTGTAAATCTGACATTTGCATTGATTGCCCATTGTAAATACGGACGGTGCAATTTCATCATCGGGTATCAAACCGTAGCTATAGGTTGCTTTAATCTTGCGTTCACGTTTGCAATAATTATCCGACCAGTAATCCGTTTTTGTTTTCTCGTTGTAATCGGCTTGTGTCATATAACCCCGTTGTACGGGTTCATTTCCTTCGGATAAATTTTTTCCTTGTTCTTTGCAAATACCGTCGTAACAATAGTCGTAGTCGTTACCGTACTTTACAAATGCCTCGATGCCTTCGTCGTCTGCCGGCATCAGCAGGTAGCAACCGTTGTCGGATGCGTGAACTGTTGCTTTCCCTTCGATGCCGCTCCATTGAAGGACAAGATAATCCTTTGTGATACCGTTGACGGTCATTGTTTTAAGGCATCGCGTGGGATTGCTTCCGACCATGGTAAGGATTTCGTATGCGGCATTCGGAATGCGGGCATTGCCGTTCGATTGGCTTTTGTTCACTTCCTCCAGACCGCGGTTGATAAGGCGGAGGTCATAGCGGAGGTCTTTTATTCGATATCCCACCACTTTGGTCTGGTCGCCGACTGTTGCGTTTTTAGTTTCTATAATCGATACCATTATATGGGCGTGATTTTGTCTA
>JAEESJ010000036.1 GCA_016286235.1 Opitutales bacterium | reverse complement strand
GTACCTGCAACCGACACCATGCCGTCGGTACCGCGTGTCCGACGGACGGCGGTTGGTATTGTTCCGAATGTCCCGGTGTTTATGCCGAAACGACGAGTTGCCCGCATCACTGGTATTGCGCCGATCATGTGACGCACCATACGACCGCCGACGAGCCGCACTGCGAATACGGCTGGTATTGCCCGAAGTGCAACGAACGACATGCGTTTGACGGAAAATGTCCGGAATGGTGGTGGTATTGCCAAACATGCCGAAAAGCATCCGATTGCAACGCGTTGAACCACTGCGAACATTCCTGGTGGTGCCCCGGTTGCGGATACGGTCATCCCAAGAATCCTTCTTTCTCTTATGTTTGCCCGAGCAAATATCGTTGGTGCGATCTCGGCGGTAATTGCAATTTGATGTATTCCCCCGGGAGCAACTGCCCGCATGCCTGGTGGTGTGCAACCTGCAACGATTGGCACACGCCGGATACGATTTGCAACGGAAATTGGTTCTGCGAAAAACACATGCACATCCTGCCAACCGACGCGTGGTGTAATGAGTATTGGTATTGCCCGGGATGCGGAAAGAAACATGCGACGACCTTAACGCAATGTCCCGAAAGCGGTTACGGATTTTGCCGAACGGAAACCCGGCGTCTCGCGCCGAACGAAAACTGCGCGCATTACTGGTGGTGCGAAACCTGCGGCAAACATCACGAAGCCGATTTTGTGTGCAAAAATTCCAACCGTTGGTACTGCCCGCAACACCAAAGCGTTTTGGAAATCGGTAAGGCTTGTTCCGACGTTTGGTATTGCGAAGGTTGCGGACAACGGCATGCGGTCGGCGAATCCTGTTCGACGAAAGATTACCGTTATTGTTCGGACTGTGCAAAGGTACTGGGAACAACGGAAAGTTGTCCGCATTACTGGTACTGCGACGAACATTCGACGCACCACGTGACCGCCGACGAACCGCATTGCGAATACGGATGGTATTGTTCGGAGTGCAAAGAGCGGCATGCCTTTGACGAAACATGCGACAACGGTTACTGGTATTGTAAAGAAGAAGGCTGTCGGTGCGCCTACGATTCGGCGAAACAAACATCCTGTACCCATTCCTGGTATTGTTATGTTGATAACGACCATGCGGGTCATCAATACAGCCATTTGAAGACGGAGACTTGCTCCGAAAAGTACCGTTGGTGCGGCGAAAACAGTTGCAATCGTGTTTATGCGCCAGAAACAAATTGCGCGCACATGTGGTGGTGCGAGAATTGCAACGATTGGCACGGGATCGACGTCATCTGCAACGATCGATGGTTCTGCCCGGAGTGCCTACGGGTTTATGACAGAAACGCGTTTTGCGATCATCTGTGGTGTCATACGGGCTGCAACAGGATACATTCGACGTTCGTTGCGGTCTGTATGGATACCGGGTATTGTCTCTGCCGTTCCTGCGAACGTATTCTTACACCGAACGAAAATTGCGCCCATTACTGGTACTGTACGACCTGCAACTATCATCACAAAGAGGATTGGGTCTGCAAAACTTCCAATCCCAACCGCTGGTATTGCCCGACCTGCAAAACGGCGGTCGACGTCGGAAAAGCCTGCGCGCACTTCTGGTACTGCGCCGGCTGTCAAACGCGGCATGCGCTTGATTTCGCCTGTACAAAGGGTTACTGCTACTGTCCGACCTGCGAAAAAGTGTTGAGCGATACGGAAAACTGTCCGCATTGCTGGATCTGTCCCGTTTGCAAAAACACGCGCCATGACGAAAGCGAAAACGCTTGTCCGAACAAATGCCGGTATTGCCCGAAATGCAACCGCGGATATCATGAAACGGAGGATTGCGAACATTACTGGTGGTGTGACAAATGCAAACAACGCCGCGCGACCGAAGAATCCTGCAAACACTTCTGGTATTGCCCCGAAGATGCAACGCATCACGGTTCAGACGAAGGATGTGCATCGGGTAACTGGTACTGCGCGGATTGCAACGAAGGTGCCGGTACGCGTTACGATGCCGTCGACGCAACGTTCTGCGAACACGGCTGGTATTGCCTGGAGCATCAACGGAAGCACGCCCTTATCGATACCTGCGAGGCTTATTGGTACTGCGGACAATGTGACAATAAAATTCATTCGGTTTCCGACGAAAGCGTTTGCGAACACGCCTGGTACTGCCCCGGATGTAAGCTCGCACACATTAAGACCGATACCTGCCCGAACAAAGCCTACCGCTACTGCGGCGAAGAAGGTTGCAATCAAGTCTATGCGTTTGAAACAAATTGCAAACATTACTGGTACTGCGCAACCTGCCAAACCCTTCACGCGGCGAATTACGTCTGTACCGCAACGACGCCGAACCGCTGGTATTGCCCGAACGCAGAATGCCGTAAGGCATACGACGTCGGAAAAGCCTGCAAACATTACTGGTATTGTTCCGCCTGTCAAACACGGCATGCGGCGACCAATACTTGCCCGAACGGTTACTGGTTCTGCAGAGAGTGCTTCAAGAGTGATAACACGACGGGGATTTACGCCCAAACGGACGCTTGCCCGCATTACTGGTGGTGTGACCAATGCGAGCAACGCCGCGCAACCGCCGAATCCTGCAAACACTTCTGGTATTGTCCAGACGACGCAACGCATCACGGTTCGGCCGAAGGATGTGCATCGGGTAACTGGTATTGCGTCGGTTGCAACAAAGGTGCCGGAACGCGTTACGATGCCGACGATACAACGTTCTGCGCGCACGCCTGGTACTGTCCCGCATGCAAATTTGCGCATTTGAAGACCGATGCTTGTCCGCAAGAAGCCTACCGTTACTGTGTCGATTGCGAAGCGGCGTCGGCGGAAAAATGCGTGTATGCCGCCGATGAAGAGTGTCCGCATTTTGTGGCGGCGGATTGGCACTGCGATACCTGCAATAAGGGTTGTCTCACCCGACAAGCCTGTGATTGCAACAACTGGTACTGCGACATATGCAAGGCGGTTTATACAAAAGACCAAATTTGCGCCTGCGGCAACTGGTGTTGCGAAAAAGAACGCATCCGTTTCGCACCGAATGAAACCTGTTCGCACTACTGGTATTGTCCGGATCACGGAAAGGAAGCCTGGACCAGGGACAATTGGTATAACGAAGATTACGAAACCATTTGTGATAACTCTTGGATTTGTACGGAGTGTGCTCGTCCGTATTCAAAAAATCGGGTTCACGGTTGCGATCACGGCTGGTATTGTGAATGCGGGCAGCAACATCCCCATAGGTCTTACCGGAAAGAGGAGTGCCAGTTCTGGTTCTGTCGGGAGTGCAATCGTTATTATTCGGATCCTGAGTGTAACCATTACCGGTATTGCGAAACATGCAATACCCTGCATTACAAAGACGAACCTTGTTTGCAAAAAACGAGCTGGGATTGCCCTTTCTGCGATGCACAAGGGATATGGTGGGACGATCTTTGTTCCGGCGGTTGCGGACGATGGTATTGCGAAGTGTGTCAAAAAATTTATGCCGGTGACGAAGCCTGCCCGCATTATCTGGTTGTATTCGCTTACGATCACAAGTTTAAGTATATTCTCGGGCTTCAGGGCGGTGGTTTCTGGACATGCACGCAATGTCGAAAATACTTCGCGTGGGGTGAAAGTTGTCCGCACTACTGGAGTTGTACCTGTAATTCGAGACGCACGTACGGACAGCCGGACGGCGGAAACAACGTTTGGAGTTGTGCTCTGTGCCGGAAAACGTATCCGACCGAAACGCTCCACTGCGATCACTGCTGGTATGACGGTTCCGTCTATGCGCTCGGTGTGAAAGGTGACTATGGCTGGTTCTGCGAATTGTGCAATAACGGTACCGGAGCTTATATGTGGGGTGAGTTCGCCTCCTGTGAACACTACTACTGGTGCAAAACCTGCAACAAACGGCACCCTGTCGGTCAAGATTGCCCGAATGCAAATTCCGGGGTTTTGAAAAAACAAACGGAGACCACGAAAGGAAACACCGAAAAGAAAACAACTTCGGATCCGTTCGACGATGAAACATTAAACGGTGTATTCGATTTGAACGATTTATTCCGTTTGGAAGACGAGAAGGAACCTTCGAATGTTTCTTCATCGAAAAAGTCGATAAAACATTTCAGGGTTCAAAAACAATCCGACGCACTTTCGCCAAACGCAAATGTCGAAAACCGACCGATTTTGCGGAAATTGCTGGAACGGAACGAACGCATCCGTCAGGCAAAAGCGAACGAAGACATCGGCGACCATCCAAAACGTAAACAGCAACCGTTGCCGAAACAATGTTTGCATCCTTCGAACAGGCACATGCAACCGTTCATTAAAAAACCGCTCGGCGTTCACGTTAAAAGCCGCATCAATCTCCGCAAGCCTTCGGACGAAAAATCGGTAAAACCGAAAGTCGACGGTCAGTCAAACTTCCCGAAAGCGGAACTCAGACGCCCGAAACCGTCGGATGCCGATAAATACCCGCTGTTGACGCGGTCGCACATTCGCTACTCCGATACGGAAGATCCGAAGCAACCGTCGCCGACGGACAAACAACCGTTGCCGAAGGTTGAAGATGAAAAACAACCGAAAGATGAAGCGTTGTCTTCAAAGGTCGAACGACCGGTATTGCAATACAATCTCAATATCGATGCTTTGTTGAATAACCTCAAAACGGATCCGCTGTCGATCTCCGGATTAAGCAATCTCGGGCAACAGGCGGAGATGCGTGAAAATTCGCGGATCAATGACCTTAAATCGCAACTGAAGCAGACTTCGAAGGTTCGGACGGCATTGAAGCCGAAGCAAAGAGCAAATGATTTTTCGGAGATCATTTCGCCGATGTCGAAGGTCATCAAAAACGGGGAAGAACGGAAGGAAGAACAGCCGTTTTCGACTTTCGGCAAGCCGACGTCGACCCCGCGTTCGAGCTTCCGTTCTTCGGGTTCCGATTCGGAAAAATCCGAAACGCCGAAGAAAACACCGAAGGGTTCCAAAATATATACGAACGGCAATCCGGGCGATATTCTGAAAAGCGGCTTAAAGAAGACCTATAAGGAGGATGAAGGAAACGAAACGCCGTCGGATTCGCAGTCGGATTCAAAGTTCAACCTTTTAAAGTCTTTGAAAAACAAAAATGCCGCTCCGAACGCTTCCGGCGCGAGACCGAACTTGACCCAACTCCCGCCGGCATCCGACGAGTCGCAACACATCGGACTCAAAACGATTGAAGGATCGAAGGAGTTGTCGAAATCTCTGAAGTCGGACGAGGAGACACCGAGAGGCGACACGCCGAACGGTGAAACATTCAAGAGTGAAACATCGCAAGCGGGTGCGAAAGGAAACAAGCTCGACGGAAGTTCCTCGGACGAAGAGAAGGAATCGAAGCGTTCCGGGAGCCGTTCGTCACGCCAAAATGAAACACCGAAATCGGATGAGGAGGATGGGAAATCGGTTCACTCGAAGGTTGAGGACAAGAAGTCTTCTCACTCGAAATCTTCAAAATTGTCTTCGAAAAAGTCCGTAAGATCCTATTCGCACGACAGCGGTTCCGACAAAGCACTTTCGGAGAACGAACATTTAAAGAAAGGCGAGACCGTCAATCCTTCAAATACGGCGTCGGTGAAGCATTCCGACAGTGACGCTTCGGAGTCCGAGAACGAAAGCGATAAGGGAAATAAATCCTCGGAGCACAATGAAAGCTCGGAAGAGGAGCATTCGGAAGAGGAAGACGAAAACTCAAAGGAAAAAAGCGAGCCTTCGGAAACACCCGAAAAATAGAGCGACCGCTTATCAATGCAAACACATAACGGACGATCACAACGGTCGTCCGTTTGTTGTTTTAAAAGAGGTCATGTGATTCGGAAGAATGTTTCCGAGGTTTGCAACGAAAGTCGACAGGACATTATAAATAACTGTTACCGTTGATTTGGAAAAGAATATCTTCGGCTTCGCGATTGAGGCAATAATCTCTGTAATCTTCGTTTGGTACGCTTTTAAATGTATTGCTCAAAGGTTTTTTTTGACCCAAATGCAATCCAGTACGTCATCGTCCACGCTCGACAGACATTCCATCATCCCGCCTTCGAAAACGACAATGCCGCCACGGGAACCGTAGAGACCGTCACCACACCACGTTCCGTCAGGTTGTAATCCGCGCGTATAAAACAACGGTGTTCGATCGCCGTTTTCGTACCTTGGATTAACGAATATAAAATCAAAATCCTTTTCGTTTAATGACGAATTCTTTTTCCCTTCAATAAGAATTTGTTTACGCTCTCTATGTTTTCTTGTGCCGGATTGGTACGCCGAGACTTCATTCGGACCGCCCGCTTGCGCCAGAGCAACCGAAAAATCGATCATGGTTTTAACGTCCGTCAAGTTCAGTTGACCGCTGTTTGCCGCATATATGTATTGCCCGAATAAAGCGGACAAACGTTGCTTGTCGGCTTCGACATGCGCCATGGTGATGACCTTTTTTGCGTTCGGAAGCACAAAACAGCCGAAAAGCGAAATAACCGCCAATGCAATAAGTAATTCTACCAGCGTAAATCCAGCCGTCTTTTGTTTCTTGTTACCCGTCTGCACGTTAAACATTGCCGATGCTCTTTTTTCCATTCCGATATTACGGCAAAATCGCGTCAAGTGTTTTAAGAAAAATAATTAAAAATGTTTTAAAATCGGAAATCTTTTCTTGCTTTATCTCCTGTCTCCGCAAAGCACCCTGCGTGATGTATTTTTAATACGCCCGATCAAAGCGTTTTTTTGGGAACGGCGTCATTTCGACGGGCGTCACTTCCAATCCCGCAAATGCCGGGTGTGCACGCAGGGAAGAAATATCCTCCAACGTCAGCATCGTGCGCGCACCGTACGGCAATTCGCCTTCGAGGGCGTAGTCGTCGTTGAGCACAAAACTGACCTTTTGTTGCATCGAACCCTCGCGTTTTTCGATAAAATGTCGCAGTTGTTTGAAAAAATCCGTTGCCGCTTCGTTCGGATATACCAACCAATGAAGCTGTTTGATGAACGACGGAAGTTCTTTACGAAAATCGCGCACCCGCATCACGTTCAGGGAGAAATCATTTTCTTTCTTCCGAACGGTACCCTCAATCAATAATACCGCGCCTTCCGTGACGCACGCACCGTAGGTTTCGTAAGGTTCCGCAAACAGCGTCAGTTCGTAACGTTGATCTTTCGCGGAAAGCGTGAACAACAGCCATGGGCGGTTGGTTTTTTTCGAAATGCGCTTCGAAACGCTCTCGACCGCACCGCACAAACGAAATTCCTCGTTATTCGGCACCAACGGCAATTCATCGGGCTGAAAGGTCTGAAAAAAGCGTTCCAGTCCGTGCAATTCGTCCAGCGGATGCCCGGAAAGATAAAATCCGAGCAGTTCATGTTCGTGTTGCAGTTTTTCGAACAGCGGCATATCGGCATTCGAAGAGGAACCTTCGCCGTTTCCCGCATCCGACGACGTACTTTGTTGTTCGTCCGGTATATTTTTTTGCTCCGTGCCCGTCCCGAACAGATCATCAAAATCGAACAGCGAACTTTGACCGACGGCGGCGTCTTTTTGCGCCAGCGCGGCGGATTTCATCAACCGTTCGAGGTTATCGAGCAGATAACGGCGGTTTTCGCCCAATCCGTCAAAGGCACCGACTTTGATGAGGGCTTCCAAAACGCGACGATTGTTGGCATGCAAATCTACGCGTTGTGCGAAATTGAGAAACGATTTAAACGCGCCGTTGCGCCGCCGTTCCGCCAAAATATCCGCCGCCGCCACGTCTCCGACGCTCTTAATTGCCGCCAGTCCGAAACGAATGCAACGTTTGCCGGCGATCGGCGCAAAGGACGACAGGGATTCATTGATATCGGGATCCGAAATTTCAATTCCCAACCGCGAACGGCACGCCTCGATGTAGAAAGATAATTTGTCGGCGTTCCCGAGCAACGACGACAGCAACGCCGCCATAAACTGCGTCGGATAGTGCGCCTTCATGTACGCCGTTCGGTAGATAATGATCGCGTAGGCGTCCGAGTGTGATTTATTAAATCCGTAGCCGGCGAATTTCGCCAGGACGTCGAAAATTTCGTTCGCCTTGCCCTCCGGGATGGCATTTTTCTCCCAAGCGCCCTTGACGAACACCGCGCGCTGGGCATTCATGACGTCGACCTTCTTTTTACCCATGGCGCGTCGCAGAATATCGGCTTCGCCCAACGAATAGCCGGCAATGACGCGCGCCGCCTGCATCACCTGCTCCTGAAACACCAAAATCCCGTAGGTGCCGCGGCAAACGGGTTCCAACAGCGGATGAATGAAGCGAATTTGCTCCGGGTGCTTCTTGCCGTTGATGTACTCGGGAATCCACTCCATCGGTCCGGGGCGATTGAGTGCGCTGAGGGCGGAAATTTCGTCAATCGAGCGAAATTCGAACTGTCGGCAGATTTTTTGGATATAATCCGATTCGAGCTGAAACACGCCGATCGTTTCGCCGCGGTTGAGCATTTGGAAGGTTGCTTCGTCTTCGAAAGAGATTTTGTTGATGTCAAAGTTCGGGTCGATCTGTTCGCGCACCATTTGCTGTGCGTCGCCGAGGATGGTCAGCGTGGTCAGACCCAAAAAGTCCATCTTCAGCAATCCCAATTCCTCCACATAGTCCTTGGTGAATTGGGTTGTCAGTGCGCCGTCCTGCAAGGTGGTCGGGACGAATTCCGCAATCGGGCGGTCGCTGATAATCATTCCGCAGGCGTGCGTTCCCGAATTGCGCGCAATGCCTTCCAACACCAAGCCTTCGCGGATGATTTTCGCCGCCGTCGGATCCGTTTCCGTTGCCTGTTTCAACTCCGACGAACGTTGCAGGGCATCATCGAGGGTGATTTTTAAATCGTCGGGCACCATTTTCGCCAGACGATCGCCTTCGGCGAAAGATAAATCGTAGACGCGCGCCAAATCGCGCACGACCATTTTCGCTCCGAGCGTACCGAAGGTAATGATGTTGCCGACGCTTTCCTCGCCGTACGTCTGACGCACGTAACGAATGACTTCGTCGCGCCGACGCATGCAGAAGTCGATATCGATATCGGGCGGCGAAACGCGATCGGGATTGAGAAAACGCTCAAACAGAAGATGAAAGCGAATGGGATCCGTGTCGGTAATATGCAAAACATACGCCACCAGCGAACCCGCCGCCGAACCGCGTCCCGGACCGACCGAAATGCCTTGTTCTTTTGCCCAATGAATGAAATCCCAGACGATGAGAAAATAATCGACGAAGCCCGTTTTTTCGATGACGCTCCATTCGAACTTCAAACGTTCGACCATCTCTTTCGCCGACAAACCGAACGCGTCCGGACCGGATTGGGCTTCGAAATCAATCCCGTAGCGTTCCTTTAGGCCCTCTTTGCATAATCCCTGAAACAGTTCGCGGTTGGTCGGATAGTGCCGCTGCAACGTCTCCGGCAGGTGCGTCATGCGGAATACGGGATAGTGATTTTCGCCGAACGGCAGTGTGACATTGCAACGTTCCGCCAAAAGGTTGGTATTTTCCAACAGTTCGGGATTATTCGGGAACGCCTGCGCCATTTCTTCGGCGGACTTTAAATAAAACTGCCGCGTCGGCATGCGCATGCGCTCTTCGTCCTTAACCTTCGACGCCGTCTGAATACACAGCAATGCATCCTGTGCTTCCCAATCTTCCGCGCGAATATAATGTACGTCGTTGGTGGCGATACCGCGCACGCCCAATTCGCCTGCCAGTTTCAACAGTTGCGGATTGAGGTCAATCTGCTCCGGCATGCCCTGGTTTTGGAGCTCAACGTAAAAATTTTCTTTCCCGAAAATTTCCAAAAAAATCTCCAACGCGCACTTGGCTTTGTCATACTCGCCGCGCATCAAAAACTGCGGCACGACGCCGTTGATGCATCCCGACGAACACATCAAACCTTCATGGTATTTCCGCAACTGCTCCAAATCCGTTCGCGGTTTGTAGTAAAATCCGTGCACGTGCGCATCCGAAACCAGTTGCATCAGGTTACGGAAACCGTTCAAATCTTTCGCCCACAGACAGGCATGCGCCAGTTTGAGCCCTTCAATTCCCTGCCGACGTTCCTTCTCCAGGCGCGTGCCTTCGTACAAGAGGTAAATTTCGCATCCAAAAATCGGACGAATGCCGGCTTTTTTGCACAATTTGTAGAACAGCGGAATGCCGAACAGATTGCCGTGATCTGTCAACGCCAGCGCGGGCATTTGCAGTTCCGTCGCGCGCGCCACAAGTTTTTCCATTTTGCAGGCACCGTCGAGCAGACTGTACTCGGAATGCACGTGCAGATGGACGAAGGAGGGCATGAGGTTATTATGGCGGAGGGGGATGGAAAGTCAAATGCACTCCGAAAACAGAACAATGAGAAAGAAAAATTTAAAAACACCTCCATCCATTCTAAATGTCTTCAAAAATTTTGCAATGAGAAAGAAGGGTTGTTCGGTCTCTAATAAGAACCGTTAGTACGCTGAGATAAAACAAAGAGTTGATCAAATATAAGCCAAAATCCTCAGGGATAAAGGGCAGTGACGCAAGTGGCTACTCGCAAACTACTCCATGTCGCTACAGCACTCCGAACGGATAAAAAATCAGATTTGGAAAGAACTTGAACTCGCAAAAGCATCTGTTGACAATTAACACCCTTCTCTCTCCAAAGATGTTTAGTATTCTTTTAATTCATCCAGACTGACATATTTGGCGCAAAAAGACTTCTGCAACGATAGAAATGCTTTATATTCTTCTTCCGTCAACGTTTTATCAAAAAAGTAGCACGAAAAAGAATCCAAGGCTTCCATGATAGCATACATCAAACGTCCTTGCGGACTAAAATCTCCTCCATCAATCAGATCATCCTTTCCTATTCCATGCTGTTCCCAATATTCGAACGCGAACATGATCAAGTATAATTGGTATTGTGCATCGAAATGCTTTTCCTCTTTTTCACGTTCCGTCCGATATGCCTTTCGGAAAGCCAAGCTTTTCGTATAGAGTAAACTGCTATCCAACAAACCTCCGGTAGGATTGGAAAAAAAATCAGCAAAAACTTGTTCGCCGCTACTGAGAAAATCTATCTGCAAATCATCAAGCCATTTCGGCATCCCGTAAGCTTTAAACGATAGACATAAAACAATGCACAGAAAAATTTTTTTCATAATCCCTGATTTTAGGGTGAATATTTTTAAAAATATGTCGATATAAAATAACATGAAACACATTCTCAAATATACCATCTGTTGTTTATGCCTTGTTCACGATTCTGTTATCGGTTTCTGTTCCGATATATTTCCGATAACTAAAACGTTAAAAGAAGTCCCTAAAGGTTACATTGAAGATCTTCACAAATTTTTATGTAAGAAAGTACTGCAAGGACATGAAAAATACAGCAAAGCAAAATATAATAAAGGTACGTTGGATGGTAATCGCTTTGCCTGTGCATTCGTTATTAAAACAAATCGTGATCGGTTATTGAGAATTTATATAAACGATATTCCTCCGCAGGAGTTTAGTAAAAATGAAAAATCAATAAGTGGATTACTTAAAAACTTTGATACCAAAAAGCATGAAAAAGAAGGGAATGTTGTTGAAAATATAAAAGAAAAAATTTTTGGTCTTGGCTCTTTCAGAAGAACCAACCAAATCCCATTATACTGCCTGGTAAAGGAGAACAAAGAAATAGATAAAGTGCTACAAAAAATCTGTCAGGATAGTACAGTTGGGAAAGAAAATGATATCTCGAAATTATTTTTCGCAAGCATATCGTTGACTTTAGAACGTTCACAATCAGATAGCACATGGTACAGAAAATACAATAACGACAGTGAGCTTCATGCATTATATGCGCTTGAAAAAATGGGAAAAGAAATCACAAATTGTTTCAAAAGTTTGTTAATAGAAAACGAGCAAATAACCTCCATTGAATTTCACGGCTGTACAACACGCGATATGTGTGCCTTGTGCTATACTAACATGAATGCCATGCAACTTATGGCAAACAAACGGGAAAAAATCGGCATGTTGGGAACTATTATAGCTCGATTACAAGAAATGAGAATTGCAGTAAAGGAATGCGAAAGTGCGACTTTTATTTCTTCCGTAAAAGCATTTCCGGAAACAAATCTTCTCATGTCAAATCCTGTTCCGACTGGAACGATTTCAAGCGGTTTTGTATATCAATTTCGTTTTTCGGAGCCTCAGGTTGGATTTAAGAAGGATAGTGAAAAAACTTCAAAAAACGAAGAACAGATCTATGTTTCTGATGATCGTGACAAGAGCATTAAAGAGATCGATGAAAAAACATTGAGAGATGCCGCACGGGTTTATGATTTGAATGTCAAAGGATATCCATCATGGTCTTATATACCGAATCACCCGTTTAAAGATGGCATTTACTTGCTTCCTTTTGCAGAAGCTCAATTAAACACAGATACTGATAAGTCTTCCGTTGACAACGATCTTTCTCAATCGTCAAAAAGGTAGGCATTCTGCGATTGTTTCTGAACTCACCAACGCCGCCACCGCCACGGCATACGCTTTGCAGTGCGACAGGGAAAGTTCAATGTTTGTTCCGCCGCACTGTTTTAAATAAAATGTGCCGTTTTCGTCCAAAAAGACCCGTGGCATGCCATCGGCATTGTTCCGAATTTCAATCGAAATCCATTTTAATTTTGAACCGAACAGTCCGACGCCGAAGGCTTTCGAAACCGCTTCCTTTGCCGCAAAGCGCGCCGCGAACGACGGCCAGGGGACGGGTTTTGCCATACAATACGCCCATTCGTGCTCGGTGAAAATCATCCCGCGCACCCGATCGCCGTGTCGCTCGACCAGGTATCTGATGCGTTCAATTTCAACAATGTCGGTTCCGATGCGCATTACTTCTCAATCACATCTTGTGCCGTTTAAATTGTCGCCGAAGGAGCTTGCTTCAAACATCTTCGGATAACGACCCGCCGCCGTTTGCTCCGTTAAAAATTTCTCGACCGCTTCCGTATCGTCGGTATACGTTACTCCCAGCCACCGACCGCGGGTGTTGGTTAAAAAATGCAGGTCTTTATGTTGCTGTTTCAGTACCGTTTGAATGGCATTCGGCAGGAAAAACTCTTCGTTCTTCGGATCGGTTACGTTTTTCAGAAATTGTTCCCACAGTGCCTTTAACGGCGAAAGAATGGTTTGCGGAAGCACAAAAAAGTTCAATGATGTCGGTTGTTGCGGTCCCAATGCAACAACGGTATCCGCCGTGTCTGCCGAACCCACAGAGGGCGTTTCGAAAACCTGCGACGAACAAACTTTGCGCTTTCCGACAACTGCATTGCTCCGAATTTCACACGTATATTCAGCCAATCGGAGCACGTTGTTGTTGTCGACGGTGCATAACGCGCGCGAAACGCTTCCGTTCGGCGACAGCGTCGCTTCCAACGGATACGCGACCAAAGCCGCTTCCGACGGGTGTTGATCGATAAAATTCGCCGCAAGTTGATACGCTTCGCGACCGTAAAAATCATCGCCGTTCACGATTACAAACGGCGTTTCGATGAAAGCACTCGCGGCGACCAACGCCTGTCCCGTTCCCCACGGCTTGATGCGTTCGTTTTGCCATATTTGCGGAACACCGTCATCCGTTTGTAACACACAACGGGCAACGTTTTCCAAATGTCTTTCCTTAAACAACGTCTGAAAGGCTTCGTGCGTATCGGAGCTAACGACGGCGACAAAACGCCGAAATCCCGCTTCCCACGCATCAAAGAGCGCGTATTCCGCCAAAAAGGAATTTTGCGGTCGGAAACGATACAGTTGCTTCAAACCGCCGAAACGACTGCCGTGTCCCGCCGCGAGAAGAACAAGCGTTTTTTCAATCATCTTTTCGTTTTAATTCTAACGCCAATAAATACTTTAAAAAGCAGAAAAATGCCTGCATGGCGGAAACATAAAAGCCCGCAAAACCTTTCAAAAACAGTCCTTTTCGGAGGTAAAAAGAAAAAAAGTTCAGCAAGGGGTGCGTTAGACATTTCATCATCAAACCGAACTGCGAGTATTTTTGTGCATAATCGGCGGCTCTTGTACGCGCATAACGCACATTCTTCTCCAACGCATGCAGGACGTTTTTTTCGGTGTAATGCCGTAAATAACCTCTTAATATCTGCGTTTGCCCGTGAAAACACGCACGTTCATGTACCGATCCTTCCCAATGTACCGCCTCTTTTTTGATTAAAAACAAACTGCGATCGACGGAACACCAACGACCGAACTGACGATTGATGCGCTTTACAAAGCAAGCCGTCGTTTGATCGCACAAAGAGCTCTTGAAAAACGCTTCTGCCGACGCGTACAATTCGGGCGTGACTTCTTCGTCGCTGTCGATGCACAATAACCATGCTTCTTTGGCTTGCGAAGCGGCAAAATTCCTTTGCTCGCCGAAACCTTCCCACGGATGTTCGATGACGCGCGCCCCGAAACTTTCGGCAATTTTTCGCGTATCATCGGTACAATCGTTGATAACAACAACAATTTCCCGCACTCGACCGCGCAACGACCGCAGACAGAGCGAGAGGGTATCCGCCGCATTGCTCGCGATTATAACCGCCGATACCGGAAGCATGACGGTTTCATGCTACCGCGTCGTGAAGAAACGTCAATTTCGAAGGAAATTTCTCAAAAACGCATTCTTCTGAAATTATTTCGTTTTCAACGCATGCTTTGCCTCTTCAAGAGTTTCATAGCAACGAATACTTTCGGAAAATCCGGAAATGCCGAAAATTTGCTTTACCAGCGGTGTCGGATGCGCCAACGCGACGGTCGAACGTCCTTTAAGCTCCTTTAACAGTGTCAACAACGCTTGCAGACCCGCTTCGCTGACGAAATCCCAATGTGTTCCATCCAGAATGATGTGCTTTGGGCAGTTGTTTAAAAATTCGCGACACATTGCTTCGAACGTCGGCGCATGAACGGCATCCAGGGAGCCTTCCAAGGTTATAACCACCGTATTGCCGTCCCGCTCCTGCCGAATGTTCATAAACTTTTCCTTTTACGGTCGCCGTTACAGAGTGACGTACCATGTATATCGGACAGTTTTGCCGTTTTTTACCCAAAAGCCCCGAAAGTTTGTCGGCAAACATCCTGCACGACCGTTTGCCGTCGTTGATATTTGGAGCCCGTTGATATTTAAAAGTGCATTACGGTTGAAAGAATGCAAAAAAAACGGCATCCTGTCGGTGATGCTCCCTAAACATCTTAAAATAATCGGCGTATTCCTTACTGCCCCTCTGTTGCTTTTACTCGGCGGCTGTCGTTATCGTGCCGGATTTCCTGTCGACTCGTACAATATCAGGACAATTTATGTCAAACCGACCGTGAAGGAAGCTCTGACGGCACAACTTTCGGGCGATTTGACGCGACAGTTGGGCGAGGAAATTCTGCGCAACGGTTTTCTGCGTCTTGCGCCTTCAAACAAAGCCGATGCGACCCTGGAAACGACGGTAAGCGATTACAATCGCGGCATCAGCGTGGTGGACGAAGATGACGACGAAAAAGCCAAATCTTTATCCCTCAGTGCCACTTGTAAATATATCTTGCGGGATAATCGCGACGGCAAAGTAATCTCGGAAGGTTCCGTTTCGGCGAGCGTCGGCATTACGGCAACCACCAATGCGCAGGCGATTGAGTACCAACGCGCTCCGCAACTGACGCGCGCTTTGGCGAAACAGGTTGCGTCGCAGCTGTTGGCGGCTTCGGGCAAGAAAATTACTTTGAAAGCCGCCGATGCAAAAGCCGATGCGGATACGGGAGAAAAATTCGAAGGCGGAACCGAGGAGGGACTTTCCGCGGAACCGACACCGTCGGATCGCTTCGAAAGTACGGATGGGAGCGCGCCATCAGTCGAAGTATCGGAGGAAGAGCAGGAATAATCGCGCGAAATCGTGTCTGAATTGTAAAGTTGCTCCTTTCATATTCCGTACCCATCGCGAATTTATGACGGATTTCCCAAAAACTCCCGAAATCATTCCTTCGCTGTTCGCCGCCGATCCGCTTCATTATTGCGAAGCCCTCAAAGCCGTTGAACGCTTCGGATGCCGTCGCATCCATTTGGATATCATGGACGGGCATTTTGTCCCGAACATTAGCTTCGGCGCGAGCGTTGTTGCCGCCGTTGCCAAGGAATGCCCTCAATTGTTTCGCGAAGTCCACCTCATGGTACAAAACCCGCAACAGCACTTCGAAGCCTTCATCAAGAAGAGCGGCGCGCAACGATTATTCATCCATATTGAACTTGCACCCGAAGTTTTGGAAGAAACCGTTCGTTGCCTGCAATCCAAAGCTGTCGATTGGGGTTTCGCCGTCAATCCCGAAACGCCGCTCGAAACCTTGCAAGTCTATAAAGGCTGGATTTCAAACACGCAACATCTGTTGTTGATGAGCGTGCATCCGGGGTTTTGCGGGCAGACGTTTATCGAAGAAACCTACGAACGCATAAAAGAACTTAGGGAATGTTTTCCGCACTTAAAACTTTGCATCGACGGAGGTATTCGAACGCTGGAAGCGCAACGTTTGCATGAATTGGGAGTTGAAAGCGTTGTGATGGGATCGGCGTTCTTTAAAAAAGTTTCGGTTTAATGATGATTGTCACAGAAAACAACCGACGATAAAAAGAAATCCTTAACACCTCTTTCAATGCTCAAAACAACTCGCTCTGTTGCGGCGTCGGTTGCGCGCGATCTCTTAATTTTCGCGCCAATTGCTTCAATCCGAGTTGATGCAACAGTTGTTCCAACACGTCCGTATCGGGATGAAGTGTTGCCAAAAGAGGAATTTGGTCCCGAATAAGCTCCGTACGCCGTTCCAGCGTCGCCAGGGCTTGATTGCGACGCAATAAATCGCGCGATTGTTCCAAAATTAACCGAAAACGTTCCGGCTTTAAGGTTTTGAGATTTTTAAAAATCCCTTCAATCGAACCGTAACATTGCAACCAGGATGCGGCGGTTTTCGAACCGACGCCCGCAATACCCACATAATTGTCGGCGGTGTCGCCGATCAGTGCCAAAAAATCCGCAATTTGGTTCGGATAAACGCCTGTTTTTTCAAACACGCCCTGTTCGTCCAACGATACCCAACCGTGGTGCGAGGGT
>JAEESJ010000035.1 GCA_016286235.1 Opitutales bacterium | reverse complement strand
GAGGAATTGAACGGTTGGGAAAAGTGGTCTCTTAAGGATGTTATCAGGGTTCTTAAAGACATGACTAAAGGGTGGTATGGAGTAAGAGCAATGGATATGGGAAACATTCTTCTCTATAAGCTTTTGGAAGCGGCGGCGAATCCGAACGTTCCTTTCGAATTGATTGAGGAAACCGCATACGCAGGTCTCGAGTGGCCGACATATATGCGACGTAGGAGTGCTTTTCATGCTCTTGCGACTATACCAGATAAACGCCAAGTAGTGTGCGATTTTTTTAAGAAATTTGTTAAGCACGGAGTAGAGGATGTACGTTATTATGATCTGATCTATACGATGCTTACGTATCGGCTTCCCATTGGGAGTCACCCGTTGGGCTTCCAAATGAGTCTGGAGGATGGATTTACTGACGAAGTTTTAGCTAAATTGCCGCCGAAGATGCAGGAGAAACTCAAAGGCGCGAGTTTTTATGAGGACGATGATGAGTCGGGTCGGAGAACGGTCTATTCCCTTTTAACGGGAGAATCCATCGCAATGTAGTAACTTAAAGCGTGTGATATATATGAGCACAATAGATAATAGATTAATTATATCGTCAAACCAGTATCCGTTGCAAACCAACGGAACGAACGGAGCGAACAGCGTGAATGAACGGCGGAGAGCTACTTTTGCTAATAGCAACCTTCAGATTCAAAATGTGGCGCAGTTATCCGTTATTAAGTCCCAAGTATCTGGTGTCGTTAGTGAGAACGCAAACACTGCTGTTTTTAACAGTTCTCAGTCGGCAAAGAATGTTCAAAAAAGACTTACAGAGAACCTAAAAACAACATCAGAGAATTTTTTGGATCAAGGTAATCTTCAGGAGAAAATCAGTAGTAAATTTAAAACGCAGATTGAAAGCTTAAAAAAAGGTGTAAATCTGTTAAAAAACAAATTCGAAGAGAAAGATTTATCTAACGAGCAAAAGGCTAAAGTGGGACACGCAATCGCAGAAATTGCCGATATTATAAGTCGCTTTAACAACGACGGCGTCGGCGGAATTAACAAAATGTGGAAGAACTCATTTCAATTTCCAAAAAAGATTTTAGACGCCGATAAAAATGACTATGAGGGTGCTAAAGATAGTTTAAAGGGTAGTGATCTTAAGGCTCAACAGGAAGCGGTAGAGACCATAAAGATTCTGGAGCAAAAGAGTTGCAGTAACGAAGGATTGGTGAAGAGTAATTTAAAGGTTTTAGATAACAATCTGAAATGCTTGGACGAATTTTTAAAATCTCCTGTTCTGGATAGATCTGGCGTCGAAGTGATGCTGAATTTCCTCCAACAGTGCGCCCTGAATGCATGGGTTTTTAATGATATTGCGGAGGAACTCGAAAAAGCGGGTATCACTAAAGAGAACCTCGGAAAGATTGGGATATTAAGCCCAGAGAACAAGGAAATGCTCATATTGAATCAAGCAGCGCGCGGTACGACCATGTTTCAAGAAGTTAAAGTCAATAAACTGCTCGGGGAAGATGGTGCCAGATTACTCGAATCAGACAAAAACCTCGACTCCAAAAAAGCAGGGCAGGTAGAGTCCTTTCTCATAAAATGGGGTGACACGAAGATTGGGCTTCGCGGCCGGCATGGTACCGACAAAGAGTTGCGTGTATCCGCACAGCCTATAGGAAATACAGGCGTCAAGGAGAATACAAAGCAGGATGGATTGGCCTTTGTAAAATATGGAAATATTCCGCATATAAAAGGTGCCCTCCGTGGTTCGTTCGTCCCTCTGGAAACTGCAAATCTTAAAACGGTTCCAAGTGAAATGTTGAAAGACCTGGAGGGTATCTTGGATACAGATACAGGGAAAAAAATTGTAGAGTTATTGCAGAATGAAAAGTTGATTGAAGCTGAGGAAGACAATTCTGGCGCGTTTCCCAAACTAAAAGCCAAACCCTCTTTTGCGTCATTTATTAATGATGCGGGTTTACCTACTTATTGTAGTGTATCCGGCACCACCGGTGAGATCGTCAGCGTTCTTCACTGTACACTTAAAGGTAGAGGTAGTAGATCGTTGCTTTCCCAGGTGTTTGACAATTTATTGAAAATCGCTGAAGGTAAAGAAACAGATCCTCTGAATTTTAATTTTTCGACGTATTTTGCACCCGTTGCGACATTCATGGAGGTCGGACATTTTCATACAACTGGAGAAGTTTTAGGAGGATTTTACTCCGTTGCTGTTGCCGAACGGAAGGTTAACGGTAATGAAAAAATTGATGCGGACGAAAGTGGATTCCGAAAGTTGCTCGCATATTTTAACAACCATCAAAGGGATTTCTTGGGTTCTTCTCTTAGTCGAGAAACTCTCTCGAGAATCGCTTCGTCGAGCAAAACGTCGCAAATATAGGTTTTTGATCATTTGAGGATTGGTTTTTCTCGGAAGGCGAAGCAACGGCCGAGGCACTTGAATGTTGCGTTCCTCGCAGAGGGCAGGTTGTAGATCAGGCGGTCGCATTGTAGAGAGGCTCCTGTATAAAGCATTCCCGGCATTTTCGTCGCTGCCTGATATGTTCTAAAAAAATGTCCTTTCCCAGTTTTTCTATCCCATTTATTTTATTCGTTGACCCGATGTGCGATAGTTAATCGAGACAGATGTACTCCAAAAGCCAGGTGATTGCCGTACGGTGTCATAATGATCTGAAATTGAATAAAATACAGGACTTTAATTTGCAGATCGGTTTTTCAACTGATGACGCAGTTGCCAGGTGATGGAGATGGGAAAAACAGTATTGTTCCGCATAGAGCCCGTTCTAATTCAGTCCACCCATCAATCAGCACTATCAAAAGAAAATCGCCCCGTTTGGGCGCAGAAGCTTAAAACCAACAAACTAATCGTCCTCTTTGCTTCCCTACAAACAAACGGTATCGGATCGCACGGACGCAAGTGGGTTTCAGATAAAGAGGATTTTCACGTTAATTTAATTTTCTACTGCGATCAAATTCTGCCGTTTTCACAAATCGCCGCATACACGGCGTGCCAACTTTTGGCTCGGGAGACGATGCAGACGGAACGTTTTAAGATGAAATGGCCGAACGATGTCATGGTTGAAGATTTCGATGGGATTTTAAAAAAAATCGGCGGTTGTCTGACGGCGGTTCGCAACGAAGGTACGCGTTATTGGGTGACCGTTGGTATCGGCATTAACTATAATTTGGAAGATTTTTCGAATATCGATCAACCGACCGCCTCCGTAAAATCATTTCTGAATTCGTTCCCGAAGGGGCACGGATTGTATCGCGAAAAGGATTTTACGCGGGATGAATTGTTTCAATCAGTACAATGTTTTGCGGAATTGTTTTGGAAAAATCTCGCATTGGTTCAAAAAAACGGCTTGAAGGTATTTTACAACGAAGAAAAGCTGTTTTATCGATTCGGCAGTAAGCATTATTGGCTTTATTTGGGTCAAAAGGTGACAATTTTTGACGAGGATAAAAAAACGCAACTGACGGGACGATTTGACAAACTGACCGATGACGGTGCGTTGCAACTCGCTTGTGACGACGGAAAAACGGAGATTGTTCTCAACGGCACGGGATTAAAACCGGCGGAAAATCGTTAATTTCGGAAGTTGCAAAATACGACGGCTTTCCGTTAAATTAAATAAAGATTATGCTCCTGACGCAACCGCGCATCACGATTGATTTAAACGCTATCCGGAATAATTATTTTGCACTGAAAAAACAGGCACCCGACGTCGAAGTGTGCCCCATGATGAAGGGGTACGGGTATGGGTTGGGGTTGGTTGAAGTCGTTCGACCGTTGGTCGAGAACGGTTGCGAAGCGGTGTATGTGTCGTTCATCAATGAAGGCATTCTGTTGCGAAAAGCGTTCCCGAAACTGCAAATCAACGTCGTCAACGGCATTTTTGAAGGCACCGAAGGGCTGTTTTTGGAGCATCGCCTCACGCCGGTTCTCAACAGTTTGCAACAGCTGGAACGCTGGGAGCGTATTGCATCGTCCGCTTCGACCAATGCCATTATTCAGGTAGAAACGGGCATGCATCGATTGGGAATTTTGGAGGACGAATGGGGACAATTAACGCCCGAACGCATGCAACGCGACCGCATAACGCTGATGATGACGCATTTTGCCTGCGCCCAGGAGGCGGAACAGTGCGCCGAACCGCAACGCATGCCGATTGTTCGCGACCAAAACCGCCGTCAGTTTGAAGGGTACAGGCGGGCATTGGCACATTTTAAACTTCCCGGCAGCGTTGTGATTGATGCTTACATGATCCGTCCGAACAACGAACCGATGGCGCAAATTCGCACCGGATGCGCGATTTTGTTCGGCATCGTCGGTTTTTCGAATGAACATCCGTTTTTAAAAGGTTTGCATTTATCCCCTGCCGTTACCGTTCAGGCGCCGATCGTCCAAATCGAAACTTTGCGTATCGGAGACCGCGTCGGCTACGGCGGAACTTACGAAGCGAAAAAGGAAACGAAAATCGCCATTGTTGCCATGGGGTTCAGCCACGGGTTGCCGAAGAGTTTAAGCAACTGCGGAAATATGTGGTTTTGGGACGGCGAAAAATGGCATGCGGCTCCGATTGTCGGGAAAGTTTCCATGGATTTGACCGTTTGCGATGTTACGAACATCCCGCAGGAAGCTTTGGAGCAGGGTTGGGCATCGCCGTTGAACAAACATTACACGCTGAATGAAATGCTGATGGATTCCGGACGTTCCCGAAGCGAGATTTCCTGCAGTTTCGCACGTATGGAATGGGTTTATAAAGAATAAGTGCGCATGTTTTGCTCCGTTTTGTATTCGAAAAGCGGGGACTGGGCGCCGAAAACACATGTATTCTCTGTTTTTGCTTGACGACACAACATTTTTTCGTATCCTGGAGGGAAGTGTTCTTTGACAGGGGGTGTTCCGGATTCGATTTTGCAGGTAACACGAAGGTTGCATGTCGAAGATGACGGTTGGCTTCGTTATCAATCCGTCGGAAAATAAGTGAAAACAGTAATGTTATTCGCTTCCGTCGCCGCAAAGCGTGCAAGAAATTGCGTTTCCGCTTGGCTGCGTAGGAAAATCAAAACGAATTGTCGGATTGGACAATTCTGCGTTTTATACCGATGCCCGCTCGGGATAAAACGCCGGTTTGCGGGTATAGCAAACGATGTTGCGGACGTTTGCCGTAATTTTTCGCAACTCACGAGGCAACGCAGGTCTCTATGCCGTTGCTTCGGACATTCATGAGAGACTACGCATGTAGAAGCTTTCGCGGTGTTTGTAAAAGACGCGGGTTCAATTCCCGCCACCTCCACCAAAGAAATGTAAAAGAAGGAGATAAAAGGTCGTTTGGACGAAGAGAGTTGATTTTTGAGAAGAAAAATCGGGGGCGTGCTCCGTTGTCATTCTTTTTGAAGTTTTGTAGAATATAAATCAAGGGTAGGATTTAAGACGACCGAAGCATTATTGTGGCATCATTTTTTATTCAGGATTTAAATCGCAAAAAGGATATCGGCGCGAATTGTTTATCGGTCAAATTCGGCGCATTTCATTTCATTGTCGACGCGGGGATGGATCCGAAAACACTCGGAAACGAAGCCCTGCCGTGTTTTTCGGCTTTGTCGCCGAACAGCGTGGATTTCATTCTCATAACCCATTGCCATTTGGATCATCTCGGTGCATTGCCGATTTTGTCAAAGCAACAACCGCAGGCGCAGATCTTGATCAGTCTGCCGACAAGTTTGCTGGCACCGCTGATGCTCAAAAATTCCGCATCGGTGATGACGCGGCAGAAGGAGGAGAAAGACGTACCCGACTATCCGCTGTTTGGTAAAGAAGACATTGCGGCGTTGCAAAAAAAATTTTTCGTTCTGAAACCCGGCAAAACCTATTGCCTCGAAAAGGACGGACAAACGGCGAAAGTTACCATCTATACCGCCGGACACGTTTTGGGAGCCGTCAGCGTTCTCATTGAATACGAAGGTCGTCGGTTATTTATTACGGGCGACATTTTATTCTCCGACCAAAATTCGTTGCGCGGTGCACAAATTCCGCAGTTCGGCAATCCCGATGTGTTGCTTTTGGAAACGACCCGCGGCGACACCGAACGTACGGCGTTGCGTCGCGACGAAGAAACGCGACTGTTGGGCATTATTCGAAAAACGATCAAGCGCGGCGGTATTTGTCTTATTCCCGCGTTCGCCTTGGGGCGCATTCAGGAACTGCTGGTGCTGTTTTATCAGGCGAAAAAAGCGCATAAATTGCCCGATTGTCCGATTTACTGTTCGGGGCTCGGCATGTCGCTCGTCAGCGCATTCGATAAAATGGGCAGAAGGTTTCCGGATGTTCATTTCAGTCGGCAAATTCTCAAACAGCTGAATGTTAAACAGTTGCGGAAGCGGAAAATTGATCCGAAAACGACGAAGCTGAACGTACCGGCAATTTACCTGCTGAGCAGCGGTATGTTGGCGGAACACACGCCGGCGTACAACATTGCGGCTTGTCTGCTGAAAGATAACAAAAATACCGTTTGTTTTGTCGGTCACTGCGATGAAGACACGCCCGGCGGACGCTTGCAACGGGTGGAGCCGAACGGGAATTTTAAGTTTGAAGATTTGAATTACACGACACCCGTGCGTGCCAAAATCGAACGTTTCGACCTGAGCGGGCACGCCGATCGGGATGATTTGTATCAATTCGTTCTGGCGCAACAACCAAAAACCGTTGTTTTAACGCACGGCGACGCGAATGCGCGACAGTGGTTTTTTGAAAAGTTGTCAGTGCATAAGAGCGATTTTTCCGTCGTCGATCCCGATATCGGAAAAACGTACGAACTGTAGGCGTCGCGAAGGAAATTTCACGCAACGATGAACAAATGTATGCTCAATTTTATCAAGAGAGGAGTTTTTTTAAAGAGGGGAAGGGGAACAATCGCAGGTTAAAGGTTTTACGGTAAAGTAAGTTCGCGGAAATCGAGGCAACCGCCTGCGGGATTGTAAAAACGCAACAAAAGATTAATAAGAGATCAAAATGTCCAAAATCATGAACCGGAAAGCACAATTTTTTTCGCATCAAACACAACAAGTCTCTGCGTGCAACGGCACGACAGCGTATTTGTCGTTGACGCCCATCGGGTACCGAAGGAGGTTATTCGGCGGTATTATAAACGTATGAAGACCGCTTCTTCGGAAAGTTTTTGTCTGACGCGTTACAAACCCGGTTCGTTGCGCGAACTATGGACGATCGTGTGGCCGTTGATGCTCTCGGGTATTTCGGGAACGATCATGGTTTTTACCGATCGCGCTATTCTCGCCGGTTATTCGTCCGAAGCCTTTAATGCCTGTTCTGCCGCGCAACCGTGGTTTTGGACGTTCGACGGCGCGTTAATGGCGTTGATTGCCTGCGCCGAAGTCATCATCGGGCGTCTGAACGGTGCCCAACGATACAAAGAAATCGGTCCCGCCGTTTGGCAGATGGTAACATTGGCGTTTGCGACATATTTAATTCTCATCCCTGTCGCGTTTAATGCGCATTATTTATTGGCGGATACCATCGAAACGCTCGGCGAACCGTATTTGCGTATGCTTTTGTTGACGCTTCCGTTTGAATTCGCCGGCTTCGGTGCTATCGGTGCATTTTTCGTCGGACGCGGCGATACGGGCAAAATTCCGATGGTGGTTATGACCTCTTGTTTCCTGAATTGCGTCCTGGATTATTGGTTCGTATTCGGCGGCCTCGGTGTTCCAAGTCTGGGTATTCGCGGAGCGGCATTGGGGACCAATATATCCGCCATTATTTCATTCACCATCTTCCTGATTCTGTTTTTGCGCAAAAAATACCGTTCGCATTATGCCGTTCACACGTATCGCTGGTCGTGGGATGTGGTGCATCAGTGTTTGAAGATTGGTTTTCCGAATACCGTTGCCTATTCCTTTTCCAACAGCGGCTGGGCATTGGCGTATCAATTTTTCGCTCTTAATCTCATCCCCGAACACTACAAAGCTTACTGCGTGGCGTTCTCGATTTATAATCTGATGTTTTGCGTTACCGACGGTCTCGGAAAGGCCACGGGAACACTTTGTGCAAACTTTCTCGGCGCAAACCAACGCCTTTATCTCTCTTCCGTTCTCCGGCAGGGCGTGCGTTTGGTTGCGATGTTCGTCGTCGGATTTATTATCTTTTTGCTGTTATTTGCGCACCCTCTGATCGGCTTTTTGGGTTCAAAAGAATTTGCTTCCAATGCCGTCTTTTTCAAACAAACCCACCTTTTTCTGACGTGGTACGTCGGGGTTTTTGCCTGCGATGCGTTACGTTATTGCGTCAACGGTTTTTTGTTCTCTTTGCTCAAAGCAAAAGTGATTTTGACCGCCAACGTCATCCTTTACTGGGGCGTTTGTCTCATCCCGACGTATCTGACGGTGACGTATTGGCATTGGAATCCCGTCATTTATGCCCAAATGTTGGTATTAAACCAAGTCATCGCTCTGGTCGGGTTCTATATCTGGTATAAGCGCGGTACTTGGAAACAGGGATAAGCGTTTTTTGTCGTTGTTGATTATAAACTTGATCAGTGGCGCGGGTTATTTTCTCTGTTCCGTTTTCCCGCTTTTAGTCTCTTACGGCATTGACCGAAAGCGGCATTTTGCGTAGCATGAAAAGGTATCCATGGAGCAACGGGACAAAATCAACTCTTTCGGTAAGGGAGTACTTGCGGTTTTTGTGTCGTTCCTCGGCGGGTGTGCTTCGGTTCCGACAAAGGATGTCGCTTTGAAAACAAGTTCCGATCCCGAGCACGTTTGGGAACCGACGGCTTTGCCGGCGAAAACGGAACCGACGGAACGTCCGACCTTTGAACCTCAATCTCCTTATTCGCTTCCGAAATTGCTCGAACTGGGTTTGTCGAAAAATCCGCAAACACGCGTTGCCTGGTGGAGTGCGCAAAAGGCTTTATCTTCGGCGGAACGTGCCAAAGTTCCTTTTTTTCCGTCTGCAACGGCAACCTTGAGCGGTACGCATGCGCGAACGGGTGCTCTTTCGGGAGGGCAAGGGTCAACAACGGATAAGTGGGGTCCCGGATTAACGGTTGCGTACAAACTGTTTCAATTCGGTGCCGATAAAGCCAACGCCGAAAGTGCGGCTTGTGCGCTTGCCGCCGCGAATTATCAATTTAATTACGCTCTGCAAACGGCGGTATTTTCAATTCAGAAGAGCTATTATCAGTATGCCGCCGCCGTGACGGCGATTGAAGCGCGCAAAAGCAGTCTGGAGGATGCGGAAAATTCGTTGAAAGAAGCCGAAAGCCGCATGCAAAACGGACTCGGGCGTTCTCAAGCCGTTTTGCTGGCAAAGGCGGAAAAATTACAGGCGGAGTATGAATTGATTGCCGCCGAAGCCGCTTTGGAGCAGTGTCGTGCGGAGTTGGCGCTGGCGGTTGGCGTGCCGGTTTCGAAAGAATTCCAAATCGAGGTTACCTTCAACGATTTCGAACCGCTTGCAAAAGAAGTCACAACCCTGCTCGAAGGCGCCTTGAAAAACCGCGCGGATATTTTGGCACAGGAAGCCGCCGTTGAGGCATCCGAAAAAGCACATTTCGCTTCGGAACGTTCTCGTTATCCTGCGATTGAACTCAGCGGTGGGCTGAACCGTCTGCATCACAATACGCCGAGTACGCCCCGTTGGCAGAATAATTACAATGTCGGCATCGGACTTTCATGGAATTTCTTCGACGGTTTCGATAAGCAATACAAAGCCTTGGAACAATATGCCGAGTTAAAGAAACAGCGATTTGCATTACGGCAACAACGGTTGCAGGTGTTGCGCGACGTTTGGTCGGAATTTCATGCGTTCCAATCGGCGGTTCAACTCTTAACGGCGGCAAAAGCTTTGGAAGCGGCGGCGCAGGAAGCCCTCAATGCGTCTCGAAGCGGGTACGATTCGGGTTTGAATGATATTTTGGATGTACTTTCGGCGCAAAAGAACTTGTCCGAAGCGCGTCTGAAACGTGCTCAATCACAGGCGTCGCTGGCAATCCACTGGGCACAACTGGCATATGTTTCCGGGCATTTGAACACGGATGTTTCGAAAGAAACGACCGAAAACAATCCGTAGTATTTAAATAACAATGAAGAAATTCAAATTTTTCCTCTGCGTTTTGCTGACAACCGTCGTTTTTTGGCTGTTTTTCAATCGCAAGCGTTTTTGGAAACCGCAAGTGCAGGCACCGCTTCCGGCATCCGCATCGTTGGTTTTAACTGTTTCGACGGTGAAACCGCACGTAACGACAGTGAAGCGTTATATCGATACGGTCGGACAGTGTACCGCCGCAAACAGCGTTACCCTTGTTTCAAAAGTCACGGGAACATTGCAGAAAATCAAAGCTTCGAACGGTGGAACGGTGCAGGCGGGCGACGTATTATTCCAATTCAACGATGCCACGCCGAACGCCGTTTTACAACAGGCGGAAGCGCAGTTGGCGTTGGATAAAGCCAAGCATGACCTGAATGTGTTGCAGTTGCAACGTTCCGAAAAGTTGCGTTCGCAAAATTTTGTCTCCGAACAGGAATATGACACCTACAAAGCCAACGTTGCCGTCAGCCGGGCGCAAATCGATATGGATAATGCCGTTATCAGTCAGCGGCGCATTACACTCGGCGATTACACGCTTTCGGCACCTTTCGACGGCGAAATCGGCAAGTCGGCGGTTGACGAAGGTTCTTATGTTCAAGCCGGAACAACGCTCGCAACACTCAATCAGTTGCAACCGATTTATGCCGATGCGTTTTTGGCGGAGCGTCATTTGCGGGATTTGTTGCAGGCGAACCGCGAAGAAGTCGCCGTCGAAGCGCATTTACTGGATGATCCGACCGTTCAACAGGCGGGAAAATTGATCATGATCGGGAACGAAGTTGAAAAATCGACGGGAACCTTTGAACTTCGCGCGGAATTCCCGAACGAAAATAAGCAGTTTTGGCCGGGACGCGGTGTCGAACTTAAAATTTGTTACGAAACCGTCTCAAATGCAATGTTGATACCCGAAAGTGCCATTCATGAAGGAACGCACGGCAGTTTTGTCTACGTCGTGAATGCAAAGGGTTTGGCGGAAATGAAATCCGTTATGACGGAACAAACCTACGACGGATGGGTAGTGGTGCAGGGTTTAAACGGCAATGAGCAGGTGGTTGCGAGCGGTCACGCGCTTTTGGCGCCCGGCATGCTGGTCAAGGCAATCGGAACGGTCGATGTACCGCCGTCCTTGCGCAAATAAGAAGAATGTGAAACACGAAGGTTTAGCTGTATCCGTCGAAACAATGAACATCCAAACTTCCCGCTTCGGAGTTTTTGTAACGTTCGGTATCGCCGTGTCGTCTTTTTTGAAACGACGGAGCGTTGTTTCGTCGGAAAAACAACTTTCGACGGCAGATATTAGCGTATGAAAAGTATTTGCGATCCGTTTATTAAGCGTCCGATTGCGACGATTTTGTTGGCAATCTCGGTTACGTTGCTCGGGATTGCCGCCTACTTAAAGTTGCCCGTCAGTGCGCTTCCGAAGGTCGAATATCCCGTTATTCAAGTGTCGGCATCATTTCCCGGAATGAGTGCCGATATGATGGCGAATGCCGTTGCGAGTCCGCTCGAAAAGGAATTCATGCAGATTGACGGTTTGAACGAAGTGCGTTCCGAAAGTCGATTGGGCGTCACAAGGCTCACGCTGACGTTTGACCTGAATAAATCGACGGATGTCGCTACCATGGATGTACAGGCGGCGATTTCGCGCGCGCAAAGGCAATTACCGAAAGACTTGCCGAGTCAGCCGAGTTATCGGAAACAGGATCCGAACAGCGATCCGATTTACTTTATCGCTTTGACGAGCGACAGCATGACGAGTTTCGATTTATACGATTATGCCAAAACGAAAATCGGACAGCAGCTAAACAAAGTGTCCGGCGTTTCGCAGGCGCAGGTGTATGGGGTGCCGCGGTCGGTTCGCGTTCATCTGGACATGCGGAAACTGCATTTGTTCGGATTGTCGACGGCGGATATTATCAATGCCGTTCAAAGCCACACGCTCATTTTGAGCATGGGACGTTTGAAGGGTGAAACGCAAACCTTAACGCTTGCTTCCAACGGTCAGTTGTCACGCGCGAAAGATTATCGGCGCATTGTGATCAAAACGCACCTGGGGCGTCCCGTTTATTTGGAGGATGTGGCGAAGTGTGAAGACGGTACGCAGGAAGAGGATTTTAAAATTCATTTTTGGGCGGATTCCGTTCAAATCGATGCGGATGCAATCATCGTTGTTGCCGTCAGTCAGGTGCCCGGTGCCAATACGGTTGAAGTTTCCCGACGCATCAACGCCATGATGCCGCATCTGCGTCAATCGCTTCCGCCGTCCGTTAAAATGACGCCCATTTACGATGAAGCGGCGAGTATTGTGGCATCCGTCAACGAAGTTAAGGAAACGATTGTCATTGCCTTTGTGCTGGTTGCCGCCGTTATTTTTCTGTTTCTGGGGCGCGTACGCGAAACAATCATCCCCGTCGTTGCCATGCCGCTGTCGCTGTTGCTGACGTTTATTGCCATGAAAGCTCTCGGTTACAGCCTGGATAATCTGTCGCTGATGGCACTGACGCTGGCGATCGGTTTTTTGGTTGATGATGCCATCGTGTTTTTGGAAAACGTCGTGCGACATATGGAAAACGGTATGGGACCCTTGGAAGCCGCTTTTAAAGGTGCTTCGGAAATCAGTTTCACCATTCTTTCCATGACGTTTTCGCTGATGGCGACCTTTATCCCGATTGTATTTATGACGGGGCAAATCGGACGCGTTTTTCGCGAATTTGCCGTCACCATTATTGTCGCAATTTTTGCATCGGGTATTGTTTCGCTTACGGTCACACCCGTGATGTGCGCGCGATTTTTGAAAAAACACAACCGGGGCGACAAAACGCTCATTGAACGTTTGGCGTTTTGGCTGGAACAGGCATTTCTCGATCAATATCGAAAGTGGTTGCGTGTGGTTTTCAAAGTTCGTCCTTTGTTTTGGCTGTTGTGGCTCGCCTGCGTCGTCGGGATGGTGTTGCTTTTCATCAAAGTGCCGAAGTCCTTCCTGCCTGCCGGTGACAGCGGTGCGATTATGGGCGTTTTTATGGCGCAAACGGGCAGTTCGCCGCAACAAATGCATCGTTATCAGGAACAAATTAAGGCGGTTCTTTCCAAGCATCCCGCCGTTCGCGTGACCATGAATGTCTCGGGAATGGGCGAGTTTCTGGCATCCAATCAGGGCATTGTGTTGATTATTTTGAAAGATTTGAAGGAACGCCGATCGTTGCAGGGGAAAATTAAAGTCGACATCGATACCGTTTGTAAAGAGTGTCAGGGTATGTTGTTTCAGGTGCCCGGAGTTTTACCCTTGTTGAAACCTATGCCCGTGTTAGATGTTCAAACGAGTACGGCGGACGGTAAGCGCGGCAAGTACTTTTTAACGCTAACGGGGCTGGAGCAAAATGCCGTCAACGAGGCGGCGCAAAAGATGTTGCAACGCCTGGCGATGCTCCCCGGTGTTGATACGCGCTCGTTGAATTGCAATATCGAAACCAACGATCCGACGCTGAACGTTACCTACGACCGCCGCCGATTATTCCAATACGGCATGACGCCGTACATGCTGGAAAACGCGTTGAAAAATGCCTTTTCGCTCAATTATTCTTACCTGATCAAAGGCGACACGGAACAGTACCAGGTGATTGTCGCCTCGCAACAAAATCAAAGGCGTTCGCTTGCAAATATCGCCGATATTCATACGCCGAATGCGCAGGGGCGTTCCGTTCCGATGGATGAGCTGGTAAATTTCAAAAAGACGGTCGGTATGACGAGCGTTTTTCACAAGAACAATTTTCCGTCCGCCGATATTTTCTTCAATTTGAGCGGCAAAGTACCTCTCGGCAAAACCCTGGAGTCGATTACCGATGCGACGAAAGAAGTTTGTGCCGGCGGTATCGAAGCGGAATTGGGCGGTGAATCGAAGGAATTTGCCGAATCGACGCGCAGTTTAACGTTTTTGCTGTTTGTGGCGGTCTTTGTCATGTATGTTGTACTTGGATGTCTGTACGAACACTGGATCCATCCGCTGACGGTACTGTCGACTTTGCCGATTGCGCTCTTCGGCGGTCTCCTGACGCTGATGCTTTTTAAAGCCGAATGTTCGCTCTATGCCTTCATCGGATTGTTCATGTTGATGGGCATTATTAAAAAGAACGGTATTATTCTGGTGGATTTCGCGGTTGAAAAACAGAAAAACGGTGCTTTGCCGGAAGAAGCGATTTTGGATGCCTGTTGCGAACGTTTCCGCCCGATTTTAATGACCACCGTCAGTACGGTCTTCGGAATTTTACCGATTGCGCTCGGACTCGGTGCCGACGGTGCTTCACGCATCCCGCTCGGTTTGTGCGTTGCGGGAGGTTTGATTTTTGCGCAAATCGTAACGCTGTTTGTAACACCCATTATCTACCTCGGAATGGATCGTTTTAATCGGGTTAAAGCCGAGAATACGGAAGTTTTAAATACATAAGAAGATACGGTTTTACGCCACGGAAAGGGCTCTTTTGGAATTATTGACGGAAGTTCGTCGCAGCCAAGTGCTTTGCTTCAAAACTTAACCCCCAAAGCATCCAAAGAACCCCGACAATCAGAAGAAATTCCGTGTCGGAATGAAGTTCACCCTGCGACCGATAAAACTGCGTGCGGAATGATCACCGTTGCCTGGCAACCGATATTTCGGGCACTTACACCGACAAACCTAAATCTATCCCACCGCAAAAAAACAACCGCTCACTGAGTCGGTGATAGAAAGCCCCCGAGACATTGGCGGACGCCTCGGGGCACATGAATAAAAATGCGTTCATAAGAGAGAGACCGATACCTTTGAAAACCGTTCAAAAAATCTTTAACTCTCTTACAAGAAACCCGATTTTTTTCGATAATTTCCTCCACACAAAGCACATCGCTGACACAAACTGTACGATGATAAACAAACGGCGGAGCGGTTCTCTTGAAAAACTATCGTATTTTCAGTGACGGACATGTTCGGGTACCTTTAAAATACGGCTGTGTCCGAAAAAATTCTCGTCGCATTATCGGGTGGTGTTGACAGTGCCGTTGCGGCTTATCTGCTGAAACAACAGGGATACGAGGTACACGGGATTTTCTTTCGCTCCTGGCAAAACGAAACCGAACTTTGGCAGGCATGCCCCTGGAAGGAAGACCTCGATTCGGCGCGCGCGGCGGCGGAACATCTGCAAATACTCTTTGAAATCATCAATTTCATCGATGTTTATCGGAAAAAAGTCGTCGATTACCTCATTGAAGGCTACCGTTCGGGACAAACGCCAAATCCCGACGTCATGTGCAACCGCTACATCAAATTCGGCATTTTGGTCGAACACATGCGTGCGGCAGGCTTTGACGGATTGGCGACGGGACATTATGTGCGAAAAGTAAATCACAACGACACCTTTTCGCTTCACGAAGGCATCGATAAAAACAAAGACCAAAGTTTTTTTCTGTGTCTTGTAAAGAAAAAGAACTTGGAGAATGTACATTTCCCGCTCGGTGATTTAACAAAACCCGAAGTGCGACGTATTGCCGCGGAAACCGGCTTACCGAACGCACAAAGAAAAGACAGTCAGGGGATTTGCTTCCTCGGAAGCAGTCGCGTATCGATCAATGATTTTCTCGAAAAATACATTCCCGATACCCCCGGAGATATTGCAACGCTCGACGGTAAAATTCTCGGGCAACACCGCGGTTTGCATCGCTATACCATCGGACAACGCAAAGGCATCGGCTTGTCGTCGAATTGTGATTTCGAGCATTACGTTGTAGTCGCAAAAGATTACCAAACGAAACAGCTTGTTGTTGGTTTCGATCGTCCCGAAACACGCGGTTTATACACCAATCGCGCCCGCATCGGCTCTTTAAATTTTTTGGAAGAACCGCCGAAAGATGGTGAAATTTTGCTTACGAAACCGCGCTATCGGGATCCGTCGCAGCCGATTACCTGGCGTTGGATCAATAAAGATATTGCGGAATTGTCATTCCATAAACCTCAACGCGCCCTTGCGGTCGGTCAGGCGGCAGCGTTTTACCGGGAAGATTGCTTAATCGGCGGCGGAATTTATCGGGATATTTTTTGAAAAGATACACAAAGACACTTTAATCTTCGTACAATTTTCACAAACGGCACAAATTGTGGTGCAATAGGCTTCGTACAATAATTTCACAGTTGTGTTTTTATGAGCTTCGAACCTTTCCCGGGACAGATTTCCAAGTACACCTTAAATTTGCGTTTAAATTATATAGGCTTCTCTTTTTTACGGAGCACATCACGGCATTTTTTGAAATTTAACTTCTGCCTTTTCACTTCCACTCCCATTTCTCACATCCACACTTCCCTTTTCAACTTCCTCCCCGATGTTCTCGCCGTCATACGTTTTCAGTGACCAATCAAAGTGCCACTCGTCCGACGCGATACCGCGCAAATAATAACCTTTTTTATACGAAAACAATCGACCTGCGTGACCGAAGCCGCCGAGGGAGCAAATCACATGGTCGCATCGGGAGATGAGATATAAATCCAAATAGCCTTTCGAACTGTCGTTTTGGTCGCAAACGCGGCAGGCGATCTCTTTATCCAACGCCGACAAAATCTTTTCCCGTATCCAATCGGGTTCTTCCGAGAAAAAGAAAAACTTTACATTCGGATCGAGAGAATGAATTTTTCGTATGGCGAGAATAAAAAACTCCGCTTGTGTCGGATGCGTACCGAGAGCACCGTGAGCATAATCACCGCGCCGTACGTGTACCGCGGAGGATTTGCGGGCGTTGATGTCGTT
>JAEESJ010000034.1 GCA_016286235.1 Opitutales bacterium | reverse complement strand
TGTACTTCCGAATGCAAATCTGCCACACGCAAATACGATGAATGCAAATCCGCCAAATGCAAAAGAACTGCATGTACGGGTGGACATTGGCAACGGATGGGGCTTAATGTTGGAAGATTACACCGTATTAACAAAGGAGGTACGGTACATGTGTCCGTTTTATCCCGATAAAAAGCTTCTTTTGAATGACGTTTGGAAGTTGGTTAAAGCCGTTCCGCGCGATTGTTTTATCATGTCCGAAGAAGACCTCATGGTTCGTTTCGCAATGTGTACCTACACCAGCAGGTACCGGCAGGCGAATGCTTTTTTTGGTACCTATGCCGGTGAGAAGTTCGATCGTTATCGCCAAACGTCCAAGGGATCAAATCCGTTGAAGAAAAAAGTTTCCGAGATTCTTGATCACATTTGGAGAATACCTGTTTTTTCGTATGAAGGCGAGCGTCGGTCACAGTTGCGGAAGATTATATCACAAGGTTGCGAGGATGTGCGGAAACTTATTTCCAAATTCTCTTTTACAACCGCTCCGTCACTGGCGGATCACGTATGTCATGTTCTGGAGAACTACGAAAGTCATTTGTTGAAGAAGGAAGCATTTTTCTCCGACAAGTTTCGATTCGGATTCGAACACGATGTTGTCGATTATGACGATCTGTTTCGAAAGTTTTCGGATTTGCCGTCGGATGCAAATGCCATCAGTGTACCGATCGCGAAAAAGGAAAGCACGAACAGCAAAGACAGATCCAGTTCGGATGCGTTTCTCTCAACATCCGGCACTCTGCTTATCAAAGAATATACTCCGACATGGCAGAAAATCGGCGCAGGATGCTACATGAAATTCGCAGCGTTCAAACATCTCATCGAGGTCATCAATATATCACACGACAGCGGCAGCACCATTCAAGAGACATTGGCAATAATCAGAAAACGCATTGTAGATGATGTTCCATGCGATGCAATCAGTGATGACATGCGTAACTTACACGCCGACTACGAAACCGTTCGGAAGTTATGCGGGATAACGGATCCTATGTATATTCCCGACGATGAAATCAATGGGAAAAGGCAGAAGCGAACTCCGCAAAAGACGTTCAAAGGTCGGGCATTGAAGTTTTTTGGAGAGTATTTGGTCAAAGTTTATGGCGGCGGGGGCGCGTGTCGAAGGTCAGACGATAAGCAAGAAATCGCAACAGACCGCCAAGGCAACATCCGAGCACAACTCTTTATGCGTACTTGCATATGGTGGCTCACTACCCATGGAGGTCTTCGAGCATCCGGAGGCATTCCGGGATCTGATCCCGGCTCCCTTAATGACAGAGATTGAAAATATCATTCGCCAAATGTCATGGCTTTTCGGAGAACGACCGAAAACTTCGTCTGATCGCTAGTATGCCTTTGCAAAAATTGCCGGCGGACAATCCGGTTTATTCGTAAATAAACAACCTCCGCGTTCGTCGGCGTAATATTGCGGAAAACAGCGCACCGTCACCTTTAAATCGGATTTCAATTTTTCTTCCGTTGCGGCGTCTTCCGACCAATGCGCCAATGCAAAACCGCCGTCGTGTTTAAAAAAATCGTAAAAATCATCCGCTTTCGTGACGCGTTTCACGGAGGCATCGCGGTACGTTTTTGCGCGCTCAAGCAAACGCGTTTGCAGTTTTGCCAAACCGTCCACAAAGGTTTCGATAAAGTGTTCCGTCGGTATTGTTGACTTATCGGCAATCGTATCGCGCCACGCAACGGTCACGGTCGACTGTTCCAATTCCTTTACTCCAACCTCAATCATACAACAGGCACCTTTCTTAATCGCCTGCCAACGTTTGTCGCCGCCGCGAATATCGCGCGTATCGACTTCGATGTGCAACGGATAATCTGCTTTTTGTGACAGCAACCGTTGCCGCAGAGTTTCACAGGCGTCTTCCAGCCGCGAGCGTTGCGCTTCGTCATGGATGACGGGGACAATCACCGCATGCGTATGAGCAATGCGCGGCGGCAGAACAAGACCGTCATCGTCCGAATGCGTCATCACCAGCGCACCGACAAGCCGCGTCGTAACACCCCAGGAAGTCGTCCACGCGTATTGCGTCTGTCCGTCCTTATCGACGAATTGGATATTCATCGCTTTGGCGAAATTTTGACCCAAAAAGTGCGATGTTCCGAGTTGCAACGCCTTTCGATCCTGCATCATGCCTTCCAGCGTGTACGTCGCAACCGCCCCCGGAAACCGTTCGCTCGCGGGCTTTTCGCCGACAAAAGTCGGGATTGCCAGATCTGCCTCAATAATTTTGCGATACACTTCCAGCATCCGCAGGGTTTCCTCCCGTGCCTCCGCCTCGGTCGCATGCGCCGTGTGACCTTCCTGCCAAAGGAATTCCGACGTTCGCAAAAAAAGCCGCGTGCGCATTTCCCAACGCACCACATTCGCCCATTGGTTGATAAGCAGCGGCAAATCACGGTAGGAACGCACCCAGCGCGAAAAGGCTTCGCCGATGATGGTTTCGGACGTCGGACGCACGATGAGCGGTTCTTCCAGCGGTGAAGCGGGCATTAAGCGCCCTCCTTCGTTCGCCTGCAACCGCGAATGGGTAACGACGGCGCATTCTTTCGCAAACCCCGCCACGTGTTCTGCTTCTTTTTGCAGAAATTTTACCGGAATAAACAACGGAAAATAGGCATTTTGATGCCCCGTTGCCTTAAATGCCGCGTCGAGCTTGGCTTGGATGGTTTCCCACAAACGGTAACCGTTCGGTTTGATAATCATGCAACCGCGTACCGGCGCATTTTCCGCCAAATCCGCCACACGAATGACCTGCTGATACCATTCGGCGTAATTGTCCGCGCGCGTCGGCGTTATTCCCGTCTTTCCCATGGCTTTATGGAACGTAAAGAGAGGGTTTTTGGCAAGATTTTAAGCGGGCATGTGGGCAACAACTGTACGCTACCGCATCTGTTTTTCACGATCGCATTTCGTTTTTTTCATCGATTTTTGCAAAACGCCCCAGGAAACTATCCGCTGGCCTCTGCTGTAGACAGTTTCAGAACTGTAACAACCGTCTTTAATGCCACAAAGATTTCATTCAAAATCAATCCAACGAAACGGATGTTCAAAAATTTCACTGTCGCTTTTCACAATGTAACAATCCCCTTCAAACTTGCGCACAACTTGTTCTGTTCGGATTGTCCAAAATCGTCTCAGCCCAACCCATCAGGTTTATATTTATCAGCATCTTCGTCCTTCATTGCACTTCTGCAATCACGATTTTTAAACGAGTAATAAAATAAATCGTACTTCATCATGCAGGTGCAGAAGTTCCCGCTTAATCCGTTCAACGGTTCCAACGATCCTAAGGGCGGTAATTTTTTAGGACATATACCTTCATATCCTGAACATAGCCACCACGACACAAAAGGCTTTTGAGCGTCGGAAGGTATCCCTATCTCGGTCAGATACTTTGCTAACTCTCCGGTCAATTGGTCTACTGTAATGTAATTTTTTAAATCTTTAAGAGGTAACCCTTTCGGGAGCAACGTTTCAACCATATCGGGAATATGACGAACCAGAATGGCTAACCATAAACCCAGATTAATCTTGCCCTGAAGCCCCGACGGCAACGCAGGCAAAGTCCTATTGCAAGAATCGGAATCCATCTCCGACAGTCGTTTATACAAATAGTCGGCTTTAAAAATTTTTGTGGTACAGCATTTGCCACTGTCCTCACAATCGTCATACGGACCGCAAGCACACGCTTCTCCTTCCCCGTCTACGAACCAGAGACGCCCGGAATTCTCGTCTGATGCATCGCCCGGCTTCCATTTTGCAATGTCCTCACGGTAAGGTATCCATTGCCCAACGACTTCGCCGTTCACCTTTTCTTCCCGATGCACACCGGAATTTCCGTTCCAATTGGAGATATCCGCACCGGTGTAGATGGCATTAACCAACAATAAAAAGAAATACTCCGAATGAACCGCATCGTCGCCGTCAAAAATCCCGATATAAACGTTTCTGCCTTGCTTTTCCAAAAACACGGCTTTATCTTCAATTGCCTTCAATGAAGCATAACGCGTTTTGGAACAGCCGAAATTGCACTCGTTCCCAACCAGTTCCCACATCGACGACTTACCGTCCCACTCGCTCAACGAAGAAAGACCGCCTTCCTGAACCTTACGGAAGACAATTTTCTCTTTCTTATTTGCCGTATAAAATTTGTTTAATCCTTCCAGAGCAGTCTCGTAGCATGAGATTTCCTGTTTCGGATACGAAGACTTGCCATCATCCGTTCCATCACAACAAACAATAATTTTCGTATGCACGCCGTACTTTTCAAGCGTATCGACATTCGCCTGCAAACTCTTCACAACCGACCAGGCATATTTTTTCGCCTGACAGTAAGACGAAACCAACAGGTACAGATTGGTATTTTCAAGCTCGCAATCAAGGTCTTTCGCCCTTTCGCGAATATCGTCCCATGTAAGCTCTTCCGGTTCCGCATTTCCACAGACGGGAAACGCCGTAACACAAACCGCCGCAAAAGCAATTTTACGAAAATATTTCCTGCTCATATTGACAAAATTCGTTAACGAAGCATGTAACCGCCCGATGATGTTTATCTTCTCACGGAACCACAACCGTTTCTGCTCAAACTTCGACACCGACGACAGACGATTACCCGAAACAATCATCTCCTCATTCCCGATACGCAACGAACTCTGACGCTTGTTGCACAACAAATTGCCAAAAGGCGTTATACGCTTACGTCCTCCTTTCGACAGAGGCTCCCAAAACGCATCTTTGTTTGCACCGGACGATGAACCGTTTAAGAATTTCATTGAATGTATTTGCATATCCATAAAATTTATGTAATTGAAAAATAAAAATTTAGTCAAGTTTTTTATAAAAAACGGAAAGACATCGCATTATAAACGGGTAACTCATGTCAGATACTTTTACACCGGCACCCGATATCCATTTTCATTTGACACGCACTGCTTCAACAATTCCGATGAAATCGCAGTCGGGTTCCGTGCAGGGCGAACGGATGAACCCCGCCAGGGTCGGAAGACAGCAACGGTACTCTTGTACGTCGGTGCCGCGGAGTGCCTGGCTGCGTTTTATTATCATAAAGGCGTCCTGTTATACGTTCGTCGGAATTCGCCGCGATTATCTCCCGAGATTTTTTTCACTTTAATTTTCGTTGCTCCCTGTGTGTAAAAATTTTCCGTTAAAGAGAAAACTTTATCCGCATATGAATTTATTTCTTGACGATTGTTGTCATCATCGGATTCAGTAGGGGTGTGGGTACTCGCGGTTTTTTTGCTTTTTCCGTATCGACGGTTATGGGTATGGCGGTTTTAAATAGTTCAACGGCGTTATTTGCCGAACCTTCCGAGGTTTGCATTTACGGTCATCCGGTTCTGGAACAGACGGCAAAACCGATTGAAAAATTCGACGGTGCATTAAAGGCGACGGCAGAGCGTTTGGTACGGGCATTGCATTCGGCAGGCGACGGCGGCGTCGGTCTTGCGGCACCGCAGATCGGATTGTCGGAACGGATTGCCGTCGCCGAGGTTCAAATGCCGACCGCTTTCCCGCCCGATTGGACGGAAGAAAAAATATCCGAGATAAAGGCGAAGTATCGGGATCTCTCGAAAAAAATTATTCGAATCGATGCGGACGGAAAACGCACGCAGTATGAAGATATTGTGCAATTCGGGACGTTCGTTTTTGCCGATCCGGAGATTATTTTTCCCGATATGTCGGAAAGAGAGTACGATCTTGAAGGTTGCATATCGCTTCCCGGGCTCTTCGGTTTTGTTCCGCGACGCGGAGAAATAACCTTAAAATATCGGGATTTGGACGGCAACGCATGCGAGTTGGAGTGCGACGGATTTTTGGCGCGCGTCATTCAACACGAAACGGATCATTTGAACGGCATATTGTTCATAAAGCGGATTTGCGACGGGTGTCTGTTTATCGACGGCGCAAGTCCGATTTGGAAGCATTTTTCGGACGAATACAAGCAGTTGGAAGCAATGAAAGACGACGCTTTAACCAAAAAGAAACTGGGCGTGATTGCCGATAAAAGACCTGACCTTTCGGAAAAAATTAAAGACCGCATATTTTGCATATCCGATGCAAACGCCGCATTGGAAATTGTCAAAAAGATCGGAGACAAAAATCACCTCTTCAATTACGACGCATTGCGCCCGCAGGCAAAATAGATAAGATACAACAAGTATTTTTAATGTCCGGAACTTCGTTAAAAGCGGAGTGGAAGTTTTTCTTAACTTCCTGGCTGATTTTTTATAAATTCTTCCGCGCGCTTTAAATCTTCCGCCGTGTCAATGGAACACAGCGGGTGCGTATCGACGGGGAACGTTGCAATGCGGTATCCGTTCGAAAGCCAGCGCAGTTGTTCCAGTGATTCCGCCTTTTCCAAAGGACTTACGGGGAAATTTCGATAAGCTTCCAATGCTTCCCGACGGAAACCGTAGACGCCGAACACAGCCCAAAACGTGTGTTTTTCCGTCCATTGATTTTGTTCGCAATCTCTCACATAGGGAATGGGACTTCTGGAAAAATACAAACCGCATCCGTCCTTGCCACAGACAACCTTCGTAACGGACGGATTAAATAATTCCGCCGTTGTTTTCAATCGATACGACGGCATCAACACATCGCCGTTGGATGAATGCATCGCCTCCGCCATATCTTCCAATAATTTTGGTTCGATAAACGGTTCATCCCCCTGTACGTTAAAAATAATATCACCGTCGATTTGTTCCAAAACCGATGCAATGCGTTCCGTTCCGCAAATACAATTCGGCGACGTCATCAACCCGTGCACATCAAGCGATTGTGCCAAACGAACAATTTCCTCGCTGTCGGTGACCACATAAACCGCTTTGCAACAACGCACCCGCTTGACGCGCTCGATGACGTGCTGAAGCACCGGCTTCCCGCCCAACAAGGCAAGCATTTTTCCCGGCAAACGCGACGATGCCATACGCGCCGGAATGGCAATACTCACACTTTCGTTCATGGCTCATTGTCTCTTCGAAAACGGCTTGAACGCAACGTAAAACTGCTTTTCTCGTTCAACACCGCGTGTTACGGTTTGCGATGTTTGAAAGCATGTAAATTTACATCCATGCGGCTTTTTCACCGAAAATGCATAAAAAACAGACCTGTCCGATGTGTAAACACACTTTCATCGGAATTTACACGGGAACTGCCTTCGACAACACGTAACGGTTGTTTGAACCGCACGCAAAGACACTCTGCGAACACTTCGCGTAGTCGGGTTTATCCGAACACGGGCAGAGAAAGTTGGCGACGATTGCCGTCGGTACCGCACGGTCTATCGCTTGCGGACAATACGCAGTTCATCCCGTTTCCTTAAAAATCGAAGCACTTTAATGCTTACAATACACAAAAATTCTCGATAAATTCGCACGGCAGTTGCGTTTTTTCGTGCAACAGTTGCAACAATGCCTTGATGCCGAAACACTCGGTGGCATAATGCCCGCAGGCAAACAAATTTAACTTATACAGTTGTGCGAAGGAAATTGCCGAATAGTGGATTTCGCCCGTAACCAGCGTATCAATGTTGGATTTAACAAGTTCCTCTAAACATTCGTTGCCACCGCTACCGCTCATAATCGCCATGCGTCGCGGTTGTTGGGAACCGTAACAAAACGCCCGATACGAATGCTGGAACAAGGCTTTCAGCCGTCGGCTGAGCTCATCTATCGATATGCCTTTGCAAACATAACCGTAGGAGCGACCTTTGTAGTACGTAAAAGATTTCTCCGTTGATACACCGAGTGCTTTGGCGATCAACGCGTTGTGCCCATATATCGGATGCCCGTCGAGCGGCAGATGCAGGCTGTAAATCGCCAGGTTTGCCTCCATCGCACGTTTATATAATTCGTACAACGCCCCCGTCAGCGGTTGCAACCCGCGCCAAGTTAAACCGTGATGAACACAAAGCAAATTTGCTTTTTGTTCGATCGCCGCGCCAATCGTATGCACATTGGCATCCACGGCACCGACAATGCGCGTCACGGAACCGTTGTTCCCTAACTGTAACCCGTTGCAGGCATTGGGGAAATCCTCGATTTGGCGCGTTTGGAAGGTGTCATCCAGAAAAGAAACAATGGTTTCGAGCGAGGGGGGAGTATTCATCGCGGATTATCTACGGGAATTATGGATGCAGCAAGACAACTTAAAAACACACACCCGGCAGAAATTTGCAAAAATGTTCACTCCGGAATTTCGAAATCAGTATCTCCTTACTCCACCGTAACCGCTTTTGCCAAATTTCGCGGTTTATCAACGTCACAACCGCGTTCCAAAGCCGCATAATAGGCAAACAACTGCAACGGAAGCACCGTGATAATCGGCAAAATCGCTTCATGTACCTTCGGCAGATAAAAAACGTCATCGCACAAATCCTTCGGGAACGGACAACCTTCAATACCCAACGCAATAACCTGCCCTTTGCGCGCTTTGATTTCCGTCATGTTGTTGATGTTTTTCGACAGCATGTCCGGATCGGATGCCAAAACGAACGTCGGGAACGACGGCTCAATCAGCGCAATTGGTCCGTGTTTCAATTCGCCCCCGGGATATGCTTCGGCGTGAATATAAGAAACTTCCTTCAACTTTAACGCACCTTCCAGCGCAATCGGAAACAGCATTTGGCGACCGATAAAGTAAAAACTTTGGCACTTTGCGTACTTTTTCGCCGTCGTACGCGCCCAATCGTCGCAAGACGCCAAAACTTCCTTCACGCACGTCGGCAGGTCTTTCAGTGCCTGCACCAGCCGACACCCCTCCGAAAAGCTCATTTCGCGCATGCGCCCCAGATACAGCGAAAGCAGCAAAAACGTCGCAATCTGCCCCGTGAATGCTTTGGTGCTGGCGACCCCGATTTCCGAACCGGAACGCTGATAAACGCCGCCGTCCGATTCGCGCGCAACCGTTGACCCGACGGCGTTGGTAATCGCCGACACGCGAAGTCCCTTCCGCCGCGCTTCGTGCAACGCATCCAGCGTATCGCGCGTTTCGCCCGATTGGCTCACAACGAATATCAAGGTGTTTTTACTCAACGGTGCGTTGCGATACCGAAACTCCGATGCATATTCGACTTCCATCGGAATGCGCGCATAACGTTCGAGCAGATACTCGCCAACTTTGCACGCATGGTACGCGCTTCCGCAACCGATCAATAAGAGGCGTTCCGCGCGGCGCAATTCGTCCGCGGACAGTTGCAGACCGCCGAGATGCGCCGAACTTCCGTCCGCCGAAAATCGCCCGAGCATCGTATTTTCCAACGATTTCGGCTGTTCGAAAATCTCCTTTTGCATGTAGGACGTATAAGAACCCAAATCGGAAACGTCGGTATCCCAATCAACAGTTTCAACGGTCGGCGACAACGCCCGTTCGTCCGCACCCGTAATATGGAATTCATTTCCCTGTAAATGAACAATTTCACCATCGGACAGAAACACAACATCCTTGGTTCGACCGCCGAATGCACCGATGTCGCTTGCCAAAAACAGTTCCTCCTTCCCGACACCCAGTACCAGCGGCGAACTTTTACGCGCGCCGATCAGTTCGTTCGGGCAGTCGGTGCAAATTACCGCAATCCCGTAGGTTCCCTGCAGTTCCGACAACGCTTTGCGGACACTCGCTTTGAAACGCTTGGAAAGAGTTGAAATGTCCGAAAATTGCCGATAATGCCAAGCGATTAAATTGACCAAAACTTCCGTATCGGTATCGCCGTAAAACGTACACCCGTTTTTCTTTAAATGCTCCTTGAGCGCGGCATAATTTTCGATCACGCCGTTGTGAACGAGAATAAATTTCCCGTCGCAACTCGTGTGCGGATGGGTGTTGTTTTCGGTAATGCCGCCGTGCGTCGCCCAACGGGTGTGCCCGATGCCGACATGCCCGCGCAACGAAACTTCCGCCGCGCGCTTCGTCAGTTGCACAACCCGCCCGACGGCACGCACCGTCTGAAACGCATGTTGCTCGTCCCCGACCGACAACCCCGCCGAATCGTAGCCGCGGTACTCCATGCAGGTTAAGCCTTTCAAGAGAACTGGCAACGCCTCTTCCTTACCGATGTAGCCGATGATGCCGCACATAGTCTTCAGGGTAATAAGGGGAGCTTTTAAGGCAATTAAAAATCTGTATCACGAGAAACGACCACGGCGAAGCAACAGCATTTTTACCCAAAAACATCAAACACGTAAAAGCTTGCCGTCGAACGCACTTTTTTATATACTAAATTCACATCCGTTGCCGTTCGGAACCGTCGTGTCGCCGGTACCGTTCGTGCGTATTCCGTCGCCGTTAAAAGAAAGAAATTTACCTATGTGTCGTCCGTCAAACGTTATCTGTATTATTATGGGAGGGGGTCGCGGAACGCGGCTCGAACCGCTGACGCGGGTACGTTGCAAACCCGCCGTACCGTTGGGGGGCAAATATCGTTTGGTGGATATTCCCATCAGTAACTGCTTGCATGCCGGATACAATCAGGTTTATCTCCTGACGCAATTCAACACCGAATCCCTCCACCGGCACATTCGGCAGGCCTATCGCTTCGACCATTTCTCGGGCGGCTTCGTGGAAGTATTGTCGGCGGAACAAACGGCATCCAATGACGATTGGTACCGCGGAACCGCCGATGCCGTGCGTCAAAATCTCATTCACATTCCGCTGGAGGACGAACAAACAGTGCTGATTTTGTCCGGTGACCAGCTGTACCGCATGGATCTCGCCGCATTCGTCAAGCATCACCGCGAAACGCATGCCGACATCACCGTCGCCGCCAAAGCCGTTCCGGCATCACAGGCATCCGCGTTCGGCATCATGGACGTCGCGGACGATTGGCACATTCGGCGCTTTGCCGAAAAACCGCAACACGAAGAACTCATCCGCAAGCTGCACCTTTGCGACCATTTGCGCGCCGGCGTCAACGATTCGAGCGACCAACCGTACTGTCTGGCGTCCATGGGTATTTACGCCTTCAAAGCAGGCATCTTGAAAACCTGCCTGGCGTCGAATTTGCACGACTTCGGCAAGGATATTATCCCGACGGCACTGAACCGCTTCCGCCTGTACGGATATCTTTTTAACGGCTATTGGGCGGACATCGGAACCATCCCATCGTTCTTCGAAGCCAATCTCATGCTGACCGACCCGCTGCCGGCATTTGATTTTTACAACGAGTTGGCACCGATCTTTTCCAAACCGCGCAACCTTGCCGCTTCCAAACTGAACCGTTGCATTGTCGAACACTCGATTATCGCCGACGGTTGCATTCTTACCGACGTGCACCTCAATCACTGCGTTATCGGCATCCGATCGATTATTCGCGGCGGAACGCAGTTGGAAAACGTTTATCTGATGGGTGCCGACCACTACGAACATCCTGACTTAAACCCGAAGTCTTCTCACGATACAATCGGTATGGGCATCGGCGAAAACTGCTACATTCGCAACGCCGTTATCGACCGCAACGTCCGCATCGGCAACAACGTCCGCCTTTCGCCGGAAGGCAAACCGAACGGCTTTCATCAAGGTCCGGTTTACGTCAAAGACGGCATTTTGGTGATTGAAAAGGGAGGGGTGGTGGAAGAAGGGGTGGTGTTGTAAAAATACAACATTTCTTCGAGAAACCGACATAAACAGCGATAATTCTTACAATTTTTTCTTCATACGCTACAATAATTTTGTATGTTCTTTTCTCACTTTCAACATCACTTCCTCCATCTACCCTCGCTTGACATCTCTTTAGATACGAGCCAAACCCCGTTTGCATCTTCGTTTTTCGAAAAGATGCAGCCGAAGATCATCCAAGCATTACAAGATATGTCCGCGCTGGAATCGGGCAGCATCGCCAATCCCGATGAGCAACGGATGGTCGGACACTATTGGCTGCGAAATCACGCATTGGCGCCGAGCGAAGGTATTCGCGATGAATTGCAGAAAAACAAGCAAAAACGGAAAGATTTTGTCGAACATGTTTTAAACGCCAGAGATGGGAAAAACTTCAAAAATCTGCTGTGCATCGGTATCGGCGGTTCGGCACTCGGACCGCAATTACTGAGCGACACCTTCGGGACGGAACGCGATGGGTTGCAACCGTTCTTTATCGACAACACAGATCCGGACGGCATCGGACGCATTTTGCGGCGATTGGATCCGGAGTTGGCACAAACGCTGGTCATCGTTACCTCCAAATCGGGGAGTACGCCGGAACCGCGTAACGGGTTGGCGGAAGTGCGCGATGTTTTTCAAAAAAACAATCTTCCGTTTGCACCGCAGGCGGTTGCCGTGACATGCAAAGACAGTGCTTTAGATCGGCTGGCGTCGCAAGAACAATGGCTTACGCGGTTTCCCATGTGGGATTGGGTGGGAGGGCGAACCAGTCTATTCTCCAACGTCGGGCTGTTGCCGGCGGCGTTGCAGGGGATTTCAACGGAAGAATTGTTAAAAGGTGCCGCCGAGATGGACACATTTACGCGCGAAACAGATGTTTTTTGCAATCCGGCTCTGATGCTGGCGCTTTCGTGGTACGCCTGCACAGACGGACACGGCAAACGCAACATGGTCGTTTTGCCGTACAGAGATGCGCTTGTTTTGTTCCCGAAATACCTGCAACAGCTCGTTATGGAGTCGCTCGGGAAAAAGCTGGATTTGGACGGTAACGTTGTGCATCAGGGGCTCACGGTGTACGGCAACAAAGGTTCCACCGATCAACACGCCTATGTTCAGCAGCTGCGCGACGGTTTGGAGGATGCGTTCGTAACGTTTATCGAGGTGCAAAAATCGAACCGACCGTCGTCGGTGGAGGTCGAGCCCGGGCTGACGAGCAGCGATTTCCTCGAAGGTTTCTTCCTCGGAACGCGTGCGGCGCTGTCGGACGTGCAACGACCGTCGATTACGATTACGCTGAAAGAGTTGAACGAACGGTCGCTCGGTGCGCTTGTGGCACTGTTTGAGCGCGCCGTCGGGTTTTATGCGAGCTTTATTCACATCAACGCTTACCATCAGCCGGGTGTGGAAGCGGGCAAAAAAGCCGCCAAACGCTATTTGGAACTGCAAAAAAGTCTGTTGGCGTACCTGTCGGGACATCCCACCGAACGGTTCACGGTTGAAGGATTGGCGAGTACCCTGAAAATCAAAAATGCGGAGGATATTTTTAAAATCCTGGAATACCTTGCCGCCAACGAACGCATTGTTCGTCATACCGCTTCGGACTTGACGCAAAGCACCTACGGTTTATCCTAAGCGCAGATGGTTGTTGCAGTGCGACTGTTTGCACTCTTGACGTTGCTTTCGTTGAGCGGGTGCGGCTCTACGCAGGACACCCGTCGCTGTTCGGACGGACGCCCGTATGCGGCGGTTCGGGCGGGCGTGGATTTGTGAGATGGTTTATGGGAAAATTTTTACAACGTTTTCTTCTCGTCTTTCTGTTGCTTCTCGGCGGTTGCGGACAAACGACCCCTTCAAAGGTTGACCGTCGGTCGGCGATGCAACTTGCGGAAGCGGAAAAGACGGATAAGACGGATCGCACGAAGGACAAAAAAAAATCTCACACCCACGAACTGGACGATTCGGAATTGCCATGGGGACGTCCCGCCGATTGGGAAACGGAAACGCCGCTGGCACCCGGCATCAGCTATTGATGGCACCCGTTAAGATCGTAACGTGGAACGTGAACGGTCTGCGTTCGATTTTGCGAAAAAACTTTTACGCATTCACGGCACAACAAAAACCGAACATTCTTTGTTTGCAGGAAACGCGCGTCGATGCCGATACCTGCCCGCAAATCGAAGGTTTCAAATACACATATTTTAATCACAGTACCGCTAAAAAAGGATACGCGGGAACGGCGATTTTTTCCGATATGGAACCGCTGTCGGTGCGTTGCCTCGATGCGGATGCGGAACACCCCGAGGGGCGTATCCTTGTTGCGGAGTTTAAAAAATTCTTTTTGGTCAACACTTACGTTCC
>JAEESJ010000033.1 GCA_016286235.1 Opitutales bacterium | reverse complement strand
TTGATACCGTAACCCGCAACGGGCGCATTGCAAGGTTTTATGCAACTTTTCACCGCATGCGCAATGCCAACCGATTTGTCGCGCGGGATTGCCGACAACGCAGGCGTAGGACGGTACATTTGTCACAAAGATACAAGTATTAATAACGCAGTGTCATGTTTTATGAATTCTTGTGAAAAAGCATCATCAACAGCTTTTAGCCTATAGCTGGTATAATTTCAGATTGTGTTCTCTAGTTTTATTTCATCCAAACACACCACCTTCTTTCGGATACTTTTTAACATACAACCAACATCCGATACCAACAATAACCATAAGAATCGAATAAAATTGTCCGCGCGAAAAACAACCGATAAGTTCCGCATCTGGTTCGCGAAAGAGCTCAAGAACATATCGTATGAGACCGTAATAAATAAGAAATCGGTTTGTCAACACTCCAGGATGTGTTTTTAAATGCGTGTTGTTACGAATGAAATGCAAACTCCAAAAAAACAAGAGCAACCCTTCGCCGATTGCTTCATACAGTTGGGATGGGTGGCGTGTCAGGGAACTGTTTGGGAAAATAACCGCCCAAGGGATATCGGTGATGGTTCCGTAGAGTTCGCCGTTGATAAAATTTGCGCAACGACCGAGAAAAATGCCAAAGGCTCCGAGCGGTACCGTTAAATCCGCCAGCGAAAAAACAGAATAATGATAACGGCGACCGAAAATCCACAAGGCAATAAGAATGCCAATCATTCCGCCATGACTTGCCATTCCGCCTTCCCAGACGGCGAAAATCTCAAGCGGTTGAGCCATGTAATAATCGAATTTATAAAACAAAGCATATCCCAGTCGTCCGCCGAGCAACATGCCGCAAAAGACGGCAAAAAGGAAATTTTGTTGTTGCGTGCCGTTAAGTTTCAGCCTTCCGCGTGCGTGCTCATGTTTGAGAAACCATGAGGCGAAGATAAAAGCCGCCAAATAAGCAACGCCGTACCAACGGATACCCTGTATCGACCACGAAGACGGGAATTTGACGAGAAACGGATCGAGGCTGTGAACCCAATAACCGAACATATCGCTCGTTCAGCCGTTACTCTTTTGCCTTTTCCGAATAGCCGTCGTCCTGGCGTTGGAAATTGACCGCATTTTTCTTCATGTACGTATCAAACAGATCGTCGGCGCTCATCCCGAGGGTTTGTGCCAGGCAAATGACAAAATGAAGAATATCGATCAGTTCGACTTTGGCGTGTTCGAGATCCGATTTTTGATAATGCGCCCACCATTTCCACGGAACGCAATCCACCAGTTCGGCAACTTCCTGCTGTAACGCACGCGTGAACTTTAAGAGCCACTCTTCGGGAGCATTTTGCAGAATTTTTTGCGCATCGGTACCGAGGATACGTACATTAAGCTGTCCTTGTTTTTCAAAAAGCGCATCCAGCTTATCCATAAACGACACCCGAAATTGGTACCACGGCAGGGATTCGAACCCTGAACCAATGGCTTAAAAGGCCACTGCTCTACCGTTGAGCTACCGAGGCACATCCAATACAACTTCCATTGAAATCGCTTTGATACCGCCGTCAAGTTTTTTGCGTTAAATTTTTTTGTTTTTTGACGGAAGGAGTTGGGAGAGTGGGATAGCTGTCTAATTTTGTTTATTTTGGTAACTTTTTGAAAATTTGCAGATTCATCACCGAAGGTTTCTTTTTTTGGTTTGGAGTATGTCGGCGGGTTGATTGACAGCAACATGTCGGGTTTGTTGGTATAAGGCAGTGCGGTGGAAATGTACCGTTGCTTATGACGGAACCGAATTTTGCGGTTGGCAGAGTCAGGTGAATCGCAATGCGGTGCAGGATGTGATTGAGACACGGTTGTTTGCGATTTTTAAGCATTTTGTTCGCATCCACGGGAGCGGTCGAACCGATGCCGGCGTACATGCGCGCGGGCAGGTGTTTCATTTTGATGCGGATTGGAAGCATGATCCCGAGGCGCTGTTGCGCGCTTTGAACCGCAATTTGCTGCCTGCCGTTCGCATAACGCGTGTCGAAGCGGTTGATGATACGTTTCATGCGCGTTTTTCGGCGCATCAAAAGCGTTATCATTATTATTTTCAACTTCGACCTGCGGATCCGTTCGAAGTGCGCTATGTGTGGTCGGTTCCATATTCGAAGCTTGATATGCATCTTTTGGAAGCGGCTGTGCGGTGTTTTGAGGGAACGCATGATTTTCGCGGTTTTGCCGGGAAGGTATTGCCGTGCGAAAATACCGTTAAAACGTTGATATCGGCGGGTATTTTTAAGGAAAACGATCGTTTCGTTTTATCGTTGACGGGTTCCGGCTACCTTTACCGCATGGTTCGGAAGATTATGGGGGCGTTGGTCATGGTTGGTGTCGGGAAAATTGACAGAAACTTCATCGAACAACGATTGCGACCGGAGCATTTAGATTATCCGCTCATGACCGCGCCCGCGTGCGGATTGTTCTTGGAGGAAGTTTTTTATTAAAAGACGTTGGGTTGACTGTTCATAAAACCCGGGAAAAAACATAACGGAGTCGTGGCGAATTGCGGTCTGAGATAAAAAAGCGGTTACAAAGCTGTTACGTACATGAGGCGTTGGAAAATCAGCATGTAACGGTCGGAGGCATTTCGAAACGTACACACGCGACGTGCTTTGTTTTTTGCGGAACCTTGGGTGCGCCGAGAAAAAATGCCGCTTCCTTAAGCGAATAATTTTTCTTCAAAGCGAACTTTCGTGCGAAGGTTAGACTTTAAAAATCGATCCGAAACTTTTCCCGAGCAACACCGATGCGCCGATGATGGTAACCGCAAGGAAGGTCATTGCCCAAACACCCAAGGCGCAGGACAGAAAGGTGCCGCTTCCGAGGAAGTTCATCAACTCGTAAATCGCCTTTGTGACGGGATAAAAAGCCCTTTTTTGCGCCAAAACCAGCGAGTCGGAAACTTCCAGCATGGCTTGTGAGAAGACAAGAATGGCACCGGCAATTAAATTGGCGGTAATCAGCGGAACCGTAATGCGACAGGCGGCTTTCATCGCCGTACAACCGAGGCTTTGCGCCGCTTCTTCGTAAGTGACGGAAATTTGTTGCAGCCCGGCGACGCTCGAACGCACCATCAGCGGAACTTTGCGAACGGCGTAGGCGATAATGAGCAACAGGGTCGGATTTTTGGTCGGATTGAGAAAGGAGAAAACGCACCCGTCCTGCGTCATGGCGAGCAATCCGAACGCCACCACCAAACTCGGGATCGCCAGCGGCATCATGGCGCAGGTATCGAGCCATTGGCGACCGACCCATTGGGTGCGCACGACCGCAAACGCCACGCCAATCCCGAGCAGAATACTGATAACGGTCGCTCCCGAAGCGTAAATAAGATTATTTTGAATGGATGGGATCGTGATGGAGTCGCCGAGTGCCGCCAAATAATTGACCTTTGTAAAAGCAACCGGCAAAATTGTTTGGTACCAGTCGCTCGCGAACGAGAACAGGATAACCGCCAGATGCGGTGCCAAAGCCAATCCGGTAACAAGCACGAAAATCAGCATGCAACCGCACGATTGAAAAACGTTCAAACGGCGACACATGCGACTGTGGGATGCTTTGGCGAGCATGGCGTAGCTGTTTTTTCCGAAATATCGCTTCCCAAGCAGGTAGAATGCTGCCGAGAGAGCAAATAAAACGCCGACGAGCGCGTAGGGAAACGGACTGCTGCCGATTTCCCGCAGCCCGTGGTAAATTTGCACCGACAAAACGCGATTGAAATTGAACATCAACGGAACGCCGAGCTCCGTGAAAGACCAGATAAATACAATGGTGCATCCGGCAAATACGCCCGGGCGGATGAGCGGAAACGTGACGGTGCGAAACTTTCGAAAGCCTCGACAGCCCAGATTTTCCGCCACTTCCGATAACGTCGGATCTAAATTCGCCAATGCCGCAACGATATTCAGGTATAGGATGGGATATAAACTGAGAGCGTTGACGACCATGATGCTGAGCAACGGTGCCGTCCCGACCCAATCAACGGGGTGCGTCAGCCAACCGAGCCGAATGAGCAATGTATTCAGTGCTCCGTAGGTTCCAAACAGCTGCAAAAAGCCGTTCACGCCGACGAACGGCGGCAGAATGAGCGGCAACAACACCGCAGCGGCAAATGCTCTTTTTCCGAAAAATTCGTATTTGTTATACAGACAGGCGAGCGGAACGGCGAGGCAGAGGCTGAGAACGGTCGAGCCGATACCGATCCACAGTGCATTCAGAATACCTTCAACGTAGACGGGATTTTGGAAGACAACGGCAATGTAACGAAGCGTGAAGCAGTTTTGTTCATCAAAAAAACCGCCCTGGATGACTTTCCAAATCGGCCAAATAAAAAAACAACCGAAGAACAGAAACGAAGCCGTATAGACGAAGACCGCGAAACGCTTGGACACGAACATCTGTCTTCAGCGGATAGAAATTTTTATCGTTTGTCTACTTCTTTTTTCACGGGTGATATATTGCGATTGTGAAAATCGCATCGGGTGACGGTTATGAGCCGTATCAGTCATACAAAAAGATCGGTTCGAACGTTTGTTTCCTGCCGGGAGATAAAACGAAATTCTCGCCCTCCGACCATTTGGAGTCGTTAATTAAAACCTTAAATTCAATCGGTTGTTTCCCGGATGTGCGAAAGCACCAGGCGTGTTCCTCTTCGTCGAACGTCAACGCCAACCCTTTGTCCCAACTGAGGTTCTTCGCGCCTTCGCCTCGAATAAACAGCGTATTGCCGAATCCGACGTCGCATTTTATGACGGCAACCGTAGATCTGCGGGGACATGCCTTTCGTGTTTTGGACTTCGGTTCGCAGGTGCACTTCCCTTGGCACCCGCAGGATTTTTTGGATTTCTTTGACTTTTTTTCGACGGTTTTGAGTTTTGTTTCCATGACAGGTTCTGAGCAGTTCCATTATAAGGGAAATTAGTGTGGGGTGCAAGAGGGGGAAGAAGGCGGGAAAGAGGATGGCTTTTTTGGGGGGGCTTTAAAAAAATCAACAGCTTCGGTTTTGATAAGACACGGGATGGTGCCGCTTGTTCATGAAGCAAATTTTTTTCAAATGTTTTTCATCTGCACCGCTAATCCGTTTAAAACAAATCAAACAACTTCTTAACGGGCTTCTCCAACAGATTTTGCAGTAAATCATCCGATGGTTGCGATGTTGGTTCGCCCTCATCCGACATCGGCATCGGCGGTTGTGAAAGCAGTTCCGTTAAAGCAAGATAATTTGGTTTTCCGAGGGTTCCGTCGACGGTGCAACGGGGACCTTCGGCGTATCCGTTTGCGTCCGTTTTTTGAGGGTTGAAGGAAAAATGGTTTAAAAATTCGCTGTTTTTCGGGGCACGGAATTGCAGGTCACAGGTAAAAGGTTGTTGCTTCCAGTCGGTGAGCGGACGTGTTTCCGCGGATCCTTTAAGTTCAATGGCGAGATCTGAATTGCGTACGTTTGCCGCGAATGAAACAGGTTGCGATTTTGCGCGATCGGCATTCAGTTCCAGGTTCGAGAACGGAATTGATCGGGCGTATGATGAAAGGAAGCCGACGGCACCCGCTTTCGGAAGAATTTTCCCTGTGAAGGCACCGAATATTGTTGTAACTCCCGAAAGAACTTGCCCCGTGTTGGACAGTTTCGGTTGAAAGAGACCGTCGGTTGCGCGAACATCCAAATGTCCGTTGAGTGTTTGAAGATCGGACGATTTCCCGGAAAGTTCCAACGAGCAGGAACCGTTGCCGCTCAGTTGCCCGTAGGGCGCAAGGGAATATTGAAACATTTCCGGGAGTTTCCAAAGTGTTTCGAGGTTGATGTTTTTGAGCGACAGATTGCAGGATAAATCGTTGGTCGGCGGTGCGAAAGTGCCGTTGCCTTCCAAAGAACCTTGGCAAAAAGTGCCTTTCGAAAGCTCCAGATTAATGCGTTCGGGGTCGTATTCGAAACGTCCGAGGAGATTTCGTATTTCCAAATCCGCGACAGATTGAAATTCAAAGTCGCAGGTGCTTCGAAAGGGAGAAATATTGCTTTTTCCCGTTGCAAGAGAGGCGACAGACACGGATTCCACATCGGGAACCGACGAGGCGGTTTTTTTCGGGAGCGACGAGACCAACTTTTGAATGCCGATCCCCATGCCGATCAGATCCTGAAGAAAAATCTGTCGGCTTACCACATGACCGCTGAGATGATTTTGCGCGTCCAAGCGTTGTTGGAATGAGAGATCGTTCACGTGATCTTGATGTTTTAATTCCAGTTCGCCGTCCAAAGCATGCGCGGCATCGGGTTGCAGTGTATAATTTGCCTGCAGGTTCACCAAAAGCGGCAAATCGGTACAGGAGGCCTCGAGGGCGGAATGAACGGTTTTTTGGGTATCGTCCCAATGCCAATCGCCAGAGATCGTTCCGTAAAGGTTCGGATATGGCAATGCAAACGGTTGCTGATTCAATGCGTCCAGAGAAAGGTCGTATTGCCCCTCCGTTGCGATGAGCGACTTTTGCCCGCGACATTGCAGTTGGGTTTTTAAAAGCGGATCGGGCTGTTGAGGTGTGTATGCCTGCAAGGTTTTTACATCCAAACTCCAACCGTCCTTGAAGTGAAAACTTGCGAAAACTTCGCCTGAAAAGACGCGCGAAAGGTCAATCCAAGGTTCTCCCTTGAAGGATGCTTTTACATCCGTCAGGATTTCGTCCGCCTTCGACCGCCACAGCAGTGCGCCTCGTTGCGTCGAAAGCGTACCTTCCAAAGATAGGGTTCCTTTAAGTTCAATATCCGGATGTTGCACAACATCCAACGGCAGTTGTTGAATGCGAACGTCGGCGAAAGATTGTGCGTTTTTGGAAATAAAAGTGTCATTTTCAATCGTGAGAGGCTGTTGAAATTGAACCGATGCCCATATTTGCTCGGTTGCGGCGGAACCGATGTCGGCTTGAAAATTCCGTATCGTCCATGAGTTTTTGTTTTTCGCAACCTCTCTGCTCACCTGATAAGCCGCGTCGATGTTCAGTTCGGGATGAATTTCCCATTGAAACGGCTCTAAATTGAGGCTGTTTTTGGCTAAATAGTAATTCAAATTGAGCGTTCCGTCGGAGGAAAAATGCGTTTTTTCGGTCTTGGATTGGTACGCGCCTTCCGAAGAAAAAGCAAAAAACGGTATACGTTTTGCGTCAATTACCGTAATCTCGCCTTTGTATCGCAACGCGGAGCCGTCGCGATTGACGGTGCAATGCCCCTGGAATTTTCCCTGAACGTCCGTTACGATCGACGTCTCGTCTTTTTGAAGGCTTTTGAGTTTTAAAACGATCGGTTCGGGCATTTCGAGGCGAAGTTGTTTCTCTTTTTCATTCCACGCAACGGAAATTTGACCACCGTCAAGATTGCTTTGCAGGCGATATCCGTACGTTTGAAGGTAAGGGTTGAAAATTTCGAGCGGCACCTCGTAACACACAACGGTCAACAGTTGTGCGTTTTCTCTGGAAGCGTATCGAAATCCGCTCTTAAAATCGTACGTCAGCGGTTGCAGGGAATGCGCCGTAAAAAACGTACGTTCGGTGCCTTTCTCCTTCAGCTGAAGATTGCACTGTTTAAGGTCGATCCGCTGCGCGTCGCTCTCTGCTTCCAGTTGCGCTTTCAGGCTGAGTGCCGGCAAAGTTGCTTCCGTCTGTGTGTCAAAATCTTTCGCCCAGATGCTTATATGAAGACGATGGTTCCAGCGTCGTGTCTTGCGGTGCAGATCGAAGGTTCCCTCCGAGAGCACCGACAGCGTCGGAATGCCCGGGATTTCGAACAGTTGCGGCAAGGTATGGTCGAAGAGGATTTGTGCCTTAAAATCGACTTCATGATCGGCGGTTTTGAGCGTTTCGCCCGAAAGCGTCACCTCATTTGCTTGCCCGCAATGTAATGAAAAACGGAGGCGTTCTTTCGGATACGGCTGTGCCCGCAGAACGCTTCCATCGTACGTTAGAGCAGGAATTTTCTTTTTGCCGTTTTTAAGGTTCAGTTTCCCGTTCAGCGAAAGAGTATCAAACGTTCCTTTTGCATCGGTTTGAATTTTTAAGGTGCCTTCCGTTTGCACGCCCAATGTTGCCTGTTGCAAGGGTGTTTCGGCGGAAAGTTCGTATTCCAACGTTCCCGTTGCATTTGGCGTCAACCCGCGGATATGAATTTTCAATTGTTGCAGATCGCAGGTCGGCAGGTGTCCGTCAATTCGCAAATCCGCCTTATCGATGTGTAATTTAACGGGCAGTTGCAACGGTTGCAGAAAGCTGAAAGTATCTGAACCATCCTTTGAAAGACTGACACCTGCCGTTTGAACCGTCGAAGCGGTCGGGATTTGTTGCAGGTTGATTGACAGTTGCAGTTGAAGATTTTGAATAAACAGTGTGCGTTTAAAGAGCAGTTGCCACGGCTTCCAGTCCAGTTTTAAATTGCTTAACGTGAAAGCTTCATTTTTGTTTTTCAGGATGATTCGATCGGCGATGACGCTCGAAGTTCCGCCGCGAAAGTTATCGAGTTGAACCGTTTGAAAGCGACTTTTAAGCGCTGTTTTCAGACAAAACTCCTGAAAAAAGCTACTGTGCAACGCGATCAACAGCAACGCCGAAAGCCCGATGATTGCGAATAATAAATACTTACAAAAACGCCACACGTCCTCTTCCGTCCACCTTCTATGTTAAAAACAGTGATGATGTTTGTCAATAAACCGACATCGGCACAAAAAAACGAAGCACCTCTGCGGTGCTTCGAAAAACAAAACAAACAGAAAGTTGAATAAGAAACTGTTCAACAATGTAAGACCGATGTATTTGAAAGTTGTTCAAGTTTTTTTTGGAAAATTTTCTCGCATTTTGAGGTTGCTTTTTATTTATGGAAGAAGGGGCGTTTTGGCGGAGATTGCGACGAAAATAACTGTCGAAGTTTTTTTGTTCAAACGGAGAGCGAGCAAAATTGAAGCATTCGATGAGGTTTTTGAAGAACGACGGATGATTTTTTATGCCTGATGCCGTGCCGTTGCCGCTTTTGTTCCTGGGGTTGTGCGTCTTCGGAAGCGTTTTGGTCGGAACGTGTTTATGGGGGCGGGAAAGTACTCCGAGAGGAGTCGATGTGCTTTTTCACGTGAAACCGTTGGTAATGCGTTGGTACGGCGTCATACTCTGTGGTGGTGCGTTTTTTGTCATTCCGCTTCTGTTTCGGCTAACGGGAGTGTTGCGGCGGATAAGCGGAAACGAAATCGAATGTTTTTTTTATGCGGGTTTTGCGGTCGAATGTGCGTTGGTGCTGTTTTTTGCGGCAATAACGACAGTTTCGGGGAAAGTGCGCGACGGGCTGTTGGAAGGCGGTTTTTCGGTGCGATTGTGCGTACGCGAATTCTTAAAAACTTTACCCTTGGTGTTGGTAACGGGACTTTTGTGGGTGCCGATTTTAAAATTCCTGCGTTCCTGCGGACTCCCGATTGAGATCGAGGTACAACCGCTGATGCAATTACTGTTAAAAAGGCAGGCAAGTGTGCCGAGCCTTGTGGCAATCGGATGCAGTGCGGTGATTTTGGCGCCGATTTGCGAAGAAATTTTCTTTCGCGGCATTTTGTTGCGGTTCTTTTGCTCCTTTCTGTCGTTGCCGAAAAGTTTATGGCTGAGCAGTTTTGTTTTCGCCGCCATGCACGGCAGTTGGGCGGCGTTTCTGCCGATTGCCGCCGTCGGTTATCGGTTAGGGCGAAGTTATGCCGAAAGCCGAAATTTGGCGGTTAATATGACAATTCATGGTCTTTTTAACGCCTTCAATTTTACGTTGGCGGTCACGTATGCGCATTGTTATGTCGCTTGATTGGGAAATTTCACGTGAGAATAAACTTTCGACTGTCGCGCAGGCGGTCGCGAAACGTTGTTCTGAAAGCTGTTTTTTGGCACTGCACGGCGATTTGGGCGTCGGAAAAACGACATTTGTAAAATATCTGGCGCACATATGGGGGATTGAAGACGTACGAAGCCCTTCGTTTGATGTTTTACATGTGCATTACGGTATCCGAACGTTGCTCCATATGGATGCGTATCGGTTAAAGAACGGTCGCACGGAGGATTTTAATTTGGACGATTTGTGTCGACCGCCGTTTTGTTGTGCCGTCGAATGGCCGGAATGTGTGAAAGATTTGAATTTCAACCTGCATTTGTCTTTTGAAATTCAACCCAACGGTTCGCGCCGCATTCGATTAACGGAGAGAGAGGAATGGATGCCGTCGGATACCTGCCATCGCCAATCGGTCGAATAAAGCTTGTTCTCAACGAAGATCGGCAGTTGGTGCGCATTGATCTGAATGTTCCGCCACCGTTAAATTGTAAAAATCCTGTATTATTTAAAGATGTTTTTGATCAATTTTCGGAGTATTTTGCGGGTGCTCGCAAAAATTTTACGTTACCGTTTTATTTAAACGGAAGTCCGTTCGAAATGCGCGTTTGGGAAGTTTTATTAAAAATCCCGTACGGTGAAACGCGTTCCTACGGCGAAATCGCCGCCGTTTGCGGTAACCCGAAGGCGGCGCGTGCCGTTGGGCAAGCCGTTCACCGAAATCCGCTTCCGATTATCGTTCCCTGCCATCGCGTTATCGGTGCATCAAATTTTGGCGGTTATGCGGGCGGGTTAGCGATTAAACGCTTTTTGTTGCGACTGGAAGGTTCCCTTTGGGGAAGAAGTTTAAAAAAAGGCGATAACAACGGAGCAGGGAGGGGGTTGGTTAAAGTTTTTTTGGGCGATAATTCGGGCGGACGGGTTTGAAAATACGCTTTATTGCGGTTGAAAAGTGCTCCGCGAAGAGAAGAAAGAACTTTTTAAAAACAGAGGCAAATAATAACAGGGCAAGATGCTCTTGAGATTAAAGGTTTTGTTAACTTCCCGATTGTTGTTCCGTCGGATGGGGTTTGGAATCGGTCGGGAAGTGCCAGTGAGTTTTTTAAAACAAAGGCAACAACAACAAAGAATGGCATTCCAGCGCTCGAAAATGTGCGTATGCACTTTTATGCATTCGGACTGATTTTTACCAGTAAAAAATCAATCCAATCCGGGAAAAAACTTTGTTAAAGACATCCCCGTCGTCAACTTTTCCCTTTCTCGATTACATTTTTACGTCACACACACCGCAGGCGGTTGCGTATGCAACTTTAAACATCCGCAGGCGTTTATCTCTGTAACGGTTCGAGTACGTAATCGTCTTTCCGATCCAGGACATTCCATCCGCTTCCCGCGAGAATCTGACGCAGGCGGTCGGCTTCCGCAAATTGTCGCGCCTGTTTTGCTGCCCAACGCTGTTCCGCCAATGTTCGAATATCGTTCGGAATTTCGACCGTTGGTATATCGGTATCCGGTTCCTCATATTCAATGCCGAGTGCGTATAAAGCGGCGCACCATTCGTTGAGAAGTGTTTCCGTTTGAACCTTCGACGGCGATGGGTTTTGGTGCATAAACGTGAACAAGCAACCGAGGGCTTTTGGAACGTTTAAATCGTCCAGTAAAGCCTCGAAAAAGTCACGTAAAAAGATACATTTTTCAGGCAAAACCGCGTTTTCTTTATGTTTTTCGAAAGTTGCTTCATCGATACCCGACCAGGATAACAGCGCATGGGTGTAAGCTTTAATCTTTCGCAAAGCGCTTTGGGCGGAACGCATTAAATCGAAGGTAAAATTGAGCGTCTGCCGATAATGTCCCGACGACAGGGCGTATCGAACCGCCGACGGATGATAACCGCGCGCCTTTAAATCATCCAACATCAGCAAATTTCCGAGGCTTTTGGACATTTTTTGTCCCTCGATCTGCAAGTGAGCGATGTGGAGCCATTGACGGACAAAAGGTGCGCCGTACGCCGCTTCCGATTGGGCGATTTCGTTTTCATGGTGCGGAAAGCATAAATCGACGCCTCCCGTATGAAGGTCGACCGTTTGATCCAAATATAAATGCGACATGGCACTGCACTCGATGTGCCATCCGGGACGACCGCGTCCCCACGGACTTTCCCAGAAAATATCGCCATCGGTCGGCTTGTATGCCTTCCAGAGAACGAAATCCGCCACCTGCTCCCGATCGTATTCGTCGGCGTCGTTGGAGCGTCCGGCACTGTTGAGTGCCTGTGTCTGCAGAATGCGTGCATCTAAGTGGGACAATCGACCGTAGTTTTTAAAAGAGGCGATGCGAAAATATACCGAACCGTCTCGCACGTAGGCATGCCCTTTGTCGATTAACGTTTGAATAAGTTCCTGTTGGGCTTCAATGGTTTCGGTTGCGCGCGGTTCCGCTGTCGGCGGAAGAAGATTTAAGCGTTCGCAATCGTTATGAAACTTTTCGATCCACGGCTTGACATAATCCGACAGCGTTTGTTGTTGTGCAATCGAATTGCGGATCGTTTTGTCATCCACATCGGTGATGTTTCGGATATATCGATAAGAGATTTGAAGCAACTTCAACAGCCGAACGACGGTATCCTGTACCACGTAAGTACGAAAATTGCCGATGTGCGCCGGACCGTAGACGGTCGGTCCGCAACAATTAGTCCCGAAGCTTTCCCCTTTTTCGCATCGAACCGCTTCTTTGGTGCGACTTTGTGTATTAAACAGTCGGAATATCATGTGGATGCCTTCGGAAGAAAGTGTAATTTTTCAACGGAGGTGTTCGCAAGGAAAAAACGCCGAGAGTACTTCCGAGCTGAACAGGTAAAAATTGCAAAGCTTCAGAAAAGCTCATAACAGACTGGAGCAACCGCTTCGCCTGAGAGCTTCTGCCGAACCAACACAACTTCTACTTTAAAACACTAATCCCGCCCTCTTTTACTTCCAACTTAATCCTTTGCCCGGCTTTTATCTTCTGTTCCAGGAAATCGTCCGCCAGGCGGTTTTCGACGTAACGTTCAATGGCGCGTTTCAACGGCCGCGCGCCCATTTTTTCGTCAAAGCCTTTGTCGATCAAAAATTCTTTCACGTCGTCGCCGACTTTCAGGGTTATGCCTTTGGTTTTCAGGCGTTCCGCGACGGCTTTGAGCTCCAAATCGACGATTGCTTTCATGTGTTCGCGTGTGAGCGGACGAAAGATGACCTGTTCGCCGATGCGATTGAGAAATTCGGGTTTGAAAGTTTTCTTCGCGGCATGTTCAACGGCGGACTTAACCTGCTCGAACGCGACGTTCGGCGAGTTTAAACCGAAGCCAAGACCGAAGGTGCGTTGAAATTCCTCCGCGCCGACATTGGAGGTCATGATAAGTAAAGTGTTTTTGAAATCCGCGCGACGACCGAAGCTGTCCGTCAGATGCCCTTCCTCCAGAACTTGTAACAAAATCTGAAGTACATCGGGATGCGCTTTTTCGATTTCATCGAGCAACACAATCGAATAAGGCTTACGGCGCACCGCTTCCGTCAATCGACCGCCTTCTTCGTGTCCGACGTAACCGGGGGGCGAACCGATGAGACGCGAGACCGTGTGCTTTTCCATGTACTCCGACATGTCCAGTTGAATGACGGCTTCGCGGTGACCGAAAATTTTCTCCGCCAGCAGTTTGACCAGGTAGGTTTTCCCGACACCTGTTGGACCAAGGAAAAGGAAGGAAACGGGACAACGCGGATCCTTCAAATCCGTGCGTGCGCGTTTCAGGGCGTCGGCGACGGTTTTGACCGCCTCCTCTTGACCGATGAGCGAGCGATTAAGCGTTGCTTCGAGCGTTAGGTAGCGCTCTCGTTCGTGTGCGCCGATATTCTCGATCGGGATACCTGTCCAATCAAAAATAATTTTCTGCAATGTCGCTTCTTTGACGGTTGCACGTTTGGCGTTTTTCGTTTGTTTCCACGCTTCCAGCAGTTCGCCGCGTTTGATTTTAAGAGCCTGCTCTTTGTCGCGCCAACGCGCCGCTTCTTCAAACCGTTGGCGATCAATGGCGGTTCGTTTTTGATCTTGCGCCGAGGCAATCTCCTTATCCAACGCCTCGGTAGAGGGAGCTTCGCGTTGCGTTAACATTTGGGTGCGCGCGCCCGCTTCGTCCATTAAATCGATGGCTTTATCGGGGAAACAGCGATTATTGACGTACCGTTGTGTGAGATCGACGGTCTGCTTTAAAATTTCTTCCGTATAGCAAACGCGGTGAAACGTTTCGTAACGTTCTTTTAAACCATGCAAAATTTCCAACGTTTCAGACGGCGTCGACGGTTCCATCATGACGGGTTGGAAACGGCGGTTCAGTGCGCCGTCTTTTTCGATATGTTTGCGATATTCGTCGAGCGTGGTGGCACCGATGCACTGCAATTGCCCGCGCGCCAAAGCGGGTTTTAAAATATTGGCAGCGTCGACGGAACCTTCAGCGGAACCGGCACCGACCAACATGTGCAGTTCGTCCAGAAACAAGATAACGTTGTTGTTTTGCGCTTCGTCCATCAAACGTTTTAGGCGTTCTTCGAATTGTCCGCGGTATTTGGTGCCCGACAGCAACAATGCCAAATCGACTTCAACGACGGTTTTGTCCAGCAGTACGTCCGGAACGCGATGTTGTACGATGCGTTGCGCCAAGCCTTCGACCACGGCGGTTTTTCCGACGCCCGCTTCGCCGATGAGAACGGGATTGTTTTTGGTACGACGGCACAATACCCGAAGGACGCGCTCAATTTCCTTCCCCCGACCGATAACAGGATCCAATGTGCCGTCCAGCGCTTTTTGCGTCAAATCCCGACCGTAGGTTTTCAGGAAAGAAACCGATGGGCGGGCTCGTCGTACGAAAATTGAGCCTTCCGAGCGTTCACGATCCTCCTCCGGTTCGTTATTGCCCTCATCCACCCCTTCGTCATCTTCCTCATCCGTTGAGCCATCATCTTCGTCGTCATCATCTTTTTGGAAACGCAGTGTATGTAAAGCGGTTTTTTGACAGTATTCGGAGTCGGTCAAACGTTCGAGCAAACGATGCCCCAAGCCGAGACCTTCCTTTAAAAGACTCAGCAATAAATGTGCCGTCGTGATTTTGGAACCGTGCTGTTCCGAGCACAATTGTTCCGCCGCCAAAAAGACCTTTCGCAGGCGCGGTGTTAACACTAAATCGCCATCCGTCGTTTCTTCTCCGTCCGTGGAAAAAAACTCCGTTTGTGACGTTTGATGCAGGTGTTCGCAAACGACAGCCGCAACTTCGTCGGCACAAAATCGGCACTGTTGCAGGATACGCGCCGCAATACCTTCCTTTTGTTCCAATAATGCCAGCAAAAGGTGGTCGGTTCCCAGGTAAGACTGGTGCAGACCTTTTGCCCGACGTTCCGCCGAATGCAGAACGCACTGCGCGTTATGTGTCAGTTCAAACGGCACGGGAAACCTTTCGTTTGGCGACGGACGGCTTTAAAACCTGCGCCATGGTTGCTTTTACGACGGCGGCACGCACGCGGTCTTCATCCGAAGACGGAATGTCTTCTTGGCAAAATTCACCGAGCAGTTCGTATGGTAAGGCACGCCATAAGCGCAACAGCAGGGTGCGTTTGTGTGTCGGAAGGATACCTTCGTCGATCGCCATAATGATGATCGAAAACAAATGCATGGCTTCTTCAAGCGTTAACTTTCCGCAATTTCCCAGTAGCCCGAGCGAACGACCGATACCGTCGCGTACAAAATCGCCGTGTTCCGCGATCATCACCTTTCGCGCGCGCAATTCCGCAGCGACGATTTTTTCGGCGATGTTTTCGAGATACGTCAGAAGGGACTTTTCGTCAATGCCCAAATTAATCGTGTTGTATAAAACGAAAAGATGTCCGAGAGCTTTATCGTCGGCAACGCGAACGGGTTCCAGTTCCAGATGCATCTCCGATGCGGCTTCAATCAGTTTCGGAAGTTGTCGATCAAAGCAAAGAGCGGGCAGATGCAGTAACAGTTGCACATGCAAACCCATCCCCGTCACATGCGGATTGCTCGTCGCAAAGCCGCTTTTCGGGTCAAACGCATATGTCAGTTTTTCTCCCAAACGCTCTTCCAAAGCATCAAGTGTTGCCCGGATATTCTTCAAGGAGCTGTCTGTGTGCGTCAGATTGAAACGAATGTGATCCGCGCTATTGGCAACGATGTGTATGAAATTCTTCGAATGGTACCAAACGACCGTTTCATCGCACGGCTGATTGCATCCCGCAAGCGTCTCCAATAAGTCCTTTTCCGGACGGGAAGCGGCACCCCAAGGACACTCGATCCACTCGTTCTTAAAATTTTCAAGCCCCTCCAATGCTTCCCGTACTAGCTTGGTGACGGTTGCGCGTTGCGCCGCCGTTGCCCGCATTGAGAATGGCAACCCTTCCAAATTCCGTACGATCGTGACGGTTTGGCTCAGACGCACCGCACTGTTGCTCAAACGGGTCTGATGCAACCAAAACGGATGAAGCGAAACGGAAGCCACAGGAATTACTTACACACTGAAAACTTTCATTCCCGTGAGCAAGCCTTACTTCCTATAACGGACGATTTTGCGGGATTGTGAAAGGATTTTTTTCGCGCTGTTTGTGATAAGTGCTTTAGAAAGGCACCCAAAATGCAGGGAATTTAATTTTTTTACTTTTCCCCCTCAAAAAATCCTTGCCCCTACCTACCTACCTTCCTTCCTTCCATGGAAGCATTAAGCTATGAAAAACAGGTTCTTCTTTACGGCAGGCATGCTTGGGATGTTGTCGGGTGTTGCGTCGGGAGCGACGGATGGAGCGGAGGTAGAGTATGGGAGAGAATGGAACCCTTATGTGATGTTGAGAGGCGGTTTATTGTTCGGGGAGAGTAAAATTTCATGTAATGCCGAAGGGGTTCCTTTGAGTGCGAAAGTACGAAGCAAAAATATTACGCTTCGGAAACGTTTGAACGAAAAAGCATTTTTGTACGGCGGTGTCGGTGGCGGCATAAATCATGCGAATATCTGGTTTAAATGTGAGGTAAAAGCCGATGATGTTGATGAAACATGGTTGCTGGAAGGTCACAAATCGATTTGGCGTTTGTTCGGTCAGGCGTTTGCGGGTGTCGGTGTGTGTTTAAACGAAAGTTGGCAACTGACGGTGGGTTACCGTTTGCGTTGGATGCCGTGCAGTTTCGAGTTTCCTGAGGATGCTGATGGTAAGCGTTGTTTTTGGAAAGGGAAACAGGAGCTCATCCATGTTGCAGAAGTGGGGGTGACGTATCGGTTTTAGCACCATCCCGTTGCGGGGATTTGTAATATGAGGAGCGGGCACCTTTCGGTGCCCGCGTCTGGTTACACTCGGTCTTTCTCATTTTTCTTTCTTGCAAAACCCTCGTGTACCCAAAAGTACCCGGTACAAGAAAACATATTACAGTAGTTTTTAACCAACCGTCGCTTACGTGCTAAATGTTAATCTTTACGCGTCTCCGCCGACAAGTGCCTCGATATAGGACTTTACCGAAAACGGTTGCAAATCTTCTGCTTTTTCGCCCAAGCCGACGAAGTAAATCGGTACGTGCAGAGTTTGATAAATGCCGACCAAGGCGCCGCCTTTGCTCGTGCCGTCCAATTTGGTGACGATAAGACCTGTCAAGCCGACGGCTTCATGGAATAATTTTGCCTGCTGAAGCGAATTGGTGCCCAGTGAACCGTCGATGACCAGCCAGCGGTGTTGCGGGAACAACGGGTGACACTTGTGAAGCACGCGCACCATCTTTTTGAGTTCTTCCGTGAGTGACGTTTTGGTGTGCAGTCGACCGGCGGTGTCCAAAATGACGCGTTGATAGCCGCGATGCAAGCCCGCTTGGCAAACGTCATAGGCAACGGAAGCGGCATCGGCGCGCTGTTGACTGCCGATGCAATCCAAATGCAACCGTTCCGCCCAGGTTTTCAGTTGCTGATCCGCCGCGGTTCGAAAAGTATCGCAGGAGCCCAACAGGGTACGTCGTTTGTTGTTTTCAAAAAAATGCGCCAGTTTTGCTGCGGTAGTTGTTTTCCCGGCACCGTTGATGCCCAACAGCAATATAACCTGCAAATCGACCGCCTGCGTATTCGGAGGCATTGATTGAGGCAGAGAGGTATTCTTATCGGATGAAGGCGAATCGTCGGTTGAGGTAAAGGGTGTATCGGAACGGGATGTGCCGTTTGTTGTCTGTTGTTCCAATACGGTTAGACGGGAAACTTGTCCTTCGGAGGTGTTGCCACGGCATTTTTTGCTTTCAGCCGTTTCGCTCACGTTTGACGGAGTATCTGCGGCGACAGTATCGGACGGAATCAACGACGGATTGCCTTCGGAACCCTGTAAAAGTTCGGTTAAAAATTGGCGCAACAGTTCAGTGCCGTCGACGGTTTTATTCGTTTTGGAGGCTTCTTCAACGCGTTTCAGGACATATTCAACGGTGTCGACGCCGAAATCCGCTTCGTACAAACTCCTTTCCAGCGATTGTCGGTCATCCGCCGAAAGGGAAGGTTTTGAAAAGACGGCGACAACACTGCGCGTAATACTCTGACGTACTTTGGCGCATTTTTCCGCAAACGTTTTAAAAAAACCTAACATATTTCCATTACGATGTGCTCCGGCATGCTGTCGAAATTATCCGATGCGTATCCTTTGGCGAGCTCAACGGCTTTGTCAGTGACCGCCGATGTTGCTTTAAAAAACTCAATATACCTCCTTTGCAATGCGATCGAGCATTCCGTTGATGAAACGCTTTGAATCGTCCGATGCGTACTCTTTGGCGAGTTCAATGGCTTCGTTAATTACCACCGGCGGCGGTGTTTGTACGAATTTCAACTCATAAACGGCAAGCCGCAAAATCGCCAGATCGACTTTTGCGATGCGTTCGAACGCCCAGTTTTCCGCATGTTTTTCCAGAATTTCGTCAATCGACGGCTGTTGTTGAACAACACTGTACAGGGTTGTCGAAATAAACTCCGACGGCAGAATATCACTCGCATCATTCTTTTCTTCGCAGTACCAAGCGTAAAGCGTTTCAACCGCAACATCCTGCTGTACGTCCCACATATATAAACACTCGATGATGCATTGACGCTGTCGATGACGCTTGGACGGATACGAAGCCATAAGAATTCAAATAACAAAGCAGGCAACGATGCCGAGATCGCTCTTATTGGGAGAAAAAGCGGGTGAATTGTCAATTTTTTAAGAAAAATTATTGACAATAGGAGCATTTCTTCGCACTTGCTAGGGTATGGCAAGCTGGATGTGTGTTTGTATCTTTTTAAGAAACTTTTTTGCTGGTTATATTCTTGGTGCGTGTTATTTTGCTCAGATCGTTGTTTCCTTCCGACTAGAACTTGATGATGTTAATGCTCTGTCTGGTGGCATGTTTGATCTTGGCTATTCTTATGGCGTTGCTTGTTCGGTTATGTTATCTTTCGTGGCGTGGTGTGTTCTTGGTTTTGTCCGTGGCGTAAATAAGACCAGGAAGTATAAGTTCCCATTTCTTAATGGATGCGTTGCTGTTTTAGCTGTTTCGTTTTTGTTTTTTTTGGGACGTTTTTGTGCAGTGAAACCTCGGATACTGTGCGGTACATATCTGCTTACATATGCTTTGGCTTTTTTAGGCGAGATTTTTGTAATCAATGGTTTGTTTAATGGTATTTTTTGCGGAAAGTTTTGTTTTGCTGGTTGTGCTCTTTCTTTTTGTGTTGTTTTGTCTAAGATCATCTTTGCTTTGATATTTCGTATTAATAGTTTTCTCGTAGCGTACGGTTCTGTTTTCCTCATAGGGAAAGTTTTGTTTTTTTTGTTGTGCCTTTTGGGTTTTTATAGACATTTGTTGGGTGTGAGAATGCGTAGAGTTTGCCTCCTGTTGTGTTTGTTTTTTGGTCTTTTCTGTTTTTTGGGGTATTTTATGCTGTATGGCTTTTCTTGTAGACGCATCGGCTTTTTTGCTTTACAGGCAGTCTTATTATGCTTACTTTACTGTTTTTTAGCGGAATATTCAGGAAAGTTCCCAATGTATATCTTTTTTTATCTCTTTTGCCTTTGTTTATGTTTTTTGCTTTTTTTCCATTCTTCTTTCCCGTTAAAATATTTTTGTTTTCAAGATCGCCTCGGTAGGGTATTGGGTATGCTTCAATTGTTTTACGAAATGAATGGCTTCAAGGGTGTGCTCTTCGGAAGTAATGTTGTTTTTCCTTTTTACGCTCATAATGTGTTGGTAGAGGTGTTTTTATCATTTGGGATATGTGGTGGTCTGGCATGGCTTTTGATGTGTCTGTATCCATTTTATTTGGTGATTAAAAACAGCGAAAATTTCAATGTGTTTGTTTGTGTCGTGTTGTTCTGCCTTGTTTTTGCTTTTTTGCAGATGTTTTTCTCTGGACATATTTGTTCTGGTATTCAAGTGTATATGATTGCATACTTCTTGCATTACTATTATGATAAGAAGTTGTATTTGCGTTGCGGCGGTAAGATGTGACAATGAGGCGAGATGATCATCCAATCGAAAGTTCGCGGTTTCATTTGCATTACGGCGCACCCGGACGGTTGTGCGGCGCAGGTTCGGAAGCAAATTGATTATGTGCGCGCGCGGGGCGAATTAAAGAATGCGCCAAAGCGTATTTTGATTTTTGGTGCATCAACGGGCTACGGGTTGGCGAGTCGCATTGTGAGCGTTGTCGGCGCGAAAGCGGCAACATTCGGCGTGTTTTATGAACGACCGAGTGCGGACGGCAAACCCGCTTCGGCAGGGTGGTACAACACCGCGGCGTTGGAAGCGGTGGCGTTGAAGGAAGATATTCCTTTTTATTCGATGAACGGCGATGCGTTTTCATCGGAATTCAAAAAAAAGGCGGTCGAAGGGTTGCGGAAAACGCTCGGAACGGTTGATTGCGTGATTTACAGCCTGGCGGCACCGCGTCGGACGGATAAAGACGGAATAACGTACAAGTCGGTTTTGAAGCCGATCGGGCAAAGCTTTACGGGTAAAACCGTCAATACCGACAAAGGCGAGGTCTTCGAAACCGCCATCGAACCCGCGACCGATGACGAAATTTTTCAAACGGTCAAAGTCATGGGCGGCGAAGATTGGGAGGAGTGGATCCGTCTGTTGGTTTCCGAAAAACTCTTGGCTCCGAGCGCGACAACTATGGCGTATTCTTACATCGGTCCGGAGGTAACGTGGCCGATTTATAAGTCGGGTACCATCGGACGGGCGAAGGCGCACCTGGCGGAAACCGCCGATCGGTTGAATGACTTTTTGTCGGAACACATCCAAGGGAAAGCGTTGATTTCGGTCAATAAAGCGGTGGTAACGCAGGCGAGTTCCGCCATCCCCGTAGTGCCGCTGTATAATTCGATTTTGTTCAAAGTCATGAAGGATGCGGGATTGCACGAAGACTGCATTCAGCAGATGTACCGCCTGTTTGCCGGCTTATTCGACGGCGGTGCCTTAAAACGTGACGGTGCGACGTGCGTGCATTTGGATGATTTGGAACTGAAACCCGAAGTTCAGACGGAGGTGCAACGCATCTGGGAGCGTATTAACACAAGTAATTTACGTACATTGAGTGACTTTGACGGCTATAAAAAGAACTTTCTGCAACTGTTCGGGTTCGAATGCGAAGGCGTGAATTACAATGCCGATGTCGATCCGGAGCGTCCGATACGGAATTTAATCGTTTAATGCAAACCGAAATCGATCGGTTACTGGAAAGCATTCTGAAAACGCAACAGACGCTGGGCGAAGAAACCTTTCCGCTTTCGCCGAAGGTTTTGAGCGATTTTTTAAAAAACGAACACGCGGTGCTTGAAGAGGATTTCGACAGGGATTTTTGTACGGCGCCGATGGGTGGTGCAACGGAGCAAATTGTTTCCGTTCCTTCTTCTGCTCCTTCAAATTTCCCTCAAACAGCTTTACATACATCCGAAGCTCAAACGTCGTCCGACGACTTCGGAATTCCTCCTGTCGTAACGCTTCCGTCGGGGACGAAGGCGGAGCAATGGGCATGGTTGAAGGAGAAGGTTTTATCGTGCCCGAATTGTCTGAGGCATGTTCCCGAAGGCAGAAAGCCGGTGTTCGGAAGCGGGAATTTGGATGCGGAGATTTTCTTTTGCGGTGAAGCGCCGGGAGCGGAAGAAGAGGAACAGGGCGAAGTTTTTGTCGGGCGTGCGGGGCAGTTGTTGACGAAAATCATCGAAGCCATGGGATTGCGGCGTTCGGACGTGTACATCGGCAACATTATGAATTGGCGTCCGGAGACACCGAACCGCATCGGCAATCGACCGCCGACGCAGGAAGAAATGCGGTTTTGTTTGCCGTATCTCATCGGACAGGTGGAGATTGTGCACCCGAAAGCTCTTGTTGCGTTGGGTTTAACGGCGGTGAACGGTTTGCTCGGTTACGATGCCAATCGAAAAATGCGCGATTGTCGCGGGCATTGGTTTGAATTTCATCAAATTCCGCTGTTGGTGACGTATCATCCGTCGTATTTGTTGCGAAATGCCACCCTCAGTGCCAAGCGCATGGTGTGGGAAGATATGCTGTGCGTGATGAAGTTTTTGAAGATGCCGATTTCCGAAAAACAAGAGGGGTATTTTTTGTAGAGAACGGTTTGCGGCGTCTTTTTGCCGGTATTCCGTTCGCGTTGTCGTCGGTTTTGGACTATCCTGCTGTGCGGGAAATACCGGGCAGTTTGAGGCGCACTCCCGAGCATATGGGATCGCAAAAAATCTTTGAACGATTTTTACATGCTTCGGTCTCTCCTTCATGAACACGTTTTTTATTCATTGTTCCGAAGCGTTCCGCAAATGCTTCGGTTTCTTTCGCATCATCGCCGGCGGTTTTGTTGCCGGCGATGATGTTTTTGGTGGAGTGTTTCGAAAACTCCGTTCAAGGGGTCGTGCGTTGCCGCGTTTGCTCTTTTTTATTATCGAAGGATGTTAAATTAAGGTTCGTTTCTGTGTTTTCCCGGCAGGCTTCGAAATTGCGAAGCCGTTGTCACGTTATATGAAAATGCCGTATAAGCTCACCGCAAAAAAATGGCAGAAAGGCGGTTCGATCGAATGCGGTGCGGTTGCTGAATGAATGCGTCGTTTATGGGGTATCTGTTTTGGAAAACATTATGTTTATTTATCCCGCGGTGTCGGGTTTCGCGCAGTTGCTTTTTGAAGTGTATGTGAAAATTTCAAAAAAACTTTGAATAACTTTTAAGTATATTGGGCGTTCCTCTATGAATACGCTCTAAAAGTACCACAAGGCGCTTTGGTTTTTTAAGGGTGTTTCGTCAAATTATTTACGTTTTATCGGTTTTGTTGTGTCGTATATTGTTGCGGTCACCTTCAGGATGGCATTGTGCGTGTTGTGCTCCGCGGATGGGGACGCAATGCTGTCGGGTTCTAATAGAATTTATATCCGTTGCATTACCGTAGAGCACGTTGAAGTACAATCTTGCCGTGCTCCGTATCAAAAAAATTACCGTATCCAAAAGAGCGGGGAAGCGATTTTTTGCGAACATGGTGCGGTTGTGCTCCGCTTTTTAAGTTTCAACAGCCGTTTGCCGCAATTCAATTTCCCTCCCGAAGCGTTCCGTCCTAAAACGTAAATCGGATGCTTTTATTCGAGGAATTGTGATTTGTCGTGTATATAATGCTTCCAAAAGGCAGGAGTGTTGTGAACGCCAAAATCGAACATACTGGGAAAAAACAACAAAATCATAAAGTTAAACGGCAGGCAGTCTTCCGAAAAAATCGTTCAACTGTTTAAGCATCGCATTGTTACACGCATGCCTTTGCGGAAGACGATATTCGGTTTTTCGGATGCAGTGCGTTTTTTTTAATGAGTAATACGCCTTGGAAGCCGCGCACTTGATTTTTCGTGCGGCAATAAAAAAGCCCCCGCGAAAGCGAGGGCTTTTGTCGGTCGAAAATAACCGACTGTTTTAATGACGGATTACTTACGCTGCGACCACTCCCATGGCACGGTTGTCGTCTTCGAGTATATTGCGGCGAAGATCATTCGTCGCTTCATCTTCCTCTTCACCGTAATCGACATTTCGATCCGCATTTTGGGGATTTACGACCGCCGGTTGCACATCGCTTTCGAACTCTTTACGAAATTCCCACATCGGACGCTCGTTGTCTTTGTCCCATGCAGGGTGATCTTCCTCCGTATCCTCACCGCCGAAGAAGCCATCCAGGCTCAGTTCCTTACAGACCTGATCGGCGAAATCGACCAACAACATGGTCGACGGCTTTTTGCCTTCGCGAAGCTTTTCGCGGTATAGTGTGGCAATTTTCCCGAGCACGACTTCCTGTTCTCCGGCAGTTATCCTCCGAAAAGCCCCCTGAAAACTGGCGTCGTAAGTATTCATATCGTTGTTCTCGAAAGAATAACGACCGTAGTGATCAAGTTCGCCGAAATATAAACGCTCATCGTGCATATTTTCTAAGGCATGATACCAGTTTACCAGACGTGCGTTCGCTTTGTTTTCCGAGGCAGCAGGCAAGATATTGTTGTAAATATCTTTCGCAAGCTTGAGAACCTGATTTCCAAGTGCCCCTCCCCGTGCCTTGCCGGCCTGATAAGAAGAAGCTGCAAGATACATGACGACTTCCAGACGCCGTATTCCGAGATCTTGCAAAGCTTCGTTGAATTTGCCGAGGTACACCCTGCGATTATTACCGCCTTTGTAGCTGCCCACAGGCCATTTCAGCACTTCATGCAACACGTACGGGATATTCCACTCGGTGTCTTCCGCACGTTCGGTTTCAACGATACCGCGCACCTCCGCCGTCGCGGAAACTTGGGGTTCCCGGCGATTTTCGTTAACAACCGCGGGTTCCGTGTTATCGACTCCAGGCGTCTCGTTTTCTTCTCCGAATACCTGCGCATTTTTCGCTTCCCAGACGCCATTGAAATATTCAACAACCGCCTTTTCGAGCTCAATCAACTTGGCACTTGCCGCCTTTTTCCCGGACAACAACAGATGCATGCATCGGTTTGCAATGTAATACAAAACGCCGTCCAGACCGCTTTTGCCGAGACGCTCCAGATCTTGTACGAAACCCGCGGTATCCGTGTTCTCAAACGCTTTATAGACATTCATAATGCCCGCATTCGTTCCCGAGTACGGGAAAATGTTGTTCACATCGCTGATAGCTTCCGCCATTTGGGCACTCGGCGCATACCTGCCAGCGTTCTGCAACTGCTGATACGAGGTCGAAACCAGCCACAACATACATTCCAGTTTGCGAATGCTGAGATTGTCGAGCTGGCGAGCCCATGTATCTGCCTGTCGACGGCTACTCATGCGTTCGAAGTCAAACCCTCGGAAGTTCAACGCCGTGGCTTGCGGCAATGTCCAGCGATCCGTTTCGTTCTCTTCATCGGCGACGACGACCTCACGGGTTGCCGTTGCATTCGAAGGCTCCTGCGCATTCATGCCGAGATATTCCCGCGCCTGTTCCTGTTGTGCAAGAAGATTGTCGGCATTGATCTGATCTTGTTCGGAGCGATATTCAAAATCCGCACCGTTTTGCGCCTCCGCAACGGGTTCCGCCGCGAGATTTTCACGCAACTGCTCTTGTTCCGCGAGAAGACGATCGGCACGGATTTGCGCGTCTTCGGCATTATACTCCGCCTGCAACTTCTTTGCGAGTTTGCGATCGTCACGAATCTGCCTGTCTTCGGCATCATACTCCGCCTGCAACTTCTTTGCGAGCTTGCGATCGTCACGAATCTGCCTGTCTTCGGCATCATACTCCGCCTGCAACTTCTTCGCCAATTCGTAATCGCCGTCGATTTGCGCCTGACGTTTCCTCAAGTCAGCCGCTTTTTTGCGCGCCAAACGCCCCCGGGCGGCATTTTGAATTTTGTTTGCCGCCGCCGCGGTTTCCCGGTTGCGAGCTTCACGCGCATTTTCGAGTGCTTCTCTTCCTTCGGACAACGCTCGTGCTTCGCTTAAACGCTCGTTGCGCTCCTTTTCCCTGTTTGCCTCGAGAGAAGCCTTCATCATGGAATTCAACTGTTCACGATCGCGGGCTTTTGCCTTACGGGCGGCACGTGCCTCCCGCCTTTCATCCGCCTGCGATATGTTTTCCGCCAAGATCCGAATCTTTTCCCTGTCGCTTATGTTTATTTCCGCGCGATTATCGTACGCCACGCCTTTTGCTTCTTCCGAACCGCGATGCCGCAAATCCAGATCCCTCACATCACTTTGCGAACTTACTCTGTCTGACTTTCCGCGATCTTCGGCTACCCGATTCCTCATCATGTCTTGCAGTTCCTGTGTATCGCGTCGACGCGCCGCCTTCTCTTCGAGTCGTGCAATTTCGGCATTAACTGCTCTTTGACGAGCCGCTTCCCGTGCCAGTTGACCACGGCGAGCACTTTGAATTTTTACCGCTGCTTCCTCCCGCTCCATCTCTTCCAAAGCCGTCGCCGTTTCCGCCGTATCCGATTCGGAAACCGTCGTCGCGGAATCCTCCAAATCCTGCGATCTCTCGAACTTCAAAGCATTCAACTTGTCCGAAGTTCCCGCTGTTTTATCCGAGCTTTGGGTCGCCGTTTCGGTGTTGCTCCAGGTGTTATCCGAAGAAGCCGTATCGCCCGTCGGGGTCGCAAACGAAATCGTCGAAGACGTCGGAGTTTTTAAGAAATTTCTCAGCACCTTCTCTTTGTCTTTTGCATTATCCGCAATCCGACCGATGTAATCCTTATCGCTTTCGGTAAGAGGCGTGCCTTCCGGTCTCAATATGTTGCCGTAGTAGTTGAGCTCCCGACCGTAGCCTTTGTAATCGAAGTGCGGGCAATTTCCACGATCGTGACTTCCTTCTCCGCACAGACCGCAGTCGGCCAACGCAACCGAATTTGCACCCGCCACAACGGCAGACGCACTTAATAACTTCATTAATTTTGATATTTTTCCCATATGTTTTTCCTTATACCGTCGTTGATGGTAGACGTGTGTATTTTGTTGTCAAGTTGTTTTTTATAAAAATTCTACATTTTTTTAAAAAAAATTTTCGAAGCCGTCGGATAAACATCCCCATATCCGAATGATTGTATAAATTTGAGCGGCATTTGTCAAAGGAATTTTCGCGTACCAGACGATTTATCACAGTATTCACCGCAAAGGCGCATATTCTGTCGCCATACGTTTTGTTACTTATACCGTTGCTCATATGTACGTATTTATTCCACGCGTACGACGTCCGTCCGGCGGAGGCGGTCGAAATGCTTTGTACTTTGTATTATAAAAAGAAGCGAACGACATCTTATATAAAGAACGGCAAAAATTATTTTTTTAACAATTTTTTTTGATCGGTTACATTTTTACGGGCAACAATAAATAAAAGCTCGCGGAATGACAAACCGTCGGCATAAGATGGCACTGTTCTTACTGCAATGGGACAAACGCATTTTGAGGATTTTTTAAAGAGATTGGATAAAAACGGCGAGCTTTCGGCACATCTGCCGCAACGCATCGTGTGGCTGAGCGGGTCGCCGGGCTCGGGGAAAGGGACGCATACGCGAATGCTGATTGATTTCTTCGGACTTTATCAGGAGCCGCTGATTGCGAGCAGTCTGCTTAAAACGCCCGAGATGCTTGAAAAGATTAACCAAGGGCTGTTGTTGGACGACGAAACCGTTATTATGGCGGTTTTTAAAGCATTAAAAAATCCTCTGTATCAAAGCGGAATTCTTGTTGACGGCTTTCCGCGCACCGACGGACAAGCGTACGCCATCGAGTGGTTTTACAAAAAACTTTCAGCCGACGGACGAAAGCCGCAATTTATATCCGTTGTTTTGCTGACAAGCGAAGCCGTCAGTCTGGAACGGCAACTGGGGCGCGGACGACGGGCGCAGGCGCACAATGAAAAAGTGAAACAAACAGGGAAGGGCGAATTGAAGGAAGTGCGCGCGACGGATTTGGATCCGAATGTGGCGCGGAAACGTTACGAAGTTTTCATGAAAGAGACCTATGCCGCCGTTAAGAAGCTGGACGGTACAATTCCCTTTGTTTCCGTCAACGCCGACGGTTCATTGGAGGCGGTGAAGGCGGAATTGTCGGCGAAATTGCGGCAGTTGAAAGCGTCCTTGTAAGAGACGACATCCGTTATCCCTGGCCGTGCGGATATGTTTCGTATCCCGAAGAATGGAGGTGTGTTGGAGCCGTAAAGGGCTTCGAGTGAGACGGCGCGAGTATCGGGTGCGTCGTGGAGTAAGCGTCATTGTTTCCGCTTACCCCTTCCGGCGCATTATTATGTTGTCACGGACGCGAAAAAACACCTCAGTCTTTTATGCATGGCGGCTTGGTCGGTTTTGCTCATCGTAACGCTGTTGGAAGGGTTGAGCGGGCTCGGGCGTACGGCGGCGTTCAGTCCGTTTTTGAATGACCTTTGTCGAGATTTATCTTTATCCAGAACCCAAATCAGCGCGGCGTATGCGTTGGCGCATTTGGCGACGATGTTCGTACTGCCAAGCATCGGGCGATTGTTTGATCGCGCATCGTTTCCGAAGTTTTTGAGTATCTTTACGCTCCTGTTCGGCGTTTCCTTCGTCGGCATGAGCGGATTGGGGGTATTCGGCACCACACCGTTGGCGAGTTTGTTTATTCTGTGGCTCGGGACCTTCGGTGTCCGTATGGCGTTGCATTCCTATTCCATCGCCGGACGTTCGACCATTGCCCTGTGGTTTTCGAAGAAACGCGGCGTCGCCATGGGGATTTATACCTTATTTACAACACTTATCGGTTCCGCCGTCCCGTCGATTGCGTATCATTTGCATCAGCATTTTGCGTGGGCAACCGTTTGGGTGAGCATCGGTCTGTTGTGGTCTGTGATGTTGTTGCTCTGTCCTTTTGCCGTCAAACCGCCGCCGCAGAATGTACCGACGATGAAGGTTCCGCCGTTATCCGAGCAAAAAATAACCTACCGACCGATGCTGTTTTACTTTGTGATGATGACTCTGTTTTTTAAGGCGTTCCAGAACACGGGCATTACGTTGCACTGGATGCCGATGTGCCGTGAATTCGGTGCGGATGCCGGGAAAGTTTCCTTCGGATTTATGCCGATTGCGGCGGTTTCGATTACGACGACGTTTATTTTCGGGCACTTTTTTAAAAAAATAACGCCCGCGACGGTGCTTTTGCTGTTTTTGAGTGCCGATTTGGGGATGTTGTGCGCCGCAAAAGCGATTGCGGCAACCGTCGGCGTGTACGGTTTTATTTTGTTCACGGGGCTGTATTACGGCTTGAATAACGTTGTTGCGACATTGGTGTTGCCGGTGTTGTTCGGCGTGAAAAAAATTGGAGCCCTGCACGGTTGGGCGTATGCGTTCGTGAGCTTCGGCAGTTCGGTCGGTTCGTTTTACTTCGGTTGGATGAGCGATCGCGCTTCCTACCAGATCGCACTGTCGGTTTGTATGGTTGCGGTGTGTGTTTTAATGCTTTGCCTGTTTGGAATTCGGAAGTCGTTGCGATGTTATGAAACCGTTTAATCCCGTCGGTATGTTGGTTGTTTTGACCCTCCTTGAAGGCTTGAGTGCCTTCGGACGATCTTCGGCACTCAGTCCTTTTTTGTCGTCGATGTGCTCGGATTTGTCGCTGTCAATGACGCAAATCAGCGGTGCCTATATGCTTGCTAATCTGGTTGCCGGGTTGTGTTTGCCTTTGGTCGGTCGATGCTATGACCGCAGGGAGCTTTCGTATTTTGTCTTCCTGTTTAATCTGATTTGTGCCGGTTCGTTTGTGGCGATTTCGAAACTTGATGTCGGTGTGGCGGGCAGACGGAACGAGTATCATCCCGTTGGCTTGCCGAAGGCAATAATCGGGCAATGGATCATGCAAGGGCTGGCACGTGTCGGGATAACGGAGTCGATGGTTTTAAGCTGGTTGTTGATGTTCTGTTTTACGGGTTTGGTCATAAGCTTTTGCGGAAATTTCAAAATCAAACGACGCATTGCAAAAGGTTTTATTTTTTTTACCGTTTTTCAATTTTTGTCGACAATCTTTACGCCGACATGTTTTTCGGGTTTGTATCCGCTTGCGATATTGTGGATTGCTTTTATCGGGATACGGATATCCGTGCAGGCGTACGCATTGGCGGGACGTTCGGTGTTGGCAACACATTTCTCGCAACGTCGCGGGTTGGCAACGGGTTGCGTACAGTTATTTTTGACCGTTATAACGGCTTCGACGCCTGTCATTTGTTACAACATCAGTCAACATTGGACATGGGGAAGCTTTTTTTTTGTGTTGGGAAGTTCCGTTCTGAGCATCGCGATCATAATCGGCGATTGCCTTCGTGGTAAAAAACCGTCGCAACCATCCGAAGCGGTACCGATACAACGCTTTTTCTGTGGCAGTCGAGCGTTATTTGTATTTATTTGGGTAATGCTTTTTTTTCGAAATGCGCAGAACAGCGGCATCGCGTTTCACCTGGTTCCGATGTGTCGGGATTTCGGCGTAAATCCGAAAACGGTTTCGGCGGCGTTTATGCCGATTTCGTTATTGGCGGTCGGTCTGACGTTTTTGTTCGGACATTGTTTTAAACGGATTGGCGTGCGATCGTTTTTGGGGCTGTTTTTGCTGTCCGACGCGGGAATGTTGTATGCGGTGAAACATATCGATGCGGACGGAATGCTTTGGCTGTTCATCGCCTGCACGGGAATCTATTGGGGTGTCAACAACATCATTGCCTCCATGGTCATTCCGGTACTGTTTGGGGTTTGCCGTATCGGATTTTTGAACGGATTTGCCTTTGGTGCCGTTTCTCTCGGAAGTGCCGCGGGTCCGTTTTATTTCGGCGTGATGAAGGATGCGGCTTCGTACCAAAGTGCGCTGACGTTGTGCATCGGCGGCGTTGGGGTGTTGTTGTGTTTGTTCGCGTTGCTTCAAAATCGTATTCAATCCGCGGAGGCGGGCGCATGAAACCCGTAACGGCGGAACAAAAGCGGCGTGCACAAACGGTTGCGGCACTTTTGGATGAAATCATCCCGAACCCGAATGCGGCGTTGGATTACCGTTCGCCGTTTGCATTGCTGATTGCAACCCTATTGTCGGCGCAGTGTCATGATGAACAGATCAATCGCGTGATGCCGACGTTTTTAAAAAGAGCCTCTTCGCCCGAAGCTGTGTGCGCCTTATCGGAAGAGGAAATCGGTGAACTCATTCATTCGTGCGGCTTTTTTCGCGTGAAGGCGCACTATATCGCGACTTTATCGCGACAATTGTGCGAAAAGTTTAACGGAAACGTACCCGACGATTTCTCGTCATTGGAAAGTCTTGCCGGCGTCGGTCACAAAACCGCCTCCGTCGTAATGGGATACGCCTTCGGACATCCGACGTTCCCCGTGGATACCCACGTGCATCGTTTGGCACTGAAATGGCATTTAAGCTCGGGATCCGTGGAAAAGGTTGAAGTGGATTTGAAGCGTTTATTTCCAGAGAATGATTGGTTTCGGAGGCATATTCAGATGATAACTTACGGGCGAAAGTACTGCAACCGCGTGGTGTGTAAGGAGGGAAGTTTGTGTCGGGTGTGTAAGACGTTGGAGAAAATTTGAAAAAATCAGGAAATCAAACGTTTATATCGAATACAAAGAATGAACTCTGAAAGGTCGTTGTGTTGTTTTCGCAAAGATACAAGGCATGAAAGTTTGACGTTTTTTTGTTTTTCTAAAGCAAGATTTGTTACGGCTAACTTCCAACATAAGATATAGATACAAGGGCTACTGTAACTACAGTACCATTGGTCGAACCTCTATTCCCCCGTCGATTTCAAAATATTCACAAACGTTTCCTGCGGGATGGAGACGCGACCAATCTGTTTCATGCGCTTTTTGCCCTCTTTTTGCTTCTCCAACAGTTTGCGTTTGCGCGTAATATCGCCGCCGTAGCATTTGGCGGTGACATCTTTACGGTAAGCACTGAGAGTTTCGCGGGCGACGACCTTTCCCCAAACTGCCGCCTGGATGGGGACTTTGAACATCTGCTTCGGCAACAGGTTTTTAAGGCGTTCGCATAGAACGCGCCCCTGAGCTTCCGCTTTGGTTCGATGGACGATGCTCGAAAAGGCATCCACCGGTTCCGAATTGACCAAAATATCCATTTTGACCAAATCCGAGCGTACGTAACCGCTCAGTTCGTAGTCCATGGAGCCGTAACCCTTGGTTAAGCTTTTCAGACGGTCGTTGAAGTCGAGGAGAATTTCGTTCAGTGGCAAAACGCACGTCAGCATCAGACGCTGGTCATCGAGCGTTTCGGTGGAGAGGCATTCGCCGCGCTTTTCGCGGATGAGTTCCAAAATGCAACCGATGGCGTCGTTCGGGATGTGAATGGAAGCTTTAATGGTCGGTTCTTCGATGTATTGAATATGCGACGGCTCCGGCAGACGTAACGGATTATCGACGTTGATTTGCGTACCGTCGGTCAAATGAACGTGGTACACAACGCTCGGGTAGGTGGCGATTAAATCCAAATCATACTCCCGTCGCAGGCGCTCCTGGATGATTTCCATGTGCAACAACCCGAGAAAGCCGCAACGAAAACCGAAGCCCAATGCCGTCGAGTTTTCCGACTGAAACGTTAACGAGGCATCGTTGAGTTGAAGTTTAAAAAGACCCGTCTTCAAACGTTCGTAGTCGGCGGTATCGAGCGGGTAAAGACCGCTGAACACCATCGGTTTGATTTCCTTGTAACCCGGGAGCGGTTCGGTAGCGGGACTTTGGGCAAGCGTTAACGTATCGCCGATTTTGATGTCGGTGAGAGTTTTTAAATTCGTAATAATATAACCGACTTCGCCCGTTGCAAGCTGTTCCGTCGGTTGCATGCGCGGCGTAAAAATACCGAGTTCCTTTGCCTGAAGATGCGTTTCATGGCGCATCATCATTAACGCCTGTCCCGCTTTTAACGTGCCGTTGAAAATGCGAACGTAGCAAATAAGCCCTTTGTAGGTATCGTAGACGGCGTCGAAAATCAACGCCTGCAACGGTGCATCGGCGTTGCCGTTCGGTGCCGGGATGCGGCGGACAACCTCATTGAGAAGTTCCGGGACGCCGAGACCCGTTTTGCCGCTGACATTCAGTGTTTCTTCGGACGGGATCGCCAAAATATCCTCGAGCTGTTTTTTGACTTTTTCGATATTCGAACTCGGCAAATCGACCTTGTTGAGAACGGGAATAACGGTCAGCTTTCCCTGTATTGCCAGCAGTGCGTTGGCAACCGTCTGCGCCTCGATACCCTGCGAAGCGTCCACCAGTAAAATTGCGCCTTCGCATGCCGCCAGACTGCGCGAAACTTCGTAGGAAAAATCAACATGCCCGGGAGTATCGATGAGGTTGAAAGTGTAATCGACGCCTTCGAAAGCATAGTGCATGGTGACCGGATGCGACTTGATGGTAATGCCCTTCTCTCGTTCCAAGTCCATCGAATCCAGCAACTGATCCTGCATTTTGCGCTTTTCGACGGTCTGCGTCATTTCCAGCAACCGATCGGACAGGGTGGTCTTCCCGTGATCAACGTGCGCGATAATGCAGAAATTCCGAATGTGCCGTTGCATGGCAAAAAGACGCTCCTATTGTCGGAGCAAACAGGTGAATTGGCAATGTTTTGTTTTTGTAATCGCCAGTGATCGATACGGGTGAATAAATCGGAAATTTCGGCTGAAAGCTTTAACGATATTTTTCGGAAGCAATCCGAGATGTTTCGGCAGTTTTAAAGAAATCGGAACGTCCGCCCGCCGCGAACGTTTCCGAAATCAAAACGGACAATACGGCTCCGGCGTTTGCCGTCCGTGTGCTTTATGCACTTTCCGCCCCGCTACTCTATTTCTTCAAGGATTTTCTTCCCTTCCTCTTCGCCGATTTTGAGTTTGAATTTCCACCAGTTGCAATCCCGATATATCGTCCACAAGGCGATATCCGGATTCTCCGACAAAGCATTCAGATCGTCCCGCATGTTTCTCAATTTCTTTACCACGCGATCGATAAAATCAGTCTCTTTTTTGATTTTTTCTCTAAGTTCACGGGGAAGTTTGTTGTCGGAACGATGGACGAAATCGCAAGACCGGAAGAAATCTTTCTTTAAGCCCGCTTCTGCGACAGTAACCATAAAGTTGCGCAGACTGAACAGTTTATCCGACAGTCGATAAAATCGACCGACCGGTAAATGTGTTTTGGCGTCAATCGTTTTGTTTTCGACGGCACGTTTTATGCTTTCGTACCGCAGGAAAGATCTGAATACTTCTTCTCCGTAAAAAAGCGCGGCATCCGATTCCGGAATTTCTTCGTCAAAGAACAGGAACATCCGATGATATATTCGGGCTTTCGGAGAAGACTGACGGAGTGCCTCCGCATAACACTTTGCACCAATATCGTTTATCACTTCATCCGACAATACACCGCCAAACATACAAAACGGATTATATTCATACCGACCGTTGCGCTCCGATATTATAGGGACAATCTTCAACGAGTTTTTCACCAAGAGTTCGAAATCCTTAGTCTGAAACCATTTTTGATTCGAAGGAGCAACGTAGAATGTGTGTATCATTTTTGTCAAATTTAAAACCTTGAAATCGCCTTCCCGTCCCGTCAGGCGCGTGTGGTCATTGTCCAAAACGTCGGGAGAGAACAGCTCGCAAAGACACTCCGTGCACATCATCTTGTAATCTTGTTGCCGGAAAGGAGTAATTGCTTTGCGCAAACCGTCCGAACCGTCGCAAGAACTCAAGAGCAGTTTTATCTTGTTCGTAAGGACAAGCGGTAATTCATCCAATAAAGTACAAAAAATATCAACATCCTGTCTTCTTTTGCGGTGCTCATCGGGTGAGGGTGACCAACCATAACGCCGGTACGCTAACGAATGCCATTGCTCGTAACACAACTCAACCCGCTTTTCGGCAAAGTTCCGTATTTCTTTACGCACCTGCGGACTGAATTCGGGCGCTGCGTATCCCGAAGGCAATATGCCGATTGCAACAACCGTTCCGATGAGCGTGAATTTGATGAAATGTCTCATAATTTTTCCCTCTAACGCAGAGAAAAGGAAAAACTGTCATACTTTGCAAGTACTTTCTCAAATCAAATCACCCGTGACATGCCGGTTCTCGTCTGATGTTATTCATTTCCGCGTACCATACGGATAAAACGATATGTTTCGGCGAGGAAAAAGGCTTTGCGTTCCTCTCAATTTTCCAAGGTTTCCAGATCCTTCGGTTCCGCCGCCGATTGAATTTTCAAATTCCCGTCCGTGCGTTTGGCGAGACCTGCGATGACATTTCCGGGACCGCATTCCAACCCGAGATCGAAGCCCAACGTGCCGCATTTTCGCAAACATTTTTCGAACTGAACGGTCGAGGTTAACTGCCGACCGAGTTCTTCACGAATGCCATCAGGATCGCTTAAAATCTCACCGGTGGTATCGGAAACGACGGGTAGGGCAGGGGCGGAGAAAGGAATGCCCTTTAAAAAAACTTCGAATGCTTCGCGCGCCGGTTGCATCCAGCGGGAGTGATACGCGCCCGCGACTTTCAGCGGAACAGCAAGTTTAAACCCGCGTTCTTTTGCAACCGATTGCAATGCTTTTAAGTTTTCGCAAACACCGCCGACCACCGTTTGCCCGGGGCAGTTTCGGTTGCAGACGTCCAAATCAAATTCCCTGCACAGTTGTTCAATCGCTTCCGTTGTGCCGCCGATGAGTGCCGTCATGCCCGTCGGTTGCGGTTTGCAGGCTTCCTGCATCAAACGTCCGCGTGTCGCTACCACGCGCAAGGAAGTTTCGAAATCCCAAACATCGGCAACCGCCAGTGCTGTCAATAATCCCAAACTGAGCCCCGTCGCACAAACGACGGTATGTTTTTTGAACGTTTCGCTGTTTTTCAAATGTTCCGCAACAGCATACCCGAGCACAAACAACGCCGGCTGGCACACGCGCGTTTCCTGCAAAATTTCATCGGGACCGTTAAAACAGAGCGTGCTCAGTGCCTCTTTAAAACCGAATTCCTCTTTTAAGATGCGATCGGCGGTCGCAAAACGCTGTTGGACGGATACATGGGTTTCGTACCAAACTTTGCCCATTCCGACCGTTTGCGAACCTTGCCCGGGGAAAAAAAAGGAGAGTTGCATGAGGATTGTGGTGATCTTAAGTAAACGGCACCAGAGTATCGCATGGAATAGGGAGAGTAAAGGCAGGAAATATGTGGCAGGTGTTCATCCGTTTTTGACGGTTTTGCACCAATGAGATGAGCAGTATTTGTCGTGTGTTTTATAAAACGCGACGGGTTAGCTTCGAAAGCGGTCGGATGATGTCAAAAGTGTTCGAGAGGGCATGGAGTTCAACATGTTTTTCTCCTTTATCATTGACATTCCTTCTCTTCTCTCTCTCCATGGAATCGTAAATCTCCCTTTTACCCTGTTCATTTCACTTTTTGAGATTTTTTGAACCTTTCTATGGAAGAAGATGTGCGGACGGAGGTTCCGAGTGTGTCGGATGCGGCTTCGATTACAGACGGTAAAGTAAAAGCGCGACGTGGGCGTCCGCCGAAAAATCGCAAGGCAACATCGGAAGCGGCTCCCAATGAGCAGGTTGATAATGTAAGACAACAACCCGCGACGGTTGAAACGGCGTCTGCTTCCGCACCGTCTTCGGCGGAACCGCACGAAATTTCGAGTTCGACCGCGAAAGTTCCGCGTGCATTGTCGTCGGTTCCGAATGCGGGTCGAGGCTTTCCGCCTTTGGAAGCGCGTTCCGATGCGCGCGATCGTCGTCCGAGGGCGACGATTTCGGAAGCCGGCGGTTCGGCGGAAAATTCCGGCGGACTACGGGTGAATCGTCTTAGCAATACGGGTTTTAACAATGCCAACAGCCGTCCGTTGCGTCCCGTTCCCAATCGCTTCGGTTCCGCGCCGTCATCGGCAGTTTTGCAACGTTACCGCTGGTGGCTCGGGCAACTGTGGCAGTGGCACGTGATCGGGGATATGCGTTTGTTGGAGTCGTTTGTGTCCGAAGTTTCGGATGCATCGTTGCCGCCGTTCCTGCTGAACGAGTGGTATGACAAGCCGTTGCGGGAATTATTGACGGAAGTGCCGCCCGAGATGCAGTCCGCTTCCTTGACGCGCGGGAGTATTTTGCGCGAGAAAATGCGCCTTCTGGGCGAGCAAAAACATCCGATTTGCGTCGAGGGCATCGTGTCGAAGCTCACCGGTACGGACGAATGGTGTTTGTGTTACGCTTCGGACAATTACCAACTGCGGGAGTTGAGTGCCTACGTGCCGAAGGTGTTGGTGCGTCGGTACGGGTTGCGTCCCGGACAATCGGTGCGCGGTCAGGTGTTCCTTTCGCCGACCCATACGCAATGTCCCTGTGTTATTCAAATCAATGCCGTGATGGGGAAAACGCCTGATGAGATGCGCACCGTTCCGCATTTTAAAGAGCTCACGCCGTATTATCCGACGCAAAGAATTTTGCTGGAAACCGAACCCGCCAAAGGCTGGGACAACAATGCCATGCGCGTTGTGGATATTATTACGCCGATCGGTTTCGGACAGCGCGGATTGATTGTGGCGCCGCCGCGCACCGGCAAGACCGTTCTGTTGCAAAACATCGCGCATTCGATTGTGGAAAATCAACCGCAGGCGCATCTCATTGTGTTGTTGATCGACGAACGCCCGGAAGAAGTAACGGATTTTAAGAATTTACTGCCCGGCACGGAAGTCATCAGTTCGACATTCGACGAACCGCCCGAAAGCCATGTGCGTTCGGCGGAAGTGGTCATCGAAAAGGCAAAGCGTTTGGTGGAAACGGGCGAGAATGTGATTATTTTGCTGGATTCAATCACACGACTGGCGCGCGCTTACAATACCATTTGCCCAAGCTCCGGGAAAGTGCTTTCGGGTGGTGTGGAGGCGAATGCGTTGCAGGGACCGAAAGCGTTTTTCGGTGCCGCGCGCAACATCGAACACGGCGGCAGTCTGACGATTTTGGCGACGGCGCTCGTGGATACCGGAAGCAAAATGGACGAAGTAATTTTCGAGGAATTCAAGGGTACCGGCAACATGGAGGTACATTTGGATCGCAGTTGCGTCGATAAACGACTGTTCCCTGCCGTCAACATCGAAAAGAGCGGTACGCGCAAGGAAGAATTGCTTTATCATCCCGACGAATTGAAGAAAATTTACATCCTGCGCCGCGCATTGAAGGGTGTTGTTCCCGCAAGCAGTGCTATGGAAATGGTGTTGGAGCGCGTGAAGAAAACCCGCAATAACGTTGAATTTCTGATGGGGATTAACGGGTAGGGATGGTTTAAATTTCCTTCGTGGAACACCCAGAATGCTTGAAAGGTGTATCTAGAGAAGTAATTGTCGATTTTATAAGTTGGACATTCTTGTGTTTTTCTGTTTCTAACGGCGAGCGCAAAATCTTTCCCTTCCTTATTCCGTGCATTTGCCAAACGCCCGGAGGCATTCGCGTATCTGGAAGCGATTTTTTTGTAAAAATCTCAGAGAGATGTGCCAAAATCATGTGATGGCGTCAATAAATTTTCACGATGCGGCAACAATTTCATCTTTCGGTTGAAAACGCGCGTCGTTTAAGATACAATGAACTCGTTATGAAACTGTTAAAGGTTGGTATGTTCTCACTGGGCTTGGTGGGCGGTGCTGCGGCAACGTTCGCGGGCAAGGGTTGCTGTTGCTGTGATACGAACTGCAATAAAACGGAGTGTCACAAGAATGGATGCTGTTCCTGCTGTTGCGATAAATATGGCAAATGCGATAAGAAGTGCGATAAGGGATGGTTTAAAAAGGAGTGCAAAAAAGATAAATCCAAGAGGGGACATTTTGATAAAAAAGATAAGTCGGTTATCAAAACGATCGATTTAAAAGATCAAAAGTAAGATCCGTCTTCGGATACCTTGTATTTGCGTAGTTTTTTGAAAAAGTACGCGAAGGGGGTGTATGTTGTTGCCTGGCGATTATTGAATAACGGATAATCGCCGCGGGTGGTTTATTTGTATTTTTATTGTGTTGTTTGTGCGGTGTCGACATCGGCAGAAAGCAGGTGTCGATGCCTTTTTGGGTTAGATTGATTTTCGGTCTTTCTTTTTAGGTGATTAATGGAATAGCGAGAATGCTCTATCGCTATATAGAAACAGGTCGCCCTGTGTATTGCAGAGTTGCTTGTTTTGAGTGTTTAAAAGAACAAATAACGCGCAGAGAAGTTTTGTCGATGTTTACCGTCGCTGACGGGGCGTGTCGATTACACTCTTGGAATTTGTTTTCGGAAATGTTGCGGTTTTTTTCGATGAGTATGGTGTCCATGCATCGGGGATGACACGGATGTTTTATTTTTTTTTAATTTTAAACATTTTTTTAAATAAAATTTCTTTCCGTCCGATATACGAGAATGTACCACCGATAGAAAACAACCTATGAACCACACCAAAAAAACAGCATCGAAAGACCGCAAAAGCGGCTCTTGCCATAAATCTCCTAAAGCCGGAATGCGTACAAAGAAACCGGCTTGCTGCAAGCAATAGACGAAATTATGTTTCGTCCGATGTGTAGAACCAAAACCGCCCTTTTTTGAGGGCGGTTTTGGTTTTGGAAGAATCTTTGGTTCAAAAGGGATTCTAAAGCATATTTTGTATCTGCCCGAAGGCGTTTTGTGAATTTTTGTATTGGAAGATGATTGCGACGATGGCTCGGAAGGAAAATTTTTCATTAAGTAAGACAATAAGCTGGATATGGACAATTGTTTTTCAAGAAATCTCAAAAACACGTGTGAACGAATGAAATAGCGCAAAAAGATTGCTTTCGGTATATTTTCCGGGCACCCTGAATGCGTTGTCCTCATAGTTCAAGGGATAGAACCGCGGTTTCCTAAACCGTTAATCTCAGTTCGAGTCTGAGTGAGGGCGCCAGGGAATTTATGAAGGCGGGCAGGCGATTGTTGTTCGTTTTGGCGTTGCTAAGTCTGTCGGGGTGTTCCTGTACGTGGTTTCGGCGCAATCCCGAGCATCCATGCTCGAAACGTACCAAAAAATTACTGACCTTTTGGCCGACATTACACGGGAACGTTCCGCGCAAGCCGAAGACCGCCATCCCGAAAGAGAAGCGGAAGCGTTACACGTTGACGAAAGTTTTGGTGGACGACATAGCATTGGTTTGGAAAACCGAAGATGTTTACAAAGGCATTATTCAGGCTTTCACGCATGAGGAGAGTAAGATGGGGCGCATTATTGTGCGTTCGGATCCGACCCAAAAGGCGGGTTTGTATTTTATTGTGAAGCTGGATTGCGCCTTGTCGATGATACCCGCGGGGTCGGAGTTTAAAATAACCTTCATCGGAAGCGATTCGCCCATGGAGCATGTGCGTACGTGGGTGATGCCGCAGGTGCAACATTCGCTGTTATACCAAAACGAAATTTGGTTGGGTATGACCGATGCGGCTTCAACGGGCATTGTATCGAAGGAAGCCGCGGAGGAATTGCAAAACGCGGAAGCGACAAAGAAAAGCGATTGGGAGCAAAAAAAGGCAAATCCGTGGGATTTAGGGAAAAAGGAAGACGAACACAAAGCGGAACAACTTGATGAAAAGGCACAACGGAAGGTTTCAAACAGTTTGATTGCGTGGAAGATTGAGATTTTTGCGCCCGACGGTCGTCTTTTGGCAGTAAAAACCAGTTACGCATGGTAAGATGTTTTATGTCGATGTTTTGCCGTTGCGTTCGGTCGATCGCGCTTTAACTTATACCGCACCGCAACCGCTCCAAGTCGGTATGTTGGTGCGTATTCGCGTCAGGGGGCGGCGGACGGTCGGGTTGGTGACGAGGGTTGCGAACGATGCGCCCGATGCGGATTATGTGTTGGTTCCCGTCGAAGGAGCTTTGTACGAAACACCTGTGGCGCATGAGGATAATCTTGCGCTTATTCAACGGGTCGCGGATTATTACATGTGCCCGCTCGGCACCGTACTCGAAACGGCATTGCCTTCTTTTCTTCGCATCGGCAAAGTATTTAAAAAAGAATTTTTCCTGCACGTCACCGATATAACGGCGACATTTCCGTCGCATGCCGTGCAACAGTTATCTGTCTATCGCTGGCTCGAACAACATCCGTTTGTCTCGGAGGCGGAATTCCTCAAAAACTTTCCGAAAGAGACACCGTTTTTAAAACGTTTGATCGAAAAAAATTATGTCGAACGTTGCGAACAGCCGTTGTCGGAAACTCAAAGTGCCGATACGCTGTTGCCCCTGACCGACGAACAGGAAAGCGTTTTCGAGAAACTTCGAGCGGCGTTGCGGGCTGGGAAATTCTCAATACATGTGTTGTTCGGCGTGACGGGCTCGGGGAAAACCGAGCTCTATCACGCGCTGACGGCGGAGGCGAAAAACCTGGGGCTACAAACGCTGTATTTGGTGCCTGAAATTCTGCTTTCCGCGCAGGCACTGGCAAAAATAAAAATTCGTTTATCGGCGTACGGCATTCGCGTTGGTCTTTGGCACAGTCGGCTTTCGGACGGCGAACGTATGCGGGTGTGGCAAGGAGCGTTGAACGGAACGATGGATGTGATTTTAGGAACGCGTTCCGCGGTATTTTTGCCCTTTAAACGGCTCGGCTTGGTCGTTGTCGACGAAGAACATGAACCTTCCTATAAACAATCGGAAACCCCGCGCTACCACGGGCGCGACTTGGCGTTGTACCGCGCGCGGTTGAATAACGCACTGTGCGTTTTGGGTTCCGCAACGCCGTCGGTGGAGAGTTGGAACGAGGCTCGTTGCGGGCGTTATACGCTTCATACATTGACGCAACGCCCTTCGGGGCAACCGTTACCGAAGGTTTTTTTGGCGGATATGCGCTACGAAAAGCCGAATTTCGAAGGTTCTTTCGTGCTGTCGACGCTGTTGCGGGAAAAATTAAGTGCCTGCCTGGATCGCGGCGAACAGGCGTTGCTGTTTCTCAATCGCCGCGGGTATGCGCCGTATTATTATTGTCCCAAATGCCGCGTGCGTTTGGAATGCCCGAACTGTAAGAGTTATTTGGTTTTTCATAAAACCGACCGTACCTTGCGGTGTCACATCTGCGATACGCGCATTGCGGTGTATGACAAATGCCCCGCCTGCGATTTTCCGATGAAACTCAGCGTCGGTCTCGGGACGCAACGCATCGAAGCCTGTTTGAGGCAACTGTATAAGCGGGCGCGCATTTTGCGCCTTGATTCGGATGCGGCTTCGAAAGAAAACGATTGGTATGAAGCGGTTTTGGAGCGAAAGTACGATATTCTTATCGGCACGCAAATGGTGGCGAAGGGGTTGGATTTCCCGCATTTAACGCTGGTTGGGGTGATTCAGGCGGATTTAATCACCGCAGCGGAGGATTTTCGTTCTTCGGAACGTTTGTTTCAGTTGCTGGTGCAGGTGAGTGGGCGCGCCGGACGTGCCGAACGCCCCGGAGAAGTTGTTCTTCAAACGTTTTCGCCGAATGCCGATTGGGTGCATTACGCACTGAAACACGACACCGTCAGCTTTTTGGATCGCGAAACGGCTTTACGAAAACAGCACCGCTATCCGCCGTTTCGTCGCATGGTCAGACATTTATTTCGAAGTTTTTCCGAAAAAACGCTTCGCTACGTTGTTGAACAGTGGAACGTGTTTTTGCAAAAAAACATATCCAAAGACGTTGAAATCATGGGGCCCGCCGTGCCTTTTATAAATAAAGCGCATCGTTATTGGCGCATGCATTTGCTGTATCTGATGCCGCACGAAACATCCTTCCTTCCGCAACTGCAAACTCTTCGGCAACGCTTTCAAATGCCGTCGAACGTGATCGATATTTTGGATGTTGATCCGACGGATTTTCGGTGAAAATGCTTGCACGTTGTTCTTCTGACTTTACTTATTTCGTTTTTTTGGAAAAAAATGCCGCTGTTTTCCACTTGAGGAATTTTTTATATTTTTTTTGTTTATTTTTTCTAAAAAAATGTTTCACACGATAACGTGAATGCAAAAAGTTTCATAAAAGTCGGTCTGCTTAGTGTCAGTACTACTGCGGTGAATGTCGGAAGTGTGTTTGGATGGGAATGCAGTAAAGGACATGAACATAAGAAAGATGAGATATGTACTGAGACATTCCCTATGGAGCGACCCTGTAACGATCCCATGTGTGATTCAAATTATCACACGATCCGAGAAGTTTGTCCTCAATCGGTGTTCGGTTTCCGATCGGAAGGTATAAAGTATGTTATTCTTCCGTGGTGTGTTCCGGAGGGAAAAATCGCCGAATTATGGTTCGAATACAGGTACAGTGATGTAAAAAGAGACGGACGGTACGGAGAGTATTGCCCGAAAATCGAGCTGGATCAAAACATCGAAGTACAACGCCTTGAATTGCGTGTAGGAAAGTTAAAGGAGAAGTTTTTGAAAGGATCTCCGAAGTATCTCAAAAAGCAAGAACGGCTTAAAAAAACTAATGATTTTATTCAAAAAAGGCAAAAAGAATCTAAAGCGAAAAGGAATAATATGATTAATGCTAAGGAAATTGAAAAGATCAAGCGGGAGGAAGAGTATCAAATCAAAGGATTAGAAAGAAATTCTTGAAAAGAAAAGAAGAATTGCAGTTGAGAAAAGAAAAGAGGGACGGGAAATAGGAGAGATATTTTTGTATGGATGTGAAAAATTTAAGTAAAGTCGTTCTGCTTGGCGGCAGTGTGATTATAGGGAGCCTTGAAGGCGCGTTTGGATGGAAGTGCAGTTTCGGTCATGAACATGAGAAAAATGAGATGTGTGAAGAAACAGGTGAACGCTATTGCGGTTTGTGCAAAGGGGCTCATCCGGGATTTGAAGTTTGTCCCAAAAGCATATTTCGTTTTCCCTCAGAGGGGGTCAATTACGTTATTCTGCCTTCGAGTGTTCCGGATAGAGCAATAGCCGCTTTACAGAAGAAGTATGGGTACAGTACTGATGATGAGAGGAAGGGTGACATCGATTTTCCTTTAACGGATGACAAATATGAAATCAATCGTCTTGGCCATTGCGTGGAGGTGTTGCTGAAGAAGTTCCTCGCGGATAAGGTTGAAGACAAAAAAGAGGGCGATGAGAACCGAAAATCGGATGCGGAGGATGTATGGGATTCTTCGAACGGATACGATGCGGAAGAGTCGATGAATTTAGAGGAGGAATTGTCGGAAATTTCCGGCAAGAAAACAAAAAGGCTGCGTACGCGGAAGTCTCAAGAGGAAAAAAGATTACTGGAGCGGAAGCGTCGCGAACGGATAAAAATGGAAGATTATAAATTACTGAGAAGAATTTGCCTGGACGAAGAGGCAAAGGAAGTAAAGCAGAAGAAGTCAAAAAAGAGAAAATAGGAAATTTAGCATATATCGATCACGAAAAAAGCCGCCGTTTTGCGGCTTTTTTCGTCCGCGGGGGGGGGGACGACTCGAGGCATTTAAGCGGTTTTTGGGACAATTTTTGTAAAAAATCAAAAACAATGACGCTTTTTTGTCGGTATTGCAATGTCCGATGTAAAATCGGTACGGATATTGTCTGTTCAAATAGAACCTGTTACTCTGTCAAGCAGGCAGGCAATTCATGCAACCATCTCGAAAATACAGAATTTTAATCATCAAACCGTCGGCGTTCGGAGATGTCGTCCAAATGTTGCAGGTGGTGGAAGGTTTGTATCACACGGCAGAGAAAAACGGCATTTTTTTAGATATTCATTGGATTATTCGCGATTGTTTTGCGGAATTTTTGCGTTTAAGTCCCGTTGTTTCGAAGTTTTTCATTTTTGAACGTCACGGCGGGATACGAGGATTTTTGCGTCTCATGCGAGAGATACATGCGTACAACTACGATTATCTCATTGACGGACAGGGGTTGTTGCGAACGGGACTGATGACGTTTTTCGCAAAAGCGACGGAGAAAATCGGGCGCGGTAATGCGCGCGAAGGTTCGCGGTTTTTTTATAAAAAAACCTTCATGCCGACTTTTGCTCCGTTTCACGAGGTGGATATTTTGCAATCGCTTTTAATGCCGTTAGGATTGAATTCCCAACCGCAAAGACCATTGACGTTAAAAATGCAAAGTTGGCATTTCCCATTCGAAAAAGACGCGATTTTGCTGTTTCCGAACAGCGGGCGTATTGAAAAGGAATGGCCGTTTTTTCCCGAATTAACGCGACTGCTGTTGACACAAACACCGTATTGTTGCGTTTGGATCGGGCAACGAGTGCCGAACGACGTGCCGCAACATCCGCGTTTTATGAATTTTATCGGACAAACGCGTTTATCGGATTTGCCGACGCTCATTCAATCGGCGCGATGCGTGGTTGCCAACGACAGCGGACCCGTGCATTTGGCGGCGGCGTTGAAAAAACCGCTGGTCGGTATTTACGGACCCACGAACGGACAACGTTCCGGACCGTATCCGACGGCGGAACATTGTATCTTGCAAGCAGAGAATGGGGATTTGAGGAACGTTTCGCCTCAAGCCGTTGCCGAAGCGGTACTGCGGCAAATTGAACAAAGCAGGCAAGTTTAGAAACCGTAACTTTCCGCCTTATTCGGATTTTTCCGTATTTTCTTTCGATTTTTCCGATTGAAGTACCGAGCGCACCGCTTCGCCGATTTGTCCCTGAATTTGCTCCAACAGCGTGCAATTTACGACGTATGTTTGGCAGAACAAATCGTGCAACCCGCGATGTTGTCTGTGAATGCACATCCAGAAGAAATCCAATGCCGCCAAAAACGGAAATCCCGTCAGCAGAAAGAAAATAAACGTTCCCGAACGCCAAACGTTATCAAAAAAGGTCAGCGGTTTAAGTTGCGGCAGTTTCAGAACGCGCAAATTGAAAATTTGTTTTCCGAGCGTGCCGCCCTGAAAAAAACAACCGTTGATGGCGTAATATCCCCAGGCGAGCCAAAATAAAACCCAATCGAGCGATTGGAACATGTGCAACAGTTCGGGACTGTTTTTAAGTTCCGCAAAAAATCCGCCTGCGTGACCCTGAAGCAGTTGAAGCGAGTAGGTTTCGATCAGGATTTGAAACTGCGTCATCGCCTCCGCGTGATAAAGCGGTAGCCATAACTTCCCGACGATGAAGACATTCAACAGAAAAAGCAAAATCAAATCGCACAGCATCGCCAACATGCGTTGCGTGAGCGGTGCCGGCGGCAAAAGAGAAGTGTGTTTCACGGATTTACGGGCATATGCGAAAAGTGCGGGGCGAGTGTGCGGACATATTATTCGGAACGATCTGCACTTTTCTCCGATCCTTCCGGTTGAACAACCGTGCGAACGGTATCACCGACCTGTTCCGCAGTTTCGCGATTCGTAACATATGTCCGGCAACACAGATCATGCAAACTGCGGTGTTGCTTACGGAAGCACGTCCAAAGGCAGTTTAACCAAAAGACGGGGCGTATGTAACAAAAAAGCATAAACATTACCGATCGAAAGACGATATCAACGAAGGTCAGCGGTTTTAGTTGCGGCAGTTTCAAAACGCGCAACCCGAGAATTTGTTTCCCCGGCGTGTTGCCGTGAAAAATACAACCGCCGATGACATAATATCCCAATACGAGCAACAATACGCTCAAACACAGTGGCAGGTACTCGAGCGGTTCCGGATCGTTGGTTCGATCAAAAATATCCGGGTAAAGAAGCCAAAGAATCAGGAATACGAGAGGAACTATAAGGATAATCTGAAACAGACCGTCCAACAGTGCCGCTGACAGGCGTTTTAACATCGGTGCCGGCGGCGGTAAGAGTGGCGTTTGCGTTTGATTTAGTGACTTTGACATAAGTAGTACGATTGTAGCGTATTTTTCATCAACATCGCAACCGTCAGCGGTCCGATGCCTCCCGGGACGGGTGTGATCGCGCTCACATATCCTTCCAATGTTTCGGCGTCCGCATCGCCCCGAATTATGTACCCGCGTTTGTTATCGGCAGGGACGCGCGAAATGCCGACATCGATGACGACGGCGCCTTCTTTCACGTAATCACGCCCGAAATGATGCGGTTTCCCGCAGGCAAGTACCAAAATATCGGCTTGTCGGGTGATGTCGGACAAATTTTGCGTGTACGAATGGCAAACGGTGACGGTGGCATTCCCGAATTCCGAATGTCGCAACAATAATGCCGCCAACGGTTTCCCGACAATGGAACTGCGATTGACGATGACAACCTGTTTGCCCTCGGTTGTGATATGATAATACTTTAAAAGTTCAATAATTCCTGCCGGTGTACACGGTATCAGAGAACCGTCGCCTTGCCATAAACGACCGCCGTTGACGTCGGTAAAGCCGTCCACGTCTTTTCTCGGGTTAACGGCGCAAAGGATGTTGAGGGTATGGATGTGGTTTGGCAACGGCAACTGAACCAAAATGCCGTCGACGTTCGGCTCTTCGTTTAAGCGGATAATTTCCGCCAAAAGTCGTTCTTCCGTTGTTTCCGCGTCGAAAACGCGTGTTTCGCCTTGAATGCCGACTTCGGACGCGCATTTTGCCTTTTGTTTAACGTAGGAAACGGAAGCACCGTCGCTTCCGACGCGCAGAAAAACAACCGACGGCGGACGCCCTTTTAAAGTGGAAACTTCCTCCTTCACGGACGCCAAAATCGCATCCGCAACAGGCTTCCCGAATAAAATCCGCGTGTTACGGGCACACATCTTCGACCAAAATTAGGAGATACGGCTCTTTGTTAATGTACTGCGGGACGCCTTTGATACAGACATTGCGATGAACGAGCGTTTTTAACTGATGCGCTTTGCGAACGTCCTGCGGTGATTTTAAAAACGCGATTGGTTTGCCCTTTTTGTCGCACAAGCAATAATGCACATCCTTCAAATCCTGCCACCAAAAGGACATTTTATCAAAAAAACCGACCGTTTTAATGATGCCTTCGAAGTTTCGAACGGATGACAACGTTTTGGTCGTTTTTTCGGATGTTACGGAGCTTTTATCACCGCGCGACGGTTTCGCTTGAACCGAAAATGAACCGAACCCGAAACAAAGAATCCAAAAAATCGCAACAACCCTCAGCATGCTTTTCCAAAAATCTGCTTTACCTCTTTTGCGGACAAACGGCGCGATTGTCCCGGTGCCAGCTTTTTGTCGAGCACCAGTGCGCCGATTTTCCAACGCTTCAATTTTAACACTTCATAGCCGAATGAAAATAATAATCGACGAATTTCGCGCTTTTTGCCCTGTCCCAACGTAACGTCGATTTTGTGGGAATTGACGACATGAACGGACTTGAAACTTAAATGTTCGCCCTGGCAGGTGCGTCCCTGTTTTAACTCGTTGCAAATCGACAAATCGAACGCTTTATCCAAATGCACGCGGTAGACTTTTCCGATACCCGATGACGGATGGGCTACGCGTTGCACCAGCTGCCCGTCGTTGGTCAGCAACAGCAACCCTTCGCTGTCTTTGTCCAGACGACCGATGAACATCCACTTTTGACGTCGCAAAACGGGCGGAACGTACGCCTCCAGCGTATTGCGTGCCAACGGAGCATCGTGCGTGCAGATAACGCCTTTCGGCTTGAACAACATCCAAACCTCTTGGGAATTCTGCGACTGCAACAGGTGCGGTTGCAACTTCTTTTGCCCGACCGTCAGTGTATCTTTCGCACAATCAATTTTACTGCCGAGGTGCGCCGTTTCGCCGTTGATGCAGACCGTTCCGTCGGCAATCATTTCCTCCGCATGTCGCCTGGAAATTCCGTACACGCGCGCGAGCACCTTCTGCAACCGCTCTTCCACCAGAGCTATTGTTTAGGAAAAAGGTGAGGGTGGCAATGGGTTTTTGAGGGTACCGGGAATAGAGGCGTTTGTCGGGAATGACGGAAATAAGCGAGGTTTTGTGAAAAAATTATCAAATTTCTCCCGTTCCCTCCATTTTCGGCAATACCCCCGTATACAACCGCGTCTCCAATCCCGGCACAAAATCCGAAAATGTCTGTGTCGGAACAGCTTTTTTCAGTTGTTGATGCACCATTCCCATGCGGGCGTCGGCGTTGTCCGCCAGGCTGACGAGAACGGCTTCCGCGGTTGCTGGGTACACGGCGGCGCCCCATTCGGGTTCGCCCTGGTGCGATAAAACGATGTGTTCCAGCTGTTCCAGCCAAGTCGGATGAAGATGATTTTTTAAAGCCGCACTGCGGGTGAGACGGTAACCGAGAATGACGTGTCCCTGCAAGCGTCCGATGTCGGTGCGATCGATGCCGTCGGTTGCGGTGTAGTGATATTCCAAAACCTTCCCGACATCGTGCAAAAGCGCGCCCGCGATTGCCAAATCCGCATTCACCTCCGTATATAGCGGTAACAGTGCCAGGACGACGCGCGTGACGTGTACCGTATGTTCCAAAAGACCATGAATGTAGGCATGGTGCATCGAAACCGCCGCAACACTGTTTGTGAATTGTTCGCCGAGTTCCTCAAAAACCTGCCGAACGGTTGCGCGCAGGGCGTGGCATCGGATGGTTTCAACGAGTTTCGTCAGTTCTGCCTGCAATTCCTCCAAAGGTTCTTCGGGCGTTTCAATAACTTTCGGCAAGTACGCTTCGTATTGTTCCTCGGGAATATCCCAAACGCTCTTGATGCGCGGGCTCAATTTGTCGGCATAAAACTCGATAAAGCCCTCAATAATGATGATTTGCGGGCATTTGGAAGCGGTTTTTTGGAAAAAGAGGAACGGCGCGGTTCCGTCGAAGCAATTAAACGTGAAGGTATCGATCGCATCGCCGACTTCGATTTGCAGAAACGGATTGCCCGTTTTTCCGACTTTTTTATGGATGCGACGGACGGCGACGACGGTCTTAAACGGTGCGCCGTTCTCCAGTTGTTTGACGGTTTGGACGGTTTGAAAAGAAGGTTCGTTATCCATGATCGATGACGGATGTGATTTCTACGCTAAAGAACTCATGAAAAAAAAGAAGTATTTTATGTTTTTCGTAGAAATTAAACATCATTTGAACGATAATGGAGTCACATCACCCGGTTTCGGAATATAATCGCAAAAAGGAATGAAATTTCACTGATGCAACAGCAGACAGGTGCCGAGTTTCAGAAAGATAAAAAGCCCGGCGATGTCGGTGAAAGCGGTGAGAAAAATGTAGGAACTTTGGGCAGGGTCGCATTTGAAATGTTTCAGGACGATGGGAATGAAGGCGGCAAAAAATCCCGAAAGCACCATGGTTAAGACCATTGCCAGAAACACCGTGAAACCCATCAGGGCGTTATGCATCATGCAGGTTGCGATGAGACCGCCCGAAAAACCGATGAAAAGTCCGTTCACAAGCCCCTTTAAGAGCTCTTTGCCGCAAATGCCCAAACCATCGCCTTTTTGAAATTCCCCGAGTGCCAGTCCGCGGATGGCGACCGCCAACGTTTGCGCGCCGGTGTTGCCGCCGAGATTGGCGATGACGGTCATGAATGCCGCCATCCAACTCATTTGTTCGATGACGGAACCGAAACGGGAAATGATGTAGGCGGATAAAAAGGCAAGAATGAGATTGATAAACAACCAGGGGTTGCGCTTTTTGACGCTGTACCAAATGCCGTCGTGGATGCTTTCGTCGGCTCCGGCACCGTGCAGTTGTTGTAAATCCGCCGTCGCCGCTTCCTGCACGATATCCAGAACATCGTCGTGGGTGACGCAACCCAACAGGCGGTTTTGCTCGTCCACAATCGGAATATCCATGACGTTGTATTCCGCCATGGTATTGGCAACCGCATTTTTGTCTGTTTCGGGCAGGCAGGCGATGGCTTGGATTTGCGTGTTCATGATGTCGCAAACACGCTTGGTCGGTTCGGAAAAAACGAGATTTCGCAACGTTGTCAGCCCCAAAAGTCGATTATCTTCGTCCGTAACGTACAAATTGTAGACGTTTTCGATTTTCTTCGGAATTTTCCGAATGTGTTCCAAGGCTTCGCCGATGTTCCAGGTCTCGCGCAACGTGACGACTTCGGGCGTCATGACACCGCCGGCGGTATTTGGATCGTAACGCAACAGTTTGCGCAACACAAACGCGCGGTCGGGTTTGATGCGGGACAGCAGACGGATACGATCGCTTTCATCCAGCTTGCTGACCAAATCGGCGGCGTCGTCGGGATCCAGCAGTTCGATAATGCGCGCCGCACGAAATTCCCGCATGGCACTCAGTACCTCGGCGGAATTTTCCGCGTCCATTTCCGCCAAAACGTTGGAAGCATTTTTTTCCGATAAACGTTGCAGGAATTTTCGCTGTTCTTCGACGGTCAGACGTTCCAGGAATAAACCGATTTCGTGCGGCGACGTCCGCGCCAGCTTTTCCGCATCCAGCGAGAGGTAATCGTCCTCCGCAAGATGAGTTAAATCCTCGAAGGTATATTGATCCAACTTGCTCGCAATCGGATGTTCCTGGATAAGATCGGGCATGGCGGTTTATTGCATTTTTGTTCCTTTATTGTAACGAATTTTTGTCCGTTCGGAAAAGACCTTCTTTGGCTGTTTTGGCAAGGCGCGTTCCTTTAAAAGATTCGCACGGATAAACGACGGCGTTCGGGAATAAACAAGAACCCGGCTGCAACACCGAATTGCATCCCGCCTGCGCTCCGTCGCCCAATACGGCGCCGAGTTTCCGCAATCCCGTCTGGATTAATTCTCCTGTCGGCGTTTGCATGCACACGGGTTTTTGATCCAGGCGCAAATTTGACAAAATGCATCCCGCTCCCAGATGCGCACCGTTGCCTAAAATCGAATCACCGACGTAGTTGAAATGCGGCACTTGAACGTGTTCCAGGAGGAGAGAGTTTTTAAATTCGCAGGAATTGCCCAAAACGCAATTCCGACCGACGATAACGTTCCCGCGAATATATACGCTTGGGCGCAAAATACAATCATCATCAATATAAGCGGGACCTTCGATGGTTCCGAACGACGGCAGGGAAACGTTCCGACCGATATAAACATCGCCCGTGACGAAAAGGTGCAGCGGAAGTTCGCTGTGAATACGTTGCGACGGTTTGCATTTTGCGAAAAACTGCCGCAGTTCCTTCGCAATTAACGGGATCCATGTGTGTATCGGTTGTTCCGAGGAAAAAACTTCCTTAAACGACCAATGCACGGGGAGGTTTTGAAACAACTGCGATGCGCGGATACCCTCGATCATAAAAACAACGAATAAAACACAAAAAACGTACGATATACGAAGGAAACAGTCAAATTCAAAACCTATGTCCATCTCATCCGTCAACAACTGTTATGTACCGTCGGCAATACTCGCCTTGGAACCCGAAGTTCCCGTTTCGGGAAACGTTTCCGAACAAAACGCCTTATCGCAGACCGACGTTAAGCCGTTAACGCCCGAGGAGCGTCAACAAAAAATGAAGGAATCCAACATGCGGTACATGTTTGACCAAATGATCGCTTCGCAACGTCGCTATACGCAGGACATGCAGAAGCTGATCTGTGAGCAACAGGAGGAAGATGCCCGCAACGGCTACAGTGCTATCTGATTTATGAAGTGCTAAAACACAAGATGTTCGGGGCGTTCCCGGATTTTTTTCGTTAAAACGTCGTTTTTCACCGTTCGGGAACGGATGCGGTATTTTTGTCTTGAAACAAAGACAAAAACGCGTTCCCTATGAAGCATGCCTAGGGAAACCGTAATTATTGAATGCACCGAAGCGCGCAAAGAAGGAAAGCCTCCTTCACGCTATATGACGACGCGCAACAAGAAGTTGCAGACGGAGAAAGTCGAAAAGATGAAGTACAATCCGTTTTTGCGTCGTCGCACCCTGCATAAAGAGATAAAGGGGTAGGGGACGGTTTTTTTGGCGGGAATTATGTGCGGTTGCTCTGCTGTATGGTAGGGTAGAGTTGGTGTTGTTTTAATACATATCGGTTTTATTGTCGTCAGGGTCGGTGATTTGTTATAGCCTGACCTTTTTGCGGTTTTTTTAGAAAAAACGCACTGCGTAGGTTTCTGCAAAATCCATCATTTGTGTTGTGTCTGTTTTTCTGCCACTGACAGAACAAAGTCTCCCATAGCAGTTGCGGCATTTACGAGTAACTGAGCATGATGTTCATCTATGCGAATTCTTTTCCTGCCGATGCCGTGTGCATCGCTGTGTTTGTTTCTCATTTCGGAAACAGAGGTTACGATTTTTTCTAATCCGGATAATAATTCGTTGATTCTTTTGTCCGTACCCGCATTGGCGTGCATGCGATATAAATCTTTAACCTGCTTATATAATTTTTTCATATCTCCGCTTTTGGATGGGATTTCGTTTTTTTGCTCAATCACCGTGCAAAAAACTTCTTCAAGTAAGGTTCGCGATTTTGTGATGGCACTGTCGAAATCGTATCGCGCTACGTCTTCCATGGCACGAGAGGCAATACTCCTTATGTATCCACGATCAACGGCTTTTATTTTTGGAGCTTGCATTTCGATTTTGAGCCATTTTTCTCTGACAAAGAATTGATTTCCAATTCTAATCAGCTCACTGTTACTGAAATACAATATACCATTAATTTTCGCGATAATTGTATCTACAATAACTTTATATGCATCTTCGATCGCATTTACTTCATGCCAGTAGAGCGTTTTTGAAAACTGTTGTTTTGCAAAGAGATGTGCCAAAAGTTCGGAACAACGATCCGTTTCTATACAGTGTTCAAATAAACATGCGAGATATTGCCAGCGACTATAGCATTCATAGTATTCGGATAATTTACATTCAAAAAGCTCGCATAATTCCAATAAATCCGATCCACGCATATACGGCATGGCAATTTGTATCGTGGCACAATCATCGCTAAATTTATAACTCTCAAATTTTGTATCACCATCTAAAATGGCATATATTTGCTTATTCATCAGAAGGCGAAAAAGATTTTCCGATTCCTTGTACATAAAGTTTTTACCGTTCGTTCTCACACAACACCTTCAAAACCGTCAACAAACTGACCATGGCGGCTTCGGTTCTTAAAACGCAGGTAGGTAATGAATACCGCGGGAGACTTTTGACAAAAAAGTTTCTTCAGCGTCCGAAAAACCGCATCATATGGAATTTGTTTCTGTTATCGAAGACTTATCGGCGTTATCCTTAAAAATCCCCTCCAAACACCGCAACTTCCGGTCGACCCTCCCGGTCGTTCACCGAGAACCGCTAAAACTTCGTCTCAAAAAGCGAGATCTTCCTACCACCGAAACAACTGCGGCAAACCTTTTTCGAAGGTATTGGCTACTTCGCCCTGAATGAGCGGTAGTGCGTATTTCGACATCGAATACTGTAAGGTCATGGTGTCGGCGGAAATCCAATCGCTCGGGAAGAACTTGATGCCGGTAATTTCCTTTAACAGTACAAGGGTCGGATCGCAGGAAGCGGCTTTGTTGTCGTTGCGAACCAAAATGACCGCTTTTTCGCTTTCGCCTTTTACAAGGGCTTGAACCGCCGCGCAACCGCAGGCGACGGCTTCCGTCTGATCCTGTTTGGAGAGGAAGTGCGATATCGGTTGTATGTGCAAATTATAAGCAGCAAGGTACGTCGGAATGTTTAATTCGGATTGGATAAGTTGCTCGAGATAAGCACCAACGGAGCCGAATGTGCCGACATCCAACGGATTGCCTTCTTCATTGATCAGTTGCGAATGCGTAACGACTAAAATTGGTTCGCGGCGTTGTACTTTGTTGCGGATGATGTTCAAAAAACGTTCGGCGTTGAACGGTTGTTCCGGCAGGCAAACCACGTACGGAAGGTCATTGGCATCGACGCTCTTTTCGGTTGTTGCAGATAACAGGGCGGCTCCGGCGACGACCCAACTGCCGGCGTTTTCGATTTCGCAAATGCCGACGGGAATTGCTTCGTTTCGCAACAACTTTTCAAAAGACACCAACAGCGCATTCAGGCATTTGATACTGCTGCCGTAGCCCAAGCCGTGATCCGTTATCGGAAATTCGTTGTCGTCGGCTTGCGGAACAACAACGCCGTTGAGCGCGTATCCTTCCGTCTGCGCGATTTGAAGCAACTGCCGCGTGTATTCGACGGACTTTCGATCGCCGATAACCGCAAGCAATCGTATGTTGTGTTGCGACAGGACGCCGACCATCTCTTTGAAGGTTTCGTCGGTCGGTTGGAAGCCGTACGTCTCGTGCCCGAGCGCGTTTCCGGCGGTCGAAAGGAGCAACTGCGCTTTCTTCTGCGAAAGTGCCGCCAAATCGATGAAGTTTTGCGATAAAATACCTTCAAATCCGTTGCAGACACCGTAGACTTCCTCAATCGCTTCATGATTAAGTGCCTCGGAAAGAACGCCGTACAGAGCGGAATTGCCGACGGCACCCGGGATGCCGGATTGCAGAACAAGTAAATTGCAAGACTCCATGGTACCCTCACGGTGGAGGCGTTCGGGTGGCGTTTCAATCCAAAAGTGAAAATTTACGGAAAATGTTGAAAAATTTTTACGGTAAATTGCGTTGTTTTGGGAAAATAAAGGAATTTTTTGCCAAAAAACAACGAAAACGGAACCTCCGTCGCTTTTCTAAAATGCCGTTTGTCGCATTTTCAATCGTGGCGCACCTTAAGGGACTCGAACCCCCAACCCTCTGTTCCGAAGACAGATGCTCTATCCGATTGAGCTAAAGGTGCATTTTTTGAAAATATAAAAATCCGCAGGACTCACCGGAAACGTTCGGTACCAAACCCGCAACAGTCATTCTTGCATGCATCCCGTAAAACCGCCAAACTCATCCAAACAACCGCTCCGCAACCTTGTTCTTGTGCTCCGCCTTCGTACCCGAAAAACATACCGCCTTTGTTCCTTTACGAAAAATCGCATTCAGCACACTAACAATCGCGACACGAACCGCACCCTGTCGTCGCAACCGTTCCTATGGCGCGCCTTGAGGGAGTCGAACCCCCAACCTTCTGATCCGTAGTCAGATGCTCTGTCCAATTGAGCTAAAGGCGCATCGGATATTTCCAGTAGGAGAGGAAGAACGGAGGCTGTCAATGTGAATTCTGTCGGTACAGGAAGCGTTTTGTGGGGGCGGAATGTGCCGTCATATATTAGAAGGATGACGGAACGGAGGGTGTAAGTCTGCAAAGGATGCGGTGCGTTGCTTGTTGAGGTTTATTTTCGGTGGATTCGTTCTGTTGTTCATCGCTGATAATGTCCTTTCTTTGTGATGGAGTGTTTGTTCACACTTTATTCACACTTGTACCGAAAGCGCCACCTTTACCTTTTATAATAAAAACCCGTCTTTCCCCAATCTTCTTTCTACCATCAAAAACATCCTCTTATATAGCTTCTTTCACATCTCATTTTTATAACTTCGATCTCCTCCCCACCAAAAATCATCAAAAAAATGTTGACACCCTTTCTAAAATCCTCACGCCGATTTTATCGGCCAAGAAAAACGGCGGTGAAAATTTGTGAACTTATGAAAAATCATATAAAAAACTGCATAAAAATAATGGGGTTGGCGGCGGTTCTGTTCGGAACGGCGCAGGTACACGGGGATCCGAAGGAGTACAAAATTCAAGTAAAAGAAAGGAGAGAAGGAGAAGTGAAACGGTGTTACTCTATTGAAATAAAACGCGAGTTTGGTGGCGAAAATTTCGGTTGCATAGAGTTCGTGTGGGACGGTGACAAGCTTACTAGCTTAGGGGGTGGCGATTTAACCAGAGACAGAGCAAGTTATTTCCTGCTCCTCAAAAAAGGGAGACCGCAGGGTGTGCAAGAAAAGTCTAGTTCGAGTTTCTGGTATAGTGCACCATTTTTTGTAAGAGGTAGAGACTATGGTTGTTTTTTTACCCTGGCATTTTATTGCGAATTGGTTGTAAGGGCGGATCGTAAAGGAAAGGATATTCGCGAAGCTTTTCTGACGGTGCGAGATCAATCGGGATGGAATCTGTGTGCTATTTCTGATATACCAGTCTACGTTGGTAACATTAGAGAAGCTCATGTTATTGCTGATTATTATGATAAGTCTAAGTTGCCTGATTGGGCACTGGAGCGCTGCTCATCAAACGACTGCTGTGGTTTAATTCCTTGGGAGCATCTTGAATATATTGCAAAGAGAGCGGGAACTGAGGGCAAATACAGGCTCGAAGAGGGAGAGCAGGAGGAGAGTGGCTGCAACCCCTCCTATCACGGTTCCGATGAGAGCGAGGATGAAGGTTTTAGTTACGATGAAGATTTTAGTTACGGTAGAGACTCTAGAAGCAACCTGAGTCGCACAGTATTGTCAACACAAGATCGAATAAAGGCACTCTTCGAAGAGGACAAAGCGAGGAGAGAAAAAGATCCGGAACGCGAAAAGGAAAGACGAATGAGGGAAGAATCGCAGATTCGGGCATGCAACCGAATTCGGGAGCTTATCCGAATGGATCTGGAGAGCAGGAAAATCAAAGAAGCCAACAAAATCGAGAAGAATGAAATCATACTCGAAGAGCCGAAGGTTGAGGATAAGAAAGAGGAAAAGCTCTTTAACAAGTCCTCAAAGGAGGATTACTTCAAAGGTTTTGATGCCTTCAAAGATAAATTAAATGCCGAATTCAAAGCGCATTTCGAAAAGGAAAACAGCGGGAAAAACGAGATAAAAATCGGGGATAAAAAATCAAAGGAACCTGAAATTTTCAAAAGCGAAGATTGTTTTGGGTTCCCCGAAAGCCGTTTTGAGTTCTCCGAAGTTATGAATTCGAAGCCGATAAAAATCGAGTATAAAGAAGAGCGAGACAAAGAGTCCTTCGAAGAAGAAGAGGATGAAAAAGAGGACGTAAAAATCGGCCAAAGCGAGATAAATTTTGAAAAAAGCCCCGTCGAGAGTATCTGTAACGAATCGAGCGAAAATTCAGAAAAATCGGAACACAGAGGGAAGCTTTTAAAATATACTTCTGATTCCGACGACGAATAGAAATTTATATCACGTCGGAATAATCCGCGCCGCTCCAATAGGAGCGGTGCGCCGGTTCCTGGAAGAAACTTTCGACAACCGCCGTTTACGCTTCAATTTCTTCCCGTGTTTCTGCACGCTTTCTCTCCGTCAAACGGATGTGCCGTGCTGTTTCGCGGAACATTTGATAAAAGAAATTCCAAAGACAAAAATTTCCTGCAAAACAGACATTTTTATTCCTTTTCAAACGATGTTTCTGCCTTAATGCATCGCTTCAAACAATCGTATTCACACACCTTCTCCCTTGTATTTTCCGCAAAAAACGCCACAATAAAAAAAGCCTTGTATGTTTAAAAACTTTCTAAAGCATTTTGTCGGACGGCATTATCGAAAATTTCAGAAATCCTGCGAACCGATTGTGAAGAAAATCAACGCCTTGGAGCAGGAAATGCAGTCCTGGTCGGAAGAAAAAGTGAAGGCGCAAACGGAGGTTTTCAGGAAGCGGTTGCAAAACGGCGAAAAACTCGACGATTTGCTTCCGGAAGCGTTTGCGACCGTCAAAAATGCGGCGCGGCGATTGTGCGGGACGACGGCGGAGGTGTGCGGGCACGAAGCGACCTGGGATATGATTCATTATGATGTCCAATTGCTCGGCGGTATTGCGTTGCATCGTGGTTACATTGCGGAAATGGCGACCGGTGAAGGAAAGACCTTCGTGGCGACGCTGCCGCTGTATTTGAATGCCCTGAGCGGAAAAAACTGCCAGCTGGTGACGGTCAACGATTACCTGGCACGGCGCGATTCAACCTGGATGGGGCACTTATTTACGTACCTGGGGCTGACGGTCGGTTGCATACAGCACGACATGGGCTTTGAGGAGCGTCACGAAGCCTATCGTTGCGACATTACCTACGGAACGGCATCGGAGTTTGGTTTCGATTATCTGCGCGACAACGGTATGGCGTTGCGGGCGGAGGAACAGGTGCAGAAAGATCATTATTTCTGCATTGTCGACGAAGTCGATTCGGTGCTTATCGACGAAGCGCGAACGCCGCTGATTATTTCCGGCGAAGCGGAGAACGACGATTCGGGCGCGTTGTATATTCAGTTGCGAGCCGGCATTCAGCGTCTGCATCAGTTGCAAACGCGTTTGTGCGCGCAGTTGACCGACGAAGCCAAGCCCCTTCTTGCGGAGGGTTTAAAAGCGGAAGAGTTCGAAAAGGGCTTGGAGAAGTTGTATCAGGTGAAGATGGCGAACCCGAAGAACCCCGTTTTGTTGCATTTATTGGAAGAAGGGCGCATTTGTCGGGCGTACAATAAATTCGAAACCCAACTTTCGGCGGAATACAACCGACAGCGAGCGTATGATTTAAAGGAGGAACTCTACTATACGGTCGAGGAAAAATTCCAACAGGCGGATTTGACGGAGAAAGGTCGTACGACGTTAAATCCGCAGGATAAAGATGCTTTTACGCTTCCCGATTTGCCGACGCTGTTCAGCATCATCGACGGCGATCCGTCTTTAACGCCGCAACAGAAGCAGGGAAAACGTCAGGAGGCGGAAGTTCTTTTTAACACCAGGAGCAGTTCCATTCACTGCATCAGCCAGCTGTTGCGCGCGTACACGCTGTACCAGCGCGATGACCAGTACATGGTAGCGGACGGGAAGGTGATTATCATCGACGAAAATACCGGGCGCGCCATGCCGGGACGCCGTTGGAGCGAAGGCTTGCATCAGGCGATTGAAGCCAAGGAAGGCTTGCGTCCCGAAAAGGAATCCAAAACCTACGCGACGATCACGCTGCAAAATTACTTCCGTATGTATGAAAAACTGGCGGGCATGACGGGAACGGCGGAGACGGAAGCGCAGGAATTTTTTGATATTTACCGCCTCAAAGTGATGGCGATCCCGACCAATAAACCGTGCATTCGCAAGGATGACAACGACGTTGTGTTCAAGACCCGTCGTGCGAAATACAAAGCGGTGTTGGAGGACATCAAAACGGCGCACGCCAAAGGGCAGCCGGTGCTGGTCGGTACCACCTCGGTGGAAGCGTCCGAGTTGCTGAGTCGGTTGCTGAAAAACGCAAAAATTCCGCATACGGTGCTCAACGCCAAATATCACCAGCAGGAAGCGGAAATCGTGGCGCAGGCGGGCAACAAAGGCGCGGTGACAATTGCGACCAACATGGCGGGGCGCGGTACCGACATTAAATTGGGCGAAGGCGTTGCCGAGCTTGGCGGTTTGTTCGTGATGGGAACGGAACGGCACGAATCGCGGCGCATTGACCGTCAGTTGCGCGGTCGTTGTTCCCGTCAGGGTGATCCCGGGCGGTCGAAGTTTTATATTTCGCTGGAAGACAATTTAATGCGGCTGTTTGCCAATGCCGGGCGCATCGGGGCGTTTTTGGAGCGTTCCATGGAGGACGATGAGGCACTGGATCACCCGATTCTCAATCACTCCATTCAATCGGCACAGAAAAAAGTGGAACAGCGCAATTATTCGGTGCGCAAGCGTCTGTTGCAGTACGACGACGTGCTCAATAAACAGCGCACCATCGTGTACAATCTGCGCAACGAAACGCTCCGTATCGAGGAACCGATTGCGTTGGTGTGGAATTTGGTTTCGGAGGAACTCAATCAACGCCTGTCGCCGTTGGACGAAAAGATCGGCGTACAGCAACATCGGGAACTTTTGGAGCAGTTTGTGAACTGGCTGAACATTCAGGTACCGCTGTTTTTGGATGTTCAAACCCTGGAGCACCGTTCGCGTGCGCAAATCGTCGACGACCTCATGGCAAAATTGAAATCCGCGTATGAGGAAAAACAGACCATTGAGGGCAAGGAAATCAGCACGCAAATCGTCCGCTGGGTGTTGTTGCGCGCCATCGACAAAAACTGGCAGAATCAGTTGACGGAACTCGATGATTTGCGCCAAAGCATCGGGTTGCGCGGTTACGGACAACGCGATCCGTTGGTGGAATATAAAATGGAAGCCTACCACTGCTTCGAACGAATGGTATCGCAGATGCGCCAGGACGTTTGCTTTCATTTGTTCCGCTCTTCCACGCGCCCCGAGAATATCGATGCGCTGGTGGCAAGCGTGCGCCATCATTTGCGTCCGATCGATACAAAAGAAACGCCGACATCCGCCTTGGAGGAAGCGAAGCCTGCCGCTTCCGAAATCGAACTGCCGAAGCCGATAAAGCGCGATTTGCCGAAGGTCGGTCGCAACGATCCGTGTCCCTGCGGCAGCGGGAAAAAATACAAGAAGTGTTGCGGTCAGGGGGAGGAAGCATAAGGGCGTTTGTAAAAACTGCCGGAGGTTTTCGGTCGATTGCGGAGGATTGAAAACGTCGCAGGTACACCGAAGGATTGTGAAGAGCATCCTCCAATAAAAAGGTATGTTCGGAATACATAGGGGTGCGTGTCTTCTTCCCCATCTGAATATCCCGTGAGATTTTTTTAAGTACTGTGTACGGACGTGTAAAAGACTGCACTTTTCAAAAAACATTCACGTGACGGAGTACTTTCGACCGCAATGTAAGGAAGTAAATATGTTAAAAACCTTTTCTGTCGGAGCGGTTCTGCTCTTTCTGCTTATCGGCTTTTGGGTAAAGAGAACTTTCGGAACATTTTTAACATACCTTTGGGGGGCGACGGGTATTTGGTTTTTGGGTAGTTTTACACTTTTGTATGTACTTTTGCATCGCTTGAATCTTTCGGGAATGGTTTTTCTGCAAAAATTGCACCGTAAGATAAAATTCGCCGTTGTTATGTTTTTGTGCGGTGCAAACGGCTTTTGCGTATCGGCGGCGTTGATCGGTCAATCGACATGCGATTGTTGCGAGCGCGAACATCCGAATGCCGTTCATACGTATCCGCTGTTGGAGAGCAACAAAACGGTTTCAAAGATCCTGAATAATCCGAAAGTTTTTTCAATGCTCGCGTGGTTTTTGTTGGTTTTGAACATCACCTCCATGGGACTGACGGCACTTTCGATGCTTTACGGAACGCTGTATGCGTGCGCAGTTGTTCTGGCGGTTGCGGAAAAATTAGAGAAAACTTTTTTCGATCAAAAATCCAATCAATACATTGAAGCATGGAAGGGAAAAAGTAATGAATGACAGAGCGAAAATGAAGTTGGTTTCGTTGGCGATTGTCGTCGGTATTGCCGTGGTTACCCGGTCATGGGTATCTTCGTTTATAAAGAGGTTGCGGCAAGAGGCGGAAGCTTCGGGAAAAGATTGTCCTCTTATAAAAACGAAGGATAAAATTGTTTACTCCGTTATCTATGTGACGGTCGCTTTATGTTTCCCTTTTGCAGGATATTTTGGTGAACAAACGATCGTATGTCGTGTGTTGTTTATCGGTGCTTATTTTTCACTGATGTATCATTATTTCGTCGTACGTGCCCGCTTGCATGAGAAACGAGAGAGAACAGTCAGTAATTTATTCAAATTTGGAGGCGGTTTGTTGGGAAATTTTTTCATAAACAGTATTTTTTGCATTTTTGCATTATTGTTTTATGCTTGGGAAAGGAAATGGATGAAATACGAAAAGAACGGGTTTTTCGGCTTTTTGTTTCGAAATTGTTTTTTTGCTTATTGCGGGTGCTTTATATGGATGAGCGTTTTGGCGGTACTGTTGGAAAATGTGTGTTCTTAAAGTACGGCTGAGCCCGTTGTTATATTTTGTCATTCGAAAGAGATAAGCAACAGAGTCGATTGGCGATTCTCGTTATTGGAAGAGGTTTTTTAATGAAGTGCGAATTTTACAAAACGGAATTTCAGGTCGGTCGCTTCATTATTTTTTGGTTCGGTTTTGAATGTTCGCCCGTAAATTTTAAATGAACTGTCTCGGTATCGATTACGGCAGTAAATTCATCGGCCTGGCATGGGGTTCGGATGAGCTAAAAGTCGTCGTGCCGCTGAAAGCCCTGCGGGTATATTCAATGGAGCAGGTTTTAAGGGATTTACGGAACATTGTGAACGAACACGGTTGCGATACATTTGTGATCGGCCTGCCGATCCATACCGACGGCACCGAAGGACAACGCGTTAAAGAGGTCAGGTACTTTTCGGAATTACTGAAACAGCACTTTGACCTGAAAATTTACTTCCAAGATGAACGCTTCTCGACCCAAACCGCACGTACATTAACGGGGATGAATAATCTATCGCTACGCCATGCGAAAGCGCGGAAGAAGAAAGGCGTTATTGATTCGGCGGCGGCGGCGGTGATTTTGGAGGAGTGGATGGAAGAAAAGACAGCAATGCGTGAAACTTAGTTTTTTACTTTTTCGGCTACTTCTATGTACCACGCGTTCGCGCCGCCATACCTCCTATGCTTCAAAAAAAGAACCGTATTCGAATAATTATCTACTGTATGACAGAAGTACAACGGTTCCGGAAAATTATAGAAGAGACACACCTCCCCAACTATTTCCTCACTTGGAAGTATAACAATATTCACTTTACGCAACATGAAATCCCGTCCTATGTCGATTTGGATTTCATTACGACTTGGGAAGTTATCGAACTCATCCATAAAACAAAAAGAAGTCCCAGGCTCTAAAACCTTTTCTTCGAAAGGCTTTAGATCAATGGGAACTTTCTCTCTATTAATAGGCAACTCAACAGGAATCAACTTTAAAGATTGACGCAAACCGTTATGTATTTCGAAAGAAGCAGCAGT
>JAEESJ010000032.1 GCA_016286235.1 Opitutales bacterium | reverse complement strand
TGCCAAAATCTACCCGAAGGCGTTTTGATATCAGAGGCATTTCGCTTTCCGGATGTGCGCGGAAAGCGGAGGAGCGGGGGAGAAGGAGGTGAGGATGCGGAAGGATGGAGATCGAAAAGGTCGAATACTGAGGTGTCGGGGATATGATCGGATGCTGGAAAAAAGTGGGGTTAGGAAGAGAGTAGAGAAGCGACTGAAGACGGATGGGGCGGAAAGTGAAGGTTGATGAAGAGAAAAAACGGAGCAGGATGGAGGAGGAACCAGGAGGAAGACGCGTGCGGACAATGTCTGCGCGGGACGACGATAAACGCGGAGAAACCGCGGAGGTACCCGGGAAATGCTGGAGGTACGCCTATTAAAAATATACTGCGGAATGAAGGCGTTAGTATGAAACAAATAATTTTAAAAGGTGGAGGGGGACGGTCGGTGTCAGGGAGAAAAACTGAGCGGGACGAAAACGGGGATGAGAGGGAAACACGGACTACATATGACTGCATATGGTAATCATGTGTATGTACATCCGCCGTTCAAATCCAAACATTCCTCCAAAACTCCCGTTCAAATACCTCTGTCGGTACATTTTATGCTTCACACTTCAATAAGCACGCGGAACGACATTTATTCCCGAAAGAAAATTTATGAGTATGGACTTCGATTTTTTAATAACGTTGTATCTCAAAATTTTTACGGCGAGCGCGCCCATCCCGGGGGTGATGATGTATGTCAGCATTGCGAGCTTTTTGACGCCGCAGAAGCGTTGGGAAGTGGCGCAAAAAGGGACGGCGGTCGCAACGTTTATTTTGATTTGCGCCGTTTTCTGCGGTTCCGACCTCCTGCGTCTGATGGGGATTGACATGAATACCTTTCGGGTTGCGGGCGGGTTGGTTCTCGGAAAAATCGGATGGGATATGCTGTATCCTAAAAACGGAACATCCGCGTCGTCCGTTTCGGATAAAAGTCTGATCGTAACGCCGCTGGCGTTTCCGTTGATTGCCGGTCCCGGTGCCGTTTCGTCCGTTATCATCGGGCAATCGGAAGCCGTTACCATGCCGCAAAAGCTCTACGTATATGCGGCAGTCCTTCTCATTATGCTCACATTTTACGTTGCTTTTTACATTGCCTGTTCGCTTTCGAAATACATGAAGCCGGCGTTCATTCAAATTTGCACGAAGCTGTTCGGTATTTTGATTTTGGCGATTGCTTTCAAACTGATGACCTTTGGTGTTGTCGGATTATTGAGAAGCGTGTAAAGGGTTTCACGACTCTTCTTGCCATCGGTTTCGTTTGATTTTACGTGACAACCGCCGTGCGTTTTTGTTGCAATCAATGGCGGACATGGTTGAAGATATCCGCTATTTGCTGGCTTTGTACTCAAAGCTGTTCGTGACGTGTTCTCCGCCGATTACGGTTGCGCTGTATCTCGGAATGACACAGGGGTACACGGCGGAGGAGCGTTGGGAAACGGCGCGCAAAGGTTTGAGAATTGCCGCCGGTATTTTATTGGCGACGCTGGTTTGCGGCAGTTGGATTTTAGAGATGGTCGGCGTGGCGATGGACGGGTTTCGCATTGCCGGCGGTTTGATTTTGTGTCGGATTGCCTGGACGATGCTGTACTCGAATGTCGAGGTTGTCAAGGAAACAGGCGGTGAAAAAAAAGTAAAACGCGAGGACATTTCCGTGGTTCCGCTGGCGTTCCCGACCATTGTCGGTGCCGGAACGATTTCTTCGACGCTCATCTGTAAAGGTGATGCGACAAACGGGAGGGAGTTGTTTTGTGTTTGGCTGGCGGCGGGATTGATTATGCTGACGTTTTACCTATTTTTTTACCTTATTTGCTTCTTTTCGCGTTGGTTTAAGCCCGCGTTCGTAAGTATTTTTGCAAAACTGTCAGGGCTGTTGTTGTTGGCGATGTCGGTACAACTGGTCGTGTGCGGTGTGTTTGGATTCTTGCCGAAATGAAGTCGGAAGAAAGGGGCATGCGGCGTTGGTTGAAGAGTGCTTTGCGCTGGGGAAAGAAAATTTATCAGTTCCGATGCGACTGCATGACGGGCGATCAACGCGCAGAATTTGAAAAGCTTCAAAATCGGCTGATTGAGATTAAGAAGACCTGGAAGCGAAACACGCCGATGCCGTCGGATTTGGAAACGACGCTGGATACGTTTGAGACGCGGCTGATTACCTACGGGGAACCGTTTTATCGCAACATTCCGATTTCGGTGTCGCGAATGTTCAGTGAAAATGCGGAAATTATTTGGGTCGCGATGTTTGCGGCACTGGTGATAAGAACATTCTTTTTTCAGCCGTTTCGCATCCCGACCTGCTCCATGTTTCCGTCGTTCTCGGGTATGGTGACGCGTCTGCACAAGGATACGGATCCGAAAGTTCCTTTTTGGAAAATTCCGTTTCGTTGGATTGCGACGGGGGAAGAGAATTACCGCTGTGTTGCGCCGTGCGACGGTCGCGTGTATATTCCGCTGTTTCCGCCCGAAGAGGTGATGGGGGCAAATTCACTGATGCGCTACAAAAAGGAAAAAGGGATGATGTTTTTTTCGCACTGGGTGACTTGGTTCCCGGCGGAAGAGATGCGTACTTACACGATTTATGTGGACGATCAACCGGTGGTGCTTCGTGTCCCGGGAGAGTTCACCGACATGGAGGCGTTGTTGCAAAAGAAATTTTTTCCGCAGTGTACCAAAGAGGAAATGTTCACGCTTTTCGAGCACATGGAGCGGGATCCAAAACGAGGGTTTTGCCTGAAGACGCAGCGGTTTGTAAAGCGCGGCGAGACGTTTCTTAATTTTGACATTTTGGAAGGCGACATGGTGTTTGCCGACCGCATGACGTATCATTTTCGTCAACCGTGCGTCGGTGAGTCGATTGTGTTCAAAACGAAAAAAATTCCGCAGCTGGACAGCGATTTTTTCTACATTAAGCGCCTTGTCGGGCGCGAGGGCGATCGTTTATCGGTAAAAGACGGCTGTTTATACCGAAACGGGAAAGAAGTTACGGAGCATCCTGCCTTCGCTGCCAACAATCGGAAGCTCGGTCTGTATGCCGGGTACGTTGCGAAAGGTTGTTTTGAAGACGGGAAGGAAGCGGTTGTGGAACCGAAGCATCTTTTTGTGTTGGGAGACAATTCGCCGCACAGTTACGACAGTCGCTTTTGGGGGCAGGTGCCGCAGGAGGCAGTCATCGGAAAGGCGTTTTTTATTATGCATCCGTTTACCTGGCGCTGGGGTTCAACCCATAAAGCCAATCCGAACGTCGGTGCCAATCGCGAGGATTTTGTGTTTGATTAGTATCCGGTAAGATTTTGAAAGGTTCAAACGGTATTTCTTGCGTCGTTTGGGAAAACGAAAGTTGGCGGAGCGGGTACCGCGTTTTCGGCTTAATTTTCGATTAAATCCGCATCCGAACCAGCAGTTCCTTTGCGGGATTGAGATCTGGCGTCGCGAGGGAATTTGATATCTGATGATGATTTTGGATATTTTGCGGGTTCCGTATTTAAATCCGCACCCGAATCCATAGAGCTTTTTCGAGATGTTGACCGATTGCCGTAGGAGACCCCATCCGTGTCACAGGAGGCGTCGGCTTCATAGAAAAAATTTGCAGGTTTTAATCCTTCGTAATGTTCGTCGGGAGGATATTGCTTTCGACTCTTCGTGTTTTCCGTTTCTTGTTTCGTGTTTTTGCTTTCGTTTTTTAATCGCGTAAAGGTAACCGAGGCAGGTTCGGAATTTTTTCTTCTTTTTCTTGACGGTTTTTCGACAGGCGAGGTGTCGATTTTTTCGACGGGTCTTTCAACTTTTTCCTCTTGGGCGGAGGATTGCGGTGTTTCCAAAATAACGGTCATCGGTTGAGGTGTCGGTTGAATTTTTTCTTCTTTTTTTGAATTTTCGGGAGGGTGTACAACGACTACGGGAGAAGTTTTCGTTTCTTCCAAAGACGTATCGGAGGATTGCAGGATAACGGGTTCCGGGGTTGTTGATTTTTGTGGAAGAAGCGGCTTTCGGGAATTTTTCGGCTTTTGTTGGTAACGATAACGCGTCGCCTGTTCTTTCCAAGTGCCGTCAGACGTATGTTTGATTTCCGTTTCGCATATACAAAGGTCGGAACAGGTTTCAAAACAGCTGAAAATTACCAACGTATCGATATTTGCCTGTAATACCGAATACGTGGTATTGTTTGTCGGTTTTTTTGTAACGGTCGATTTGTCGGAATTTTCGGGTTCGTATGCAAAAAATCTCCAGAATTCCTTTTCATTCGAAGCGGGAGGATACATTTTAAATAACGCTTCCTCCGTCCCGAAGAAATAAAACGGAATGCTGTTTTTCGGCGGGTTTTGAGAAAAGATATTCCAGGGAATAATATCTTTCGAATTTTCAGCATCCGCAAAAAACGTCCGTTCCCGTTGACCGACGGAGTGGTAAATTTTGTCGCAGTTAAATAAAAGGCAAGCATTTAACTGTTGCGCCCGCGTTTGAGTGTTAAAAATTATCCCGTTCGGAAGCAATTCGGGAGATTTTGGATTTTGTCTGGCTTCATTCCTCGGCTGTCGCGAAGATTTTATTCCCAAGCCGAACGGCCAACCGTAGGTGTACATCATCGGAATATCCCACTCGCGCCGTTCATACGCTTTCGGGCAATTTTCAATTTCTACGTGAAGCAGGCGGTCGAGATTAGGAATGAGCTTATCAAAGTTAAACGTTGCTTCGCGGCCGGGCGGAAACGTCACGTCCAATGCGAATTCGATATTCGGATCGACAAAAAGATTGCCCTGTTCGTCCAACAGCTCCGCGATGCATTTAAATTGCAGCGTACCTTTTAACGGTCGGTCGTAAGGGTTCCAAAGCGTGAATTCCGTATCTTTGCGATCGAATTTTTGTCCCATTAAGGTAAAAATCGGCATGAACAGCGGTATCTTTAAAGGTTCATTGCGCTCCGATGTTTGAAGAAACCGCCAACGTTCGAATAAGATTTCTTTTTGCGAGGCGTTCAATGACGGAACTTTCGAGATCAAGGCAGTCTCTCGGAGGCGTTTGCGCAAGGTTTCCAAGGTGAAATTCGCTTTTTTGACAAAATTTTCCGATAATTTCGGTAAAATTTTTACGCTTATCCGAGCGTTGGATGTGTCATCGGAAGGGTTCGGGCAAAAAAATTGTTCGAAATCATCGCTTCCGAGATCCCGCAGTTGCGTGTCAATAATATAGGAGTGTAACTGTTTTTTCGCTTCCGCGGCGAAGAAAGTTACTGCCCTTCCGTTAAACCGCCGCATTACTTCATCGGCGACAAGCGAGGTCTGTTTTTTGGCGAGTGTTTTGCGGATTTTTTGGTTTGTCGATTGTTGTTCCTGATAGAGACGCAACGTTTGCAACGTTACGAAACCGCCGAGGGCAGATAAGACGAGAAGTGTAAGGACTAAGGCGGAACCGTTACAGCGGCTTTGAAACCTTGAATTCCGGCTCGACGATGTATTGACCGTTTTCATCCACCAGGTTTGCCGTTACGAAGATAAGTAAATTCTTTTTTTGCGAAGTTTTCCCTTTTGATTGAAACAATTTTCCGAAAATCGGAATATCGCCGAACAGCGGAATGCGGTCGTGCGTTTCTTTGACTTCTTCACGCGTTAAACCGCCCATAACAACCGTTGAACCGCTCTTAATTGAAAGTTCGGTTTTAATCCTTCGTGTGGCAAATGTCGGTTGCGTGAAGCCTGCACTGTAATTTTCGGTTCCGGAACCGCTTGAAGTGACATTGGAACCGCCGTATTCGCTGAAACCCGCCAGTTGCGTTACCTTCGGTTCGAGTGTCAAATGGATATATCCGTTGTGTTCGGCAACGGGCGTAACCGTCATCTCGATGCCGACATTGCGCGTCGTGAAGTTTTCGGGAGCTCCTGCCAGGATTGCGACCCCGGCAGCTGTTGATCCGCGACCGTCGTTGCCAACATTCGCAATGCCGTCGCGGTAACTCTGCGGATAACGAAATTCGTCGGCAATCACAATTTCTGCTTTCCGTCCCGATAAAACCGTCACCTTCGGGGTGCACATCAAATCCGAATCCGTGTGTTGTTCGATGGCTCGCAGAACAACTTTCGTCTGATATCTGTTCAAAACAGGCAATGCATCTATGAAATTGCCGTAATTGCCGCCGTAGTTCAGCCCGCCGGTCATATCGAGACCGCCCGCCAGATTTACGGTGCCATCCAATACAGACATTCTTCTTAATAAGCTGAGATCGCTTACGCCGACTCGAGCCCCTTCCTGCGTTCCGGCACTGAACTTCAACCCTAATTCATCCAAAGCACCTTGGGTGACTTCCAAAAATTTCGCCTCGATGGCAATCTGCTTGCACTGACGATACTGTTGTAATATAGCTTCGATGCGTTGCAACCATACTTCTTCGTGCGTAACGATGAGATTGGAACCGTCGTAGGCAAAGCCGATATTTTTTTCGTTCATGGGAATGCCGATGCGTTGGAAAAATTGCTTTAAACGTTCCTCCTCCGAAAGTTTCTTTTCCTCATCATTGTTATGTAAGTCGGTATAGCTTAAAATTTGCAACACACTGCCGCGCGAAATCGGAAACATGCAGGTGCGCAGGGTTTGTTTGAGCGAAGGATCGCGAAGAATCACGCTGTTTCCTTCGTATAATACTGCGAATTGCGTCATTTCGCTTAAATAACGCAGGACGCGTTCCAGGGATACGTCCCGAATATCGAGATCGACCTCCCGAGCCGCATTTTTCGGATCGATAAGAACAAAATTGACTGTCCGATCGTCCTTCGAATTCGCCCTAACGGTATCGGAAATAATTTTCAGGGTTTCCGATAACGGCATGCGTTCGACATGAATTCGCGGCAGAATGATGCGCTTGGCGTACTGTTGCAACGTCTCAATCGGCGGAGAAGACAGGGGGATTTTCGGCGCAACTCCTTCGGATGCCGCGGATGCTTTCGGTGTATTTTGAACCGACCATGTTTTTTCAACGTCTTTTAAGAGTGTTTGACGGGTTTCGTACCGCAGAGCATCTTCCTTTGATTTTTTTGTTTCCGTTTCCGAAGAATGGGAAACCTCCGTCGGGGCACCTTCGCCCACAATTTCCGACTGAGTTTTTTTTCGTAAAATTTCCGTACAATCCGCTTCGAGCGAGATCTCTGCGTTATCGTCCGCACTCAATGAAACCGCTTGCGACTTTGTTTCGGCGACCAATTTTGTTTTATTCTCAATGGTATCGCCCTTCTTTATCACGCTTGCATCGGGGCTGTTCATCGCCGATAAACGCCGCAAACGTTCGCCGTAGGTTTCTTGTTCGATACGATTATCGGAAGCGGAAAGTCCTCTCAAAGTCGTTTCTACGGAGGGAGTGTTCGGTGCATTTGAAACAGTCTCTGCAGAAACGAAACACAAGCGGTGCACGGGCTTCAAAAGCCCGTTACCAACACCACTTGTGAATATGAAAACAATCAGAAAACACTCAACATGCCTTTGGAGCCGTGCCAAGTATCTTCTGACACAATAAACCACACCCTCATGTGAACGGAACTTTTTGCCGTGTGTCAATGGAAAAAATAAATAATTTCTTAAAAAAATTATTATCGGCAAATTTTTACAAAAAGCGGGTTAAAGCTATATTTTGGACGTTCGTAATACGTAAACCGAGCACATCCCGCAGGGTGTTCTTTCGATTTAATGCAAAAGAGGATCGATATAAAAGAAACGGCGGCGTTCAATGCGAAGACGGTCAATTTTCTTTCGGTTTAAAGTACTTTTGCAGAGAAAAACAAACGAAGAGCAACAAAACCGCGAACCATTGGCAAAGATTTAGGGCGAAAAGGTAGGAATGCGCTTCGTGGCATTTGGCGAAAAAATAGGGTCCCGTTGCGCTTCCGAGGCAGAGACACGCCGAAGCCCGACCGTTGACGGTGCCGATAAATTTTGTACCGAAAAGTCGCGGCAGAACCATGTAGGCAAGGATTTGGCGCATTCCCCAATAGGCACCCGCCGTCAATCCGTACATACACAGTATGAAGTTGTTCGCGATGTATTGAAAGCTGTAGAGCAGGCTGATGTCGAGCAACAGGAAGAGAAGGAGGGTGTTTCGGACGCCGATTTTTTCAAAAAAGTGTCCGGCGACGAACGTTGTGAGAATTGTTATGACGGGCGTTCCCATAAGACAAAGCGTAACATTTTCCGCGCGTGCTCCGAAGGCTTCGCACATCGGGACGAGATGAAACGCCAGGGCGGTCATTTGAAAGGCTTTGAAAAAAAGCATCGTCATAATCAGCCAAAGTGCCGGGGATGGCTTGAAGGTTTGAGCAGAGGCAGACTCGGACGAAGATCCGTTCCGTTGACTGTCGGCGTGCGTTGAAATATCGGAAGAGGATGCTTTGTCGGAAGAGGGTAGGGGCGCAAAAGGCGAAGACGTCGTGCTTTGGGCGAAATTCGCGTTTTTCCCAAAATTTTCGGGTGCAGTTTCGTGGGGAACGGCAGAAATTTCGTCGATTTCACGTTCTACATGCAAATTTTCCGCATTTTCCGGCTCACCCGAATAATCGAAATCGTTTTTCTCAACCGCAGGCGGTTTTTTAATCCAACGCACCAAAAAAAGCATGATGCAAAGCCAAAAAATGCCGACGGTCAGCCAAACGTGTTGCCAGGCGAAAAGGCGCGACAGGCGCAGATTAAGGTGCGGCATGGAGGAAGCGACGGATGCCAGCAACAGGCAGGTCAGACCCGTTGCGAACCCGCGATTTTCCTTAAACCACGCCGCTACTATGCAACGTCCCGTCAACATATAGGATTGCACCGAAATACGGATGGCGACAAAGGCGCAAAAGAGGATAAAGAGGTTAAAAAACGGCGGTGCGGCGACGATTTTCAACGCACTCATGCCGATAAACGCGCCGCCGAACAGAGTGACGAAAGCGCGCAGAAATGTCTTTGTCGGGCAACGGTCGTACCAACGTCCGATGTGCGGCAGGGTAATGCCCGTCAGTAAATTTGCCAATCCGTAGATAAAGCTGATTTGCGCCGATGTCACCGCCAAATCGCGGCAAACATCTTTCAAAAACGGGCTGAAAGACGCCGTTCGCCCGAAGCCGCTCAGTCCTTCCAGCAGAACGGTGATAAAAAGTACCACCCAACCGTAGTTGAACATGACCTCATTATCACGGCGGTTTTCGCAAGTGCAAGTTCTTTGCTCAAAAACGTCGGTTGATGTCCTTTGAGACCGCCGCAATGCCGAATTGACTTAAGAACATGCGACAGACACCTTTGTAGGTGACAGAAACGCTTTTGTGACCGCAATCCCGTCCTGCCCGTTTGAATTTTTCGACGAAAATCCGTCCGAAAATTCCTCTGCGTATTTTATGCGATGTGCTTTTAATGAGGCACTGAAAGCTTGGAGAAAGGGCGAAATTCCGATCGGTGCGGTGGCGGTTATCGATGAAAAACTCGTTGCGCGCGCGCATAATGCGGTCGAAACAAACCATGATCCGACCGCTCATGCCGAAATGCAACTCATTCGGGAGCTTTCGCAAAGAAAGGGCGATTGGCGGTTGACCGACGTTACGCTTTATGTCAACAAAGAGCCTTGTCCGATGTGTGCGGGCGCGATTTATAAGGCGCGTATTCCGAAAGTCGTCATCGGGGTTGTTGATGACAAACAGGGATGCCTGGGCGGTTGCTTGTGTCTGCATACGACGTTGCGACTTTATCATCGTGTTTCGGTCGAAGTTGAACCGTTGGAAGATGCCTGCGAACGCATGCTGAAAACGTTTTTTGAATTACGGAGGCAACGCGCCTGACCTGCTTTGTCGGTTAATTCGTTTCAATTTCGGTGTTCGATACGGCAGAAATTGCTTTTTTTATCATTCGACGTGCTCCGAAGGAAGAGGGGCGGCTGTTTTTGGGAATTTAAGCGAATTGGTATCTTTTATACCCGTGAAAACAATTACAGTAAAAAGGGAAAACACACGGAGGCGGTTGTGCGGAAAATTGCGGTGAAAAAATCGAAAAAGATGAAGTATGGCGGGAATCCCAAAAACCTCCGAGGTTCCCGGCGCGGTTTCGATTTTGACAACCTCGACTCTCGGTTCTTTCATGAAAAGAACCTTGCGTATGGAGGAAGGATTTACATCGGTTATGACGGATCCGAATTCCGTGCGAATAAAATTTCTGGCTCTCGGGAGTTCCGCGTGCCGTGCTTTAAGTGTTTTTTCGGCGCAATATGTCTCTCTTTCGAATAATTGCCTGGCGGTCGATACCGATCGTTCCTGCCTGGATGCTTTGGAAAAAACGGTTTCAACCTACTGCTTCGGAGAAGATTTATTTCGCGGTTTCGGTTCGGGCGGCGATGCCGAATGGGTGCAGAAACATTTTCCGCTTCGGGGTGAGCTTCTGAGTGCGTTTTTTCAGGGGGCGCATGCGGTTGTTATTTTAGTCGGTTTGAGCGGCGGAACGGGCAGCGGTACAATTGAGGCGGCTCTCAGTCTTGCACGACAAAGCGGTCTTTTTACCATTGTTATTCCGCTGATGCCGTTTTCGTTTGAAGGTCATCCGAAGAACATTCGCGCGGAAGCGCAGTTACAACGTTTGCAAAGCACGGCGGATTTGGTGCTTCCGTTTTATAATGATTTGCTGTTTCAGATGTTGCCCGGGAACACAACCGCGCAAGAGGCGTTGGCGGAAGGGTATCGTCTGCTTTCGCAAGTGTTAAATGTGTTTCAGAGCGGATTGCACCCGCAAGAAAATACACTTTTTGCATGTCGTTTGAATGATTTCGCGCATCACTTCGACAATAAACCCGATACTGTTGCGTGGGGTATCGGAAGCGGAGATGACGCAAAAGTGGCATTGGAAGCAACTTTTGGATGCCCGATGCTGAAGGTAAAACTCGACACTTTTGTACCGCAACGCATTTGCCTGTTTCTTCAAACTTCTTCGGAATTGCCTTTAAATGCGCTGAAAACATTGCACGAAGACCTGCGGGTGCGACTGAATGTTTCGGATGCACCGCTTTTGACGAGTTATTCCGTGCGGGAAAGTGAAAAAAACGAGGCAACCGCTTTGCTGATTTTGACTGCCGGCGCGAAAAATTTAAAAACGGAGCGTTTTCGGCGAAAAAAATCAAAGAAAGCCCTCTATGATGATCCGGCACAAATACGGTTGAATTTCGAAGGCGAATATGCAGAATCCTACTGGGATACGCCGACTTACCTGCGATTGGGTTTAAAGTTGGAGCCGTGAAATGCGACGGCAGGCAATGCGGCGGTTTTACGACCTTGGGAGTTTTATTGAGTTTGACCGTCTTATCCGTCGCTGTTTCTTTCTGTGTAAAATGGTATGTTTCTCAAAATCATCAGCGGTCGATACTGCGTCAAAAGCAATGTCTGGTGCCGTGTGCGGAGGTATTTTCGCTTTTTATCAAGGAACAGACGAATACACAATCGTGCGTCGGAACATGGTATGCGGTGCGAAATGTTTCTGACGGAGTGTTTAATTTTGTGCGCAAGTCGCCCGGTATGTACGATTTTAGAGTAGAAGTTGAGAATGCCGCATGGATAATGGGAAAAACGACACACTTTGGTATCACACCGCAGGAGGTTTCGGATGAGCATATTACCGAACCGGCGCGAAAAAAACACGAATTTCTGATTGTTCGTTTTTATGCGTACGAAAAAACGCACATTCTTTACACGTATTTTGTACCCGCGATGGCGAAGCAATTCAAAGCGGAGGAATTAACGCTCGAACCCGTTGAGCGTTTTATGCTGACACCGAAGAGCGACAAATCTTCAAAAAACGAAGATAAGTGAAGGTAGGAGAGGGGCGCGAAAACGGTTATGTGCCATAACAATCGGGCGGTTATGGTAAGGCAGGCAACGACGGAAACGGAAAAATTCGACCCTGCGTCGCGATTAACGGATTGTCTTCTTCCTTCCGATATGCGGTACGGTTAAAAACGGCTGTTGCGTCGGATCGTCGCACTTAAAAATATCCGATACCTTCGGTATGTTCGACGGTGTATCGTTGAGTGTTTCCGATAAACGTCGCCGAATGGTCTGCCGAAGCGTTTGTTGTTTCGGGAAAGACGCATCCGAATAGCAGGAAAAATTGTATGCCGTATGCAGGCAATCGGGGCGAAAATCCAGCATTTCCCGCTGTAAATCCGTTAACGGGCGCAGTTCGCAGAACGCGTTATTCGGATCGGGAAACAACGGTACGGGTTTTTTTTCAAAAGACGACTGCGGAAGCCAGTAAAATTTGCACAGCAGGATAAATACCAAGGCACATACCGCGGTAACGATTTTCATTCAACGTTATCATCGAAGCACGTTGAAGGAAAACACGCGAGCTTCGACTGTATCTTTCGGCGATTGTTCCCGAAAATCAATCTCACAAGGTCGGTGTCAGAATTTTATTGCTTTCTTCGGTTCCGGCTTACACTTCGGTTGAATGGTTTTGCCGTTAATCGTGATCGGTTGTTCCAGAGCGCCGTCGTAAATGTTGCGCAAAATTTCTTTCGATTTTTCGTTTAAAAAGGTTTCGGAAATCGATAGCTTTTTTAATTTCGGAAAGACGCACATGTAGGTTTCCGTGATTTTGTTGTAAGGGAATAACTTTTCGATCGAACGTAGATTGGGGCAGTATTCCACTTCCAACGTTTCCAAGGTTTTGCAGACAAACAGCGGGGATAAATCCTTCAAAAACGTCTTGTTCGCAAGGAATACCTTCAACGAGGGAAAAGTCAAGGTTGGCAACAGGCTCGTCAGTGGGTTATCGGAAATATCGATCGCTTCCAGCAGGTGATTGCATTGTTCCCGCGTTTGCAACTGTTCAATGTAGTTCGTCGAAAGGTTCAAATTGCGCAAATTTCGAAAGGCACAGGTGAATGTGTATTTGATGTGATTGTGCGATACATCAAGCAGTTCCAGCGTGTCGCAGTTCATGAATGCCGTTCCGTTGGTAATGTCGTTGCAACTTAAATCCAGCCGTCTCAGGTTCGGAAGCGACACAATCGGCGAAACATCCCGAATGAAATTGTACGATAAGGATAAGGTTTTCAGAGCGGTCAGGTTTTCAAAACCTTCCGTCGATTTAATATGCGCACGGTCGATTTGAACCGTTTCGATGCGATCCAACGTTACTTTTTTTCCGCCGGACGGTTGTGTGAGCATTTTTTTAAATACCGCCCGTGCGTTTTCGTCAGAAAACACTTTCCATGGTGATTTTTTGCCGCCGAAGGTCACGAGCGACGGCAACAAAAAGGCAATCGTTAAAATCCAACGCATATGTTTATTCCGAAAATGCTTTTAAACCCAAAGTACGAAGCGTTTCCGTGCATTTTTATGCACAGGCTTTTTCGACCAATTCCAGCAGTTGCTCTAAATTCGCTTTAAATTCCAATTCTTGCGGCGTACTCGGCGGGTGTTGCTCGAAGATTTTTAACGCTTGGGTGACATAAGTTTTTGCCTGTTCCCAATGCCCGCACCGCGCTTCACATTCCGCCGTCAAAAACAAGACATTCGGCTCTTCAAACAAACGGGCGGTCATTTCGTATAACTGCACGGCGGCTTCAATTCCGTGGAGTTGCTCGCACAGTTCACAGACTTTGAGGTAAAGAACATAGTTGCGCGGATACAGCAGTGCCATAAAACTGAACATGTGAAAAGCATCTTCAAGATTCCCGCTTTCCTCCGCCCGAGTTGCATATTCGTTCAAAAGCGTCAGCGTTTTTTTGCTCGGATACGATTCTCCGAGTTGCAAACGAATCCAAAATGATTTCAGTTTATTTTTCGTATCGTATTTGCGGAACAGTTGTATCGATTTTTTACAATGATTTTTCTGTTCTTCGATGAAGGATTTCCATCGGGTTTGATGTTCCGAAATGCGATCGACGATGTCTTCGCCGGGACGCATTTCATCGGTTTCGCCCATGACCTGTAAAAAGGCTAAAAGGAAAGACGGATCTTGTTGATAGAATGTTTCCATGGTGAAAATAGGTTTATGCGTTTATGCAGGTTGTGGGTTAAGATTGTTGTTCTGCGGAGGTTCTTCGTTAACACCGAACAGTTTGTTAAAAAAGTTTCGAACTTTGCCTTCCATTTGTTCGGCATCTAATTTGTTGACGTACCTATCTTTTGCACCATTACACAGGTTTTTGAGCTCGTCTATCTGTCTTTTGACCGTCTCCTTACCCGTTAATTCGGCAAGACTGGTTAATTTATTAAATTTTTGTTCCAAATCTTTAAAATCTTTGCTTCTTACGTTTTGTGACACATCCCTGAGAATGCTTTTCACTTCCTCATTGCCCGAAAAAGCCTTGTCGATATTGAAACACTGTTTGGCAATTTCATTCGATCCGTATTCCAACATCTTAATCGCACCGTTTCGGATCCTTGCTGAAATCTCCTGCGATGAAGGTATTGCGACTTCCAGAAAATTCCACGCTTCCTCTATCACCGCTCCAAGGCTTTTGTGGATGTCGCTTGTTTTGTTTTGGAATTCGTTCACAAGCTTTCTTATATCGGTTTTAACGATATTTCCGTTCGCTTTCTGTTCTTTGGTGATACCTTCTAAAAATTTTTCGAAAACGCCTTGTATTTTTTTGGTTTCATTTTCCAGTTTTTTGATAAAATTTGAAAATGCCGTAATTTTCTCTTCTTTGAATGAATCAAGTACCGTTTTCAATGCCTCTAATTTTTCAGTATCTTCTTTCTTCTTTTCCTTTAGGCGTGCTTGTAATTGTTTTTCGATCTCACCAAACGTTGATTCAAGGAGTGTTTTTTGTGCTTCCAGCCGTTTGATGGTGGTGGCAAGCTCTTGTTGAATTTTATTTTGCGTATCTTGGAAAGAATTTTTTATTTCATCTTTCGTTTTATTCAAATATTCATTTCCGTTCCCAAGGATATCATCCTTCAGTGCTATCAGGGCATCACCGATACTTTTGCCCTCCGAGATCATTTTTTGCATTACGGAAGCGATGCAAAGAACGGTGTAGGTACAAACATCCGACAGTATTCCTTTGAAAATACCGTTCCCCTTCGCATGTGCATCGTAAGCACATACGGCGAGACCGAATAAGAAAGCACCGCCGATGACGGCCCATCCCGCCGGACCGAGTGTAGCCAACCCCACTGCCGCAAGACCTTTGAAAGCGGCGACAACTGCCGCGACCATGCTCCCGGAGATAAAAAGACCCTTCAGCAAACTGAGGTTTTTCGTTACTTTTTCTTTAACTTTTCCAAAAAACGATAACGCCTCTTTTTGTACATTCGTGATACCTTCCTTGACATCCGATTTGACGTTATCAACGGTTTGGTTGACAATTTCGTTCAGCTGTTCTTTTATTCCCTGGGTTGTCAGATTAACGGCGCACATACAGAGTTCCTTTTCTTTTGTCTAATTATTCATCAATGCATGCTCACATTCCCCGTGCACGGTTTGTAACGTACACGGTTGGTTCAGATTTTTCCGTACGTCCCGCGGAACATTGATGCAGAGGTTTGAGAATTCAAAGGAGCGTGTGCGTTTCGTCACCGATACCGTCGGCGTACCGCGGTAGGAATGGTGCGCGACAATACCGTCAAACGTAAAGCGCAGATTTTCCACCCAAACGCCTTTGGTCGGTTGTTTTTCGTGCGTATTTAAATGACGGTTCAGCATCGCCCAGTTGTTGCTCTCGCCTTGTTCTACGGAAGCAAGTTTCGTGCCAAAGAAATTTAATTCATCGACATGGAGCGTTTGTTTCGGCAAGGAAAGCCAATCGAAGCGGCATTCGATTTTCGAAAAACTCGCCATGTCGGAACTTGAAAACGCGGTCGGATTGTAAAGCGTAACATTTCTTAGGCAAATTTTTCCCTTCCACCAGTCAATTTTTGCCGATTCGATTTTACAGGGGAAATCGGTCTTCATTTCCCATAACCACGACAATGTCGGCGGCAACCAATAAGCGGTTGTAAAAAGTGCTGCAAGCAACAGCCAGACGGAGGAACAGAGCAGTCCCAAGAGCAACCAAAGCAATCCGCGAAACGGTAATAAGAGCAGTGTTTTCATGAAAACATTATGCGACGGGTGCCGACAACGGGCAATGCGAAGTTGCTGTTTAATCGGAGGGAGCAGTTATTGCTTTTTGTCAAAATTTTCATTCGTTTTTTGACGTTTACGGCGATAAAGTGTTTCGGAGCACAACGGCGGTCGATAAACGGGAGGCGTTTTGTTTCCATCTGTTTTTTTCAATGCGGAGGCGTTTGTTAAAAAACAATCAGCCGTTGAATGTCGGTTTCCTGCAACACATGATACAAACCCGCCGTCAGATACCGAATATCCTCGGGATTAAACAAAGCGAACGGGCGTTTTTGGCGAATGCCGTGTGAACGAATGACATCCGCCAGTTGCAGGGTAAGGGTATCCAATGCATGCGTATCGTACGGGCAAATTTTTCGCAATGCATCGCTTAAACGAACCTTCAATTCGGCGGCAATCTCTTCGACGGATGCCGATGTTTGTTCGTTTTGCGGTAATTTTTTAACCGCCTGAAGAATTAAATTCCTGTCGTGCGGCGCAAACAGCTGTTGTTGCAACATCGCCGTCACCGCGTCCGTTTGCTCTTCCAGGCGGTCGGCGTCGCGGAAGGCGTCGTTCGGGTCGGCTTTTGAGGACGCATCACCAACCGTCGCAGGTACATTGGTAACCGTTTCGACTGCCTTCGAAACCGTTCCCGCAACAAAGACGGGCGCGGTTTCCGCGGATTGAACCGACTTCGTTGTACTTGCGGTGTTTTTCGGTGTATCGAAACTTACAATACGGGTTTGAGAGGGAGCAACAGGTAAGTTTTGAGTATCAAGCGACGGCTTCCCTTCGGATAATACGTGCGCATGCAGAAATAAACATGCGGATAACAGGAGAGTGGTTTTTGTTTCATACATACCGTTACGGTATAAATCGGACAAAAATCGTCGGTATTGAAAATTTTTATTGACATCACGGGAGATATAACGAATGCAGGCAGTCTCAAAACAGGGTTTTTAATGATTTAACGAAAAACCGAACATCAAGAACGGATTTTCAAAGTACTCGATAAATGGAGCGCATCCCTCACAACACAAAGCATACGGCACCTTAAAATCCGCGGTGCTTCGCGACTATTCACCGATGGCCTTGACGATGCGGCGGCGAATTTTCTCAATCGCCTTGGCGTGCATTTGCCAAACTTTCGACTGTCCCATGCGCATCCGACGCGCGATTTCCGACAGAAATGTGCCTTCGTTATAATGCAGATCGAGAATTTTTTGCTCCGGTTCGGATAAAAATTGCACCTGCAGTTTGAGTAAATCCAACAATTCCTTGTTTTCGTATAACTCCCGCGCGGTCTTTTGCTTAACGTCCTCCAGTTGTTCCTGCAGCGTCAAGGCGGTTGCGTCGTTCGGCATAAGGGATTTATTCAGCGACAACGTCACGCGCGGCTTCAGGTGCGGCTTTATTTTATTCCATTTTTGGGGCGTTAAGTGAAAATAATCGCAAATCACCTTGTCGGACGGCGGTTGTTGAAATTCTTCCTCGTAAGCGGTTATCATCTTTTTAACGGCTTTGACGGTGGTGCGTAAATACCGCGGTAGGTAATCCGAATGTCGCAGTTCGTCCAACAGCGCGCCCTTAATGCGAATGGCGGCGTAGGTTCCGAATTGTGCATCTTTATGTTGATTGTACGTTTGCCCTGCCGAAATCAATCCGAGCAAACCGACGGCATACATGTTTTCGCGATCGACGGTCGGCGGGAAGTTGGGCGACATTTTGCCGATAATACCCTTCAACAGCGGCAGGTGATTGCGAACCAGAGTCCAATCGGGACGCTTTTTGAAGGCAGTTGATTGAGAAGGTGTGGTTGATTGTGCGATTGTTTTACATACCATGCTTCATCAAACAGCACAATTTGTGCCCGCGCGGAGGCGGAGCGACGTCGTGAATGTTTAAAGAACGTTGAATAAGCGAAACAGGCATCTCATTTGAGAAGTGTCCGTTGTTATGACACCGCAGGCATTTCAGCAAACGGAGCAGGTCGTTGTCGGTCAAAAGCAGGAATTTTATAGCTTCCGCCGTAAATTTTTTTCAGACTGCCCTTGTATATGAGTGTGAATAACCGTCCTAATCCGAATGTTTTGTTTCCCGTGCCGAACTGCAAAACCGTTACGTACATCAAACCGCAGATCAAAAATCCGAACATTGTCGTCGGCGACTTTACGTACTTCGGCGATACGGATTTCGAAAAGCACGTTACGCACCATTATGATTTCTGCGGCGACAAACTGATTATCGGTAAGTTTTGCCAAATCGCCGCCGGCGTGAATTTCGTCATGAACGGTGCCAATCACCAAATGAATGCTGCTTCGACGTTTCCGTTCTACATCTTCGAAGGTTGGTCGATGCCCGTCCCGCCCAAGACCGACATGCCGTACAAAGGCGATACCGTTGTCGGCAATGATGTTTGGATTGGTCAAAACACGACGATTGTGCCGGGCGTTCATATCGGCGACGGTGCGATTATCGGCTTAAACAGTACCGTCGGTTGCGATATCCCACCGTACACCGTCGCGGTCGGCAATCCAGCAAAGTTGCTTCGAAAGCGTTTCGATGATGAATTGATTGAGTTATTGTTGAAATTGCAATGGTGGAATAAGTCGATTGAGGAAATTCAGGCACTGATTCCGATTTTAACGTGCGGGGATTTGAAGAAGGTAAGAAAGGAAATAAAAAAGTTGCTCGAAAAGTAAAAGTGTTTAGGTTTGGTACGGGGAAATTTTCATGGAAGACGAAAAATTTTTACAAATTGCAGCTGTTCAATATCCGGTTCCGAACGTCCACTGCCCGGAAGCAATTCTTCCGAATGCGGAGAAAATTTGCGCGATGATCGAATGCACCAAGCGTTTTTATCCGAATTTGGATGTGATTGTCTTTCCGGAATACTCCACGCAGGATTTGGATAAGTGTATTTGGACGCATGACGACATGTGTCTCACAACGGAAAGCGATGTCGTTGAAACATTTAAGGCGGCATGCGAAACCAATCGTGTGTGGGGCGTTTTTTCAATCATCGAAAAAAATCCAGACGGCGGTGCGCCTTATAATTCGGCAATTATCATCAATGACTGCGGGGAGTTGGTGTTGCACTATCGAAAGTTGCAACCATGGTGTCCGATTGAACCGTGGGCACCCGGGAATTTCGGAATGCCGGTTTGTGACGGACCGAAAGGTTCGAAATTGGCGGTTTGTGTTTGTCACGACGGGATGTTTCCGGAAATTGCCCGCGAAGCGGCTTACAAAGGTTGCAATGTTTTCATTCGTATTTCCGCTTATACATCTCAGTGGAAAGAACAGTGGATTTTAACCAATCGCGCCAATGCGTGGAACAATTTGATGTTCACCGTTTCGGTTAATTTGGCTGGGCTGGGTGCGATCGCTTATCATTGCGGGAACGGGATGATTTGCGACATCGACGGGCGTATCATGGCGAACGGTTCCGATTGTCCCGGAGAGATCGTGACGGCGGAAATCGATCCGTTGCATTCGGATTACGCCCGAAAAACCCGGGGCGTTGAAAATAATATCTTCAATCTCGGTTGTCGCGCGTATATCGGGAAACCGGGCGGCGAAAAAGAAAATTACCTGACGTGGGTTAAGGATTTGGCGAACGGAATGTATTGCCTTCCGTGGGAAGAGAAGATTAAAATTCGGTAATGCGGTTCAGGATTATGGCGTGTTATTCAAATTGAGAAGGTTGTTTACGGTTTTACGTTTACAGTAATTTCAACAATTCTTCCCGTACTTCTTTAATTTTCACCAATTCTTTCAAAAAATATCGTAAATTGCTTTCGGCATCCGCTTGGCGTGTTTTGACGATTTTCTCATAATCGATCTGAAGTAAATTGCACAGTTCTCGCCCTGTCAAAATGTGTTCTTCGTCCAATTTATTTTTAAATCCGATCTTTATCTGTTCCTTATCATCTTGATTGAAACAGCAAACATAGTATTGCGTTGTAAAGGGAATCTTGATGCCGAATTCTTTCGTAAAATGTTCCAAATGTTCCTTTTCGACTTCCGCTTTTTTGGTGTCAAACGCATCACCGTCTTTTAATTCGATAACACTGCAAAGCCTTCTTTTTTGTACCAAAAATACCAATAAGTCGGGTTCGTAACCGTGAACCGCATACTTGCTTTTTTTGAGAACTCTTTTTTGACAAACATAAATGCCGTCTGGATATATACCATCGTCGGCTTCGATACTTGCAATGAATTTCTCTAAATCGAAAATGTTATTGGTTTGAGACAATATCATCCGTTCGAGTTCGGAACCGTTCGAAATGACGGTCGCCTGGACTTTGGAAATCAACAATCCCAACGCATTATTGTTGAAGACGCGACCATAACCGCTGTTCGTATTTCGTCCCGTTTGGTCTTCAATGCGCATATGTTTATTCTCCGAAGGCGATGTCGCCGCCGATGAAGTTGCGCCCCGTTTTGCGACAGGCTTCCAAAACCGAATAGCCTCCGGCGGCAGGATCGCAAACCCAATCGCCTGCATCCGTTGTTGCCAGTATCAAATTCTTTTGTAATTCGATCGGTTTGGCATGCGGATGGTTTTTTTCAACTTTTTCTTCCCAAACGTCGGGTATATTGTGTAACTTCCAATTACACCTTGTTGTTTTGTCTCTTTTTTGAAAAACGACTAAATACTCGCTTTTCCGGCGCGTTCTGTAACCCATGCCGATTTTCATTTTATTCCACGTGATCATATCAACGGGAGATAAAGCCAATCCGTCGAGCCATTTTCGGATACCTTCCACCAGGTGAAATTTATCGACCCACAAAAAAAGATACCCGGAAAGCATCAAAATGCGATTGATTTCCGTCAGAAATCGGATGATGGTTGCTTCGGACATTTGCACCAACGCACTGCGTTGTTGCCCGCGGTTGACACCTTCGTTGCCGTAGTGCATCTTGTCCAAGATGCCGCGATATTGCGGATCGAAAAATACGACTTTAATTGAACCGCTCGCCGGTTGCCGCATCAAATCAATACCGTCAATTTTATTCCTGAAATTCGGTTTTACGGTGCAAGAAACAACATTCGGTGCCCAACCGATAGCCATGAGCAATTTCCCTGGTCGGGTCAGTGAGATTCGAACTCACGACCCCTTGCACCCCATGCAAGTGCGCTAGCCAGACTGCGCTATGACCCGATACTTTTATTCCAAAAAATACGGCAAAAATGTCAAGGTGTTTCGCGGTTTGAAAGGTTTCCTAATTTATTTCCTTGCCTTTTTTATCCTTTTGAATTTCCGTAGAAGGCAGATGGGGTTGTAGCTCAGTTGGCAGAGCGTATCGTTCGCAATGATAAGGTCGTCGGTTCGATCCCGATCAACTCCACCAGAGGGTGCCGATTGGGTGTTTGCTTTTGATAAATTTCCTAAAATGTTTGTTCTTCCCGTTCCCCAAGCGAGAACAGTGGATGGTAGCGGGGTTGCTTAGTGGTTGTTGAGATCAGGGAAACATGGTTTTTCTACCTGACATTGAATCCGTTCGAAAGCGTTTAGGGGAGGTCGATGCGCAATTAAGCCGTTCCGAAACATTCCAAAATAAGAAACTGGCGTCCGATTTGTCGCAGGAGCATCGGTATTTAAGCAAAATCCTTCAACTGTATGAAACCGTTATAAAATTACAAAAGCAGGAAAAGGAGTTGCAGGCGTTGTTAACGTCCGAAACCGATGCGGAATTGCTGGCATTGGCGGAGCAGGAAAAGGAAAATTTGGCAACGAAATCGGAAGCAGCGCAACACGATTTGATGGTGGCGATGATACCGCCCGACCCGAGCGATTCACGCAACACGATTTTGGAAATTCGCGCCGGCACGGGCGGGGAAGAAGCGGCGTTGTTTGCCGGCGATTTGTACCGTATGTACATGCGGTTGGCGGAGCAGCAGCGTTGGTCGGTCGAATTGCTTTCGGGGCATCCGTCCGAAACGGGCGGTTTTAAGGAGATTATTTTCCTTATTCGCGGCGAAAACGTTTATAAGATGTTGAAGTACGAAAGCGGCGGTCATCGGGTGCAACGTGTTCCCGTGACGGAAGCTAACGGTCGCATTCATACGTCATCGGCAACGGTGGCGGTGTTGCCGGAAGCGCAGGAAGTGGATGTTGAAATCAAGCCCGAGGAATTGGAGATTTCGATTTGTCGCGCGAGCGGTGCGGGCGGTCAACACGTCAATAAGACCGATTCGGCGGTTCAGCTGTTGCACAAACCGACGGGGATGATTGTTTATTGCGCCGACGAGCGTTCTCAGCAGAAAAATCGCGCCAAAGCCATGCAGGTGTTGCGTTCGCGTCTGTTGAAGCAGAAACAGGATGAAGAAGCACAAAAGTATGCCAACGAACGCAAACAGCAAATCGGCTCGGGAGATCGTTCCGACCGCATTCGTACCTATAATTTTCCCCAAAACCGCGTGACCGACCATCGCATCAACCTGACATCTTACAACTTGGAACAGGTGCTGGACGGCGATTTGTTGCCGTTTATTTCGGCACTGCAAAAAGCCGATGAAGAGGCGAGACTTGCGGAGTTTTTAAAACAAAATGTAAATAAATGATGGAAGGTCTTCCTCTGTGTACACTTGAGATTGTTGATAGATCGGAGAATTTTAAGGATTTTGTAACATGGAATAAAGATCAAAAAACATTGACGAGCATTCAGTGTCATACGCGTGGAGAAATCGGATCTTCGGATCGTTCACTTTGCGGGGCACCCGAAGCATTTGAGGGTTATAAAGGAAAAAATCTTCGCGTAAAACTGAATGGGAAACAGGTAACGCTTTCGGTTCGCAAGGAGGTGCCGACGTACAACGATAAAGGTCAGTTTCAGATTGCTTATTCCAAATACCGAGAAGGTTGGTTCACGAAAGAGGTATTTTTCGAAGTTCAGAGTCTTGCAGGATGGGTGTACTCCGGTAGGTGGAAGGATTATCGTACAGATATTTCGGAATGTTCTGGCAACCGATCGGAAGTTTTAAGCAAGTGGCTGACAGGTAACGAAAAAAGTTGGTTTGCGTGTGATTGCTTCGAAGGGCGGTCTTTTTATCTTATAAAGACAACAGACGCTTCTCCCGAAAAATTTCATTTTAAATATCTCAATGAGGATTTCGCCCTGACTTTGTACGATGAATGCGCTGGAGGTTGTGTCTCGCCGTTTCGCTTTTCTTATGGTCGGAAATGTTATTTTGGAATTACAAGTTTCCGTGAACATGACAAAGAGTTTTTTGAAACTTTAATCCGAAAAATCACTTATTTTCTGACATTGTTGTTCGGTAAAGAAGCGGTTACGAACCGCATTTATGAAAGTAATGATCAACAGTGCCGATGGGATTATAATCCTTCTGAAAAAGAAGAAAATTCGCCTGACAGTCTTCTTTTCCCTTCCATTTCGTACGACACAATACACGATAAATTCGGAGATAAACTGACAAAATGGTTTGAAGTCTGCGGGCGTTACGAAATGATTATCGACTCGTTTTTTCGCGATAAGTATAAACGGTCTTCGAATAAAGATGTGCTGAAAGACATGACCCGGGAAGAAAAACGGGAAGAGAAAGAGATAATGAAGGATCTATTCCTTAAGAGGCTCAATCGGTTGGAAATGTACGGAAATATCCTCACCGAAGGTTGCGATGCGTCCAAAGATATAGAAGCCGCCGTATCGGCTGTTGATAATGAAGTAGTGAGTGGTATCATCTCTGAGATCCTTTCCGATTACGCACAACTGTCTCCGGATGGAAAATCTTTTCAGTACCAAATCTATAATTTTGGCAAAACGCCGGAAGATAAAAAGAAAGATTTTGTCAAAATTGTAACGGCTTTCAGGAATTACTTCGTGCATCCTTTCCGTGACGGAAAGAAAAAAACACCTTTTGGCGAAGGGATTGAAAAATTTTTCACAACAGCGCAGATTGGCTCGCCGGCAAATTTTGCGGAGGCAACGCATTGGCTTTCTCAAGATTTTTCCATAATTTTGTACTGTGTGCTCTTACAGAGCAAAAGTGTAAAAGAAAACAAGGGTGTGATTAAATCAAGACAAAATCTTTTCCCGGAGACCAATCATACGCGGGAAGATTACGGAAAAATCATTTTAAAATATGTGCGCCAATGTTTGAATGATAAGGAAACATCGAAAACCTTAAAATGGTGCGTTGCGCGTATAAAAAATATACTGTTGTTTTCACGTGAAGAAGCGACTCGGAGAACATCTGACGGTGAAAATTCGGAAAGTCGGTGTATCAATGTCGTCCTGACGGAAAATAATTTAAAGTGCTTATCGGACATTTTGACCGAATTAACGTGGCGGTGTGAAAAGGACGTTAAAGAAGCTTTTGAGAAGAATGAAAAAGCTTTTGGAAAGGATAAACAGCAAAAAAACATTTGGGCATTGCGACCGATTTATGAGTGCTTTATGCATGATTTTTCTAAGAATTCGGAACGATTACACGAGGGACGGAAGAACCTTGGCGAGTTGATTATAAACTTAAAAAATTCTTTTGATCCGAATGTGAATTCTCTTTTTTGTGAGCGATTTACCGATTACAAAAATGCTGAGGTGAATTTTAAGGCATTTGCTCGTCTGTCGGATACTTTATCCGATATTTTGCGTCGATTATTATTGCAAGAAGCAGGATTGACAGAGTTTTTTGGGAAAAAAATGAATGCATAGGGTTCCATGCCGTATAAACGTTTGAAACCGCGAAAATTCGTTGCATTTTTTGGGAAAAACATCTACCCTCGGGGAGAGTGGTTTGTTGAGTTTTTGTGAGAACAGAGAAATCAATCTCATTACTATGACAGAAGAAAAGAATGAAGTGTCCGCGCCGTTGAACGGCGAAACTGGCAACATAAGCGGTAATATCGAAACATCGGAAACGAAAAAAGAAGGAATCGTTGAAAAACAACCCGTTAATAACCAACCGAAGCCGTCGCATTTGCGGCAACGTTGGAAGCGGAAACCGAGTGCGGGCGGGATGGCGACTATTCGTGAAGATACGACGCCGCAGCCGAAGGAGCTGAAAACGGTTGAAATACCAACGGCGGAGCGTCTGAATTATCCGAAAGAGACGTTCGGGCGCGACGAAAATCGCAATCGACGTCCTCGGGAGCGTGAGGAACATCGCAATGACGGAGAGCGTTGCGGCTGTCGCAATCGGCGGGAAGGGTTTGATAAAAACGGTGCGCATCGCGAGAAGGGGTGCGGTTGCGGTGAAAAGAAGGAGGAATTTTCCTGCCTGTGCCATTCGCTTTTAAGTAAAACGAAGCGGTTTTTCGGGAAACTGTTCGGGAGCGGTTCAAAGCCGTCCGAAGAAACTTCTTGCGGTTGCAATCGGCACGGCGAACAAAAGCATTTTGACCGTGGCACGAGTCGTTCGGGCGGTTACCGACGACCGCGCCGTCGTTCCGGAAATCGTCCTCCGCGAAATCGCGGCGAATAGTCGGAATTTAACCGAAAATCCCTTCATAGTGATGTCTGAATATAAGAACAGAGCCATTGGAGGGAATTTTTGCGGTTGCAAATAACGGAGTGGATTGAGCGTTTGTGTGCAGAAGTGTTTTATTGGAGTTTGATCGAATTGCGTCTGTTCCTAAGTCGGCGGGGTAGGGCGCTTTATGGATAATTATGGATAAAGTGTGTATTCGCGGCGGTGTTCCGCTGGACGGAACCGTACAGGTTGGCGGTGCCAAAAATGCCTGTATGGCGATGATGGCGGCGGCTTTGCTGACCGACGAACCGTGCATTTTGCGTAATGTTCCGCAACTGCGCGATGTTTCTGCTTTTGTCCGTTTGCTTCAAACGCTCGGCGTTGAAGTTGAAGCCCTTGAACCGCACGTGTGGCGATTGCAGGCAAAATCCGTTACGCATGAAGCACCGTATGAACTAGTGCGAAAAATGCGCGCTTCCGTCTGTGTCCTCGGGGCACTTGCGGGACGTTTGCGTAAAGCTTCCGTACCGTTGCCAGGCGGTTGCGTCATCGGAAATCGTCCGATTGATCTGCATTTATACGGTCTGCAAAAGCTCGGATACGCCGTTTCGCTCCAAGCGGGTGTTGTGCACGTTTCTGCGAAGGAACCAAAAGGCAGTACGGTTTTTCTCGGCGGGCGTTTCGGCAACACCGTGACGGGAACCGTCAATGTACTGCTGGCGGCGACTCTGACGCCCGGAATGACGGTTATCGAAAGTGCGGCGTGCGAACCGGAGATTGTCGATTTGTGCCGTCTGTTGCAACAGATGGGGGCTTCGATTGAGGGCATCGGCAGTCCGACGTTGAAGATTGTCGGTAAAAGCACATTGCACGGCTTCGATTATACGGTCATCGGCGATCGCATTGAAGCGGGAACCTTCGTGTTGGCAGGTTTGATCACGCGCGGGTATGTGCGTGTTTGCGGCGCGCAACCGCAACATTTAAGTGCGCTTTTGCACGTATTGGAACGAATCGGAGCGGACGTTCGCGTTGATGAGACAAATCAAACCCTTGAAGTACTTTCGTGTTTGGAACGTTTGAAGCCGTTTGAGGTTACCACCTTGCCGTTCCCGGGATTTCCGACGGATTTGCAGGCACAACTCTGTGTGTTGGGAATTTGCATTCGCGGATTAAGTTTGATTACGGAACGCATTTATCCGCAACGCTTTATGCACCTTGCCGAACTGCAACGTTTAGGGGCACATGTTACATTGGAAGGCAGTACGGCGATTTTACAGGGCGGTTCTCCGTTGTCCGGTGCCGACGTGATGACGTCGGATTTGCGCGCCGGTGCCGCGTTGTATCTGGCGGGGTTGGTTGCGCAAGGCGAAACGCGCATCCATCGCATTTATCATGTGGAGCGCGGTTATGAAAATTTGGATCAAAAACTGCGCGATTTAGGTGCCGATGTCGAACGTACGGAAGATGCGGATGCCGTTTAAAAGGTTCAGCCGTATGGAAATGACTATCGAAGAACATTTGTCGTGGATTACGTCGAATGCAAAGACGACCCGATGTTTGCTTGAAAAAACACGCGACGTTTGGAGCGATTATCTTAAACATCCGTTTGTCTGTGGGATCGGAGAAGGCAGTTTGGATAAAGAAAAATTTCGCTTTTATCTCAAACAGGATTATTTATACCTTATTGAATACGCGAAAGTTTTTGCCGTAGGAATTGCAAAATCGAATGATGCGGAAATCATACGTTTTCTTTCGGATGTCATTCATCAAATTTTTACGTTCGAAATGAACATCCATCGGGCTTATATGCAACGTTTCGGTATCACTGATGAAGAAATTGCCGATACGATGCCCTCTTTGGATAACCGCTCTTATACGTCTTACATGTTGCGCGTTGCGTACGAAGGCGGTATTGCGGAAATTTTGGCATCCGTTTTGTCGTGTGCATTGAGTTACGAATATATTGCAAAAGCGATTGTTTCCGAACATCCGCAGGCGGGTGCGCATCCGTTTTATGGCGAATGGGTCAGCGGTTATGCAGGCGAGGCGTATCAAAAGAACAACCAACGGCTTGCTGAATACTTTGAAGCGATTGCAGGCGAGCTTTCCGAAAAACAGCTTCTTCGGTGCGAAGATATTTTTGTTACCTGTTCGTTGTATGAGGCGGCTTTTTGGGAGATGGCGTGGGAGATGAAAATAGTGCGTTGACTTTGAGATTTTATGTCCCTGAATTTTGAGGCTTTTCGGAAATATCCCTGCGGTTTTTGCAAAAATTTCCTATTTTATAAACATAACAGGGGTTTTTATTCCCGGCAAGGTGCAAAGACCGACGCAGAATGCCGATATCATTGATGGTACTCGCGTCTGTTTTGTCCGACGGTCGTTTCTTTGCAGCTCTAACCGACGCCGTATGGTGCGGTTTCCTCACCCAATTTTTTATTTTCTCGCTTGACAACATGAAAACATCTTCATAAAAGAGATTTATCATGAAAATAAACATTAAATCACTATTAACAGGCACGACGCTGGTCGTTGCATCAACAACCGGCATCATGGCTGATCCGCCCAAGGGATTGAAATTGATTCCGAACGAAACCATCACGCATCCGGTATTCGGGAAAATGAAGGTTATTTCGCATGAAAAGGATATCCAGTATTACAATGGCAAAGCAAAGTACCTCGATAGCGCGGATGCTACGGCAAGAAAGGAGCTGGTTAAGAATTTCATGGCTTATGTACTTGACGGTCATTCGTACAAAGAAAATGAGGCTTCTGAAAAAGCCATACAAAGGATTTTGGATCAGCAAATCGCGGCCACCAAGAGTGGAAGAGGTATGTTAAAAGTCATAACGGCAAATTACATGCGCGAATACGATCGGATCGGAGAATTTTGCGAAGCCAACAAAGAGGCATTGGCGAGATGTTACGAAGAAAGCCTCAAGCATAAAGCGTATTTGGAACACTGTTGCCTTACGGAAAAACTGAAGCGCGATTATGAAATAGAGGTTAACATGTCCGAACGTGAAACTAACGAGACTTTTGCCTCCATGCAAAAAGAAGGATCGGAGTGTGTTTTTCAAGAGTTGTATAAATGTTTTAACGAAAAATTAGGCAAGGCTGCTGTTTTGAAGGCGGTTTTAAATGTCGCTGACGGCAAGTGTAAACAGAAGTCGTTGGATATTTACGTAGAAAAATACTTTAAAAAACTTGAAGCTTTCTACAATGCGCACAAGTCCGATCTGGAAAAATTGTCTGGATTCAAGAAACGGGAACAAGTGAAGGAGATCGAAAAATTTATGACGCTCGGACAGCAGTTGGCGAAAGAATGGAAAGATGCGACACAAAAACAACAGGAAAAAAGTTTTTCCTGCATAAGACGACAAGATATGCCCGGCTGTTATTTCCCGATTCTGTATGCACATTTCGCACAAAAAGATGAAAAATACTCGGATATAAAGGATGTGAATAATTATCTGTTCCGCACTCTGAGACTGGTAAGCGGTCAGGGCGGTTTTGGAGGCGAAAAACTTGAACTGGGTGTAGACTTTGGTATGAAAAGTGATATGTATTATGTGGATGATGATGGTGGGTTTTTCGATAAACAACTGGGAGATGAAGGGGAACTCAAAGATGGTTTCGAAAAATACAG
>JAEESJ010000031.1 GCA_016286235.1 Opitutales bacterium | reverse complement strand
TTTACGTTCCGAATGCACAAGGTGACCTGCGGCGACTTCCTTATCGCATAAAAGTATGGGACACAACCGTTCGTTCGCTGGTCAAAAAACTGCAAACGACTAAGCCCGTACTCTGGTGCGGCGATTTGAATGTCGCACACCAGCCGATCGATTTATCCTATCCCGATGCCAATCGTTTCAGTGCCGGCTTTACCGACGAAGAGCGACAATCGTTCGCGGAACACCTCCATGCGGGACTTATCGATGTATTCCGATACTTTTACCCAAAAATGCCGCATTGTTACACCTGGTGGTCGTATCGCATGCGGGCGCGGGAACGCAATATCGGGTGGAGGATTGATTACTTCCTCGCTTCGAAACAATTGTTGCCGTCGATTAAAGACTGCAAAATTTTATCCGACACACTCGGCTCCGACCATGCGCCCGTGGAAGTTGAAATGGAAGCGGATTGCTTTTAAAGGTTTGTAAAGATTGACAATCGTGAACCGTCGAAAGTGATTTTTGGGTTGGTTTATAATATTGAATCTTCTTCGACACTCTATATCGACGCTCAAACCTTCCGTTGTGATACATCAGTTAATGCAAACAGCAAAAAAAAACGGCCCCCTTTCCCCTTGCTCCGTTTAAAAATCCTGCAACAATAGTTGTATGCGGAAACATCGGGTGTTGCTCTGGATTGTTGCAATCGGATGGCTTCCGGTTCTTTTTTGGTTCAAAAATCCCAAACAAACGCTTTCGGAAATCGAAGAGCCGCTGTTCCTGGAAGCACAGCAATGCTTGCGATCGGATCGTACCGACGAAGCCTTCAAACTGCTCAGTCGCCTCGTCGAAGAAAGAAGAAACCCCTGCCCCGAAGCACATTTTCAACTCGGGCAGTTATCCGTTAAGAGCGATCCGATCGGTGCGATTTATCATTTCCAACGCTACCTGTCCCAAGCGACGGATGGCGTGCGTTCAAAAATTGCGATGCAGTTGATTGAAACGGCGAAAAAGGAGTTTGCGCGCACGTTGCCGCTCGGCAATCGCACCGCCGAAACGCCCGAATATATGCGTTTGACGGAAGTTTTGAAGCAAATGCGGGAAGAAAATGCGCGTTTAAAGGTGCAACTGGCACAAACGCGCTTGTCGTACGCGCCCGCGAAGGAAGCCATGAAAAACACTGTCGTTTCAACCGCAACACCGTCGGAAGCATCCCGCGAACGCACTTATGTCGTGCAATATGACGATTCGCTCTCGAAAATCAGTTTAAAAATGTACGGTTCGGCGGTCAAATGGAAATTGATTTACGAAGCCAATCGCGACATTTTACCGTCGGCGAACAGTCTGAAAATCGGCATGAAGTTGCGCATTCCGGCGTTAAAAGCCACCCAATAATGAACAATCGGCGCGCGCTGTGGACGAACGCCCTGACGAAGCGGTCGCGTCCCGAAAAAAAAGCCTTTGCGATTCAAGGTTCAAACTTTTTCGGCAAAGTACTCGGCATCGATCCGAGTTTGCGCGGCTCCGGGTTCGCCGTTTTGGAAGCGGTCGACGCGCGTAGCATCCGTTATGTTACGTCGTTGACGCTCAAACTGACGGCGCGCCGATCTTTCACCGAATGCCTGGGGGAAATTTTCTCAACAACCCGATGGCTGTTGGAAGAACACGAAATTCGCGCGGTCGCCGTCGAACAAACCGTCTACGTTCAAAATTTCCGAACGGCGCACATTCTGGGATCCGCGCGCGGTGCCTGTCTGGCGGCGGTCGCGTTGCAAAAACTGCCGGTTTCGGAATTCGCGCCGCTGCGCATCAAAAAGGCCGTCACGGGGCTCGGGCAGGCAACCAAAATCCAGGTTTCCCGTATGGCGGCGCAACTGTTGCATTTACCAAAAGCCCTTCCGCCCGACGAATCCGATGCCGCCGCCGCTGCGCTGTGTTACATTTTTTCGTTAAAAAGCTTGAAGTGAGAGGTGTTTTTTTTCTCAATAAAGGCATCGGGATGTAGCTCAGCCTGGCAGAGCACTAGGTTCGGGACTTAGGTGTCGCCGGTTCGAATCCGGCCATCCCGACCAGGAAGGAGGAAAGTGTACTCTTTTCTACTTTTGGCAAAACCATTGGAGTAGGTAAATCCGTTAAACATCTTCAAAAGATTTAAAGGACTACCCCGTCATTTGCAAAAAATCTGAAGGACACTAATACTCATTGAAATCGTCTGTTTCGTTCTTATCAATGACAGGGGGCATTTTTCTATAATATTGCGATCAATAACGGGAGTTTTGTGAAAAACATCCCGAATTTCATTCGAAAGCCAAGAAATATCGAACAATCCGCTTGTGTCATTATTTCTATTGATTAATTGTCACAATTTAGAGGAAGTCGACTGTTCATATCCAAATTTGAGTGTTAAACGTTGCATCCAAATTTCCAACAATTCGCGCCTTGTTCCGCCCGATAATTTATTTTTAATTTTTTCGATTATATCTTTCTTTTGTTCATCGCAAGAATATTGATCCGTTAAAAAACTGACAATATTCATACAAACGGGATATGTTCTCGGGTTTTTATTCGCAATATTCGTCACAATAGCAACAAGTTCCGTAATTTGAGTATCGGAAATTTTTCTCTTTGATAACCATTTATTAAGCGTATATCTGTATCCTGAAAGTAATTTTACAATTTGTCCCGAATTCGGGAATTTTTGCCCGAAATTATAAATCCGTATAAGTTGCTCCAAACCTGTTGATACCCTGAGTGGTTCCAGAATAAGCTCCAATCTGTCTTTCTTAAATACACCGTTTACTAAATCCTCCGTCACGAAAGTTTTCTGTCCGTTCAATTTAAAACCGAATTCGCTTAAAACTTCGGACAAGATCTTTAAGATTGCGTTACCGTCATCGGAATTTTTTGTAAAGATTCTATAGTCATCCCGATACCTTATGATTTCGTAGCTGCCTATTCTTGCTTTCCCTATTGCCTCGGTCAATTTTATATCAACATATCCTAAAACCAATTCGGCGATAAAATCCATCAAAACGGATCCTTGCGGAATTCCGTTTGTTTGCCTGTAATGCATATATCTCAGAAGAGTATCAATTACCTTCCCGACATTTTCTTTCTTTTCCCTTTGATTTTTGTTCGTTTTTCCAAGCACCTCCTGTTTTGCAATTTCTTTTCCATTCAACGCCCATTCAACAGCGTGAGTATAAACGGAATTGTAACAATTGGCTATATCGGTACAGGCTAAACAAGAATATTCCAACAAAAACGATAACGAAACATGTACGACTTTTTCACCCCAATTTAACACCATTTCTTTGGTATAACTACGGCGATTATCGGGTACAGTCGGAATGCTTGCGCAGAAGATATTATCCTGCTTAAAATAAGCAAATCTTTCTTGTAATTCGTTCCAATGTATTTCCAAGATACGAAGCAGGGAGACGTATAAAAAAGGGTGTATGAGTTGCAATTTTCGCCAATCAAGTCCACTGCTTTTATCAACCATTATTTCATAGTTAATGTGTTCGAAATTCCCGGCTTTTTTACAATCTTGTACTACACTGCTTTCATTTTTTTTCTTAATATGTTCGTATAAATTTTTAAGTAAATTCGTGAAACAAAAATACTTTGGCAGTTTGACGGTACAATAGCGATCGCTTTGAAGAAAAAATTCCCGCATCTCCGATGCGTTCAAGTCTAAAACAGTTTTGTTCATATGTCACAAAGGTAAAAAACGGAAAAGTAAACCCCGTCGTAAGCTCTTGAAAAATCGTTTGGCAACTTTCAACAGTGCCCGCAAACTTAAAACAAAACAGTGCAGACAAAACACCTATAACTCAAAAAATGATAGAAATTCTACAAAATTTGGCATCAACTTCTGGCGGAGAGGGAGGGATTCGAACCCTCGGTACGCTTGCGCGTACGCGGCATTTCCAATGCCGTACATTCGACCGCTCTGTCACCTCTCCAAGCATCTTCAATATGCAAAAAAACAGATGCGCTTTTCAAGTTTAAAACACGGAAATACGGTTTGTTGTTCCGTTAAAAAACGTGTTTTGCAAAAAGATTGAAGAAGCTCAATGGGAAACGGTGCTTGATTGAAGTTTAAAACGGCGCACAATCTCTATCAGAACAAAGAAAATTTCCGAAACTCCAAATTTTTGTTCTGTTTTTTTATGTTAAGAAACAAGACCGCCTCGGGCGTACAAACTCCACCCCTCGTACAGGAATTGTTTTCCAAGAACCGCACCGCCGATCTATAAATTCCGAAGATCTAATATAACATGGCACGTTGTGCCGGAAAGTACCGAAAACCACCGAAGACACATCAATCGGCGACAAGCAAAAAGGGAAAAAATACCGGGACGACCAAGTGTCGCCCCTGTTTCTCTTTTGCTCTATTTTGACTCTGAAACGTTTCTTTTCAATCCCAGCACATATTCGACGTCCTTGTCGCCGCGTCCCGAGAGATTGACGAGAATGTTGCGGTACTTTTTCTCTTTCGCCAAACGTACGGCGTAGGCAACCGCATGCGCACTTTCCAACGCGGGAATAATGCCCTCCGTTCGCGAAAGCTCGTAAAAGGCATCCAGTGCTTCATCGTCCGAAACAGTATCGTAACAAACGCGCCCGACGGTTTTCAGATAGCAATGTTTAGGACCGACACCGGGATAATCCAATCCGCTGGCAATCGAATAGGCATCGGCAACATTCCCCTGTTCATCCTGTAACACAAGATTTTTAAAACCGTGCAAAATTCCCTCTTTACCGTACGTGATGCTGGCGGCATGCGAACCGAGTGCCGTTCCCTTTCCGAGCGGTTCGACACCGAACAACTTCACCGACGGCTCGTGCAGAAAACCGTTAAAAATTCCCAAAGCGTTGGAACCGCCGCCGACACAGGCAACCACGCATTCGGGTAAGTTGCCCGTCAATTCCTCAAACTGCACGCGCGCCTCCTTCCCGACAATCGACTGGAAATATTCGACCATCATCGGGAACGGATGCGGTCCGACCACGGAACCGATGGCGTACAAAACATCGGGATAGGTTTTAACATAAACCTCAAACGCGGCGTCAACGGCATCCTTCAGGGTTCGCGTACCGCCCGCAACCGAAATCACTTTCGCCCCCAAAAGTTGCATGCGATCGACGTTCGGCTTTTCTTTGTCGACATCAATCGCACCCATGTAAATATCACACTCAAGTCCCGTTAAAGCCGCCGCGGTGGCAAGCGCAACGCCGTGTTGTCCGGCACCCGTTTCGGCGATGATTTTCTTCTTGCCCATCCGCTTTGCCAGTAACGCCTCGCCGAGGCAGTGATTGATCTTATGCGCGCCCGTATGATTAAGATCCTCGCGTTTCAGGTAAATGTCCGTCCCGTGTTTGCGGGAAAGATTTTTGGCGAAATAAACGGGGCTCGGACGACCGACATAATGCGCATAAAGGTCGTTCAAGTCCGCATTGAACTCGGCATCATCCTTATATTTCAAAAATGCCGCCGTAATTTTTTTGAACTCCGTCTTCAGGCATTCCGGCACAAACGCACCGCCGAAAGATCCGTAAAAACCGTCTTTATCGGGTGTATCCAAAAATTCCATTGTAATTTCAGAAAATTGAAATTAAATAAATTGTCAAGCAAAAAATACTCTCTGTGCGTCTTTTTTTGAAAATTTTTACATTATTTCAGAAAAAACATCGTACTTATCGCAATTTTCATTCCAAAAGACCAAATTTCGGGAAAAACCGCGGTTTAAATTTGTCAAATAACGGCATCGTTAACGAAATTTTAACGCATAACGGTAACTTCAGTTTGCTTTCGATCGCAGATTTTTACGGAGGTGCAACCTACACTTCCGACGGTGATGACACGCCTCCGCAACATTTCGCAAAAACACCGATGCCCCGATCGTTTGTAAATTTTTTTACCGAAACGTCATCGTGAGCGAAAAATTTCCACACACACTCACGAACTTGCTCCCAAACGAATGCAATCGTTAAAACTGGCACGCCAACGTCAGACCCGCACCGATAATCGAGGCAATCGTCATTAACTTTAAGAGGATATTTAATGCCGGTCCGGATGTATCTTTGAACGGATCTCCGACGGTATCGCCGATGACTGCCGCCTTATGCGCCTCGGAACCTTTCCCGCCGAAATGCCCCTCTTCAATGTACTTTTTCGCATTATCCCAGGCACCGCCGGCATTTGCCATGAAAATTGCCAACACGAAGCCGCTTGCCAACGTTCCCGCCAACATTCCAATAACCCCGGCAACGCCCAAACAGGCACCGACGACAAACGGAAAGATAATGCACATCAATGCCGGAAGAATCATCTCTTTTTGCGCCGATTCGGTCGAAATGCGCACGCAACGCGAATAATCCGGCTTCGCTTCGCCCGTTAAAATACCCTTGATTTCGCGGAATTGCCGACGCACTTCATCGACCATTTTCGACGCCGCACGTCCCACCGCATTCATGGTGATACCACAAAAAACGAACGCCAGCATCGACCCGATAAACATTCCCATCAAAACCTTCGGATTGAGCAAATGAACTTCAAAAAAATGCATCAGCTGTACCAGCGAAACATCGCTTGTTTTTACCAATTCGCCGTTGACGGTAATCACATCCTTCCCGATGCGTTCCAAACCGCACTTCAATTCCTGAACATAGGAAGCAATCAACGCCAGCGCGGTGAGAGCCGCCGAACCGATGGCAAAACCTTTCCCGGTTGCCGCGGTCGTATTTCCGATAGCATCCAATGCATCGGTACGCTGACGAACTTCCTTCGGCAATCCGCTCATTTCGGCATTACCGCCGGCATTATCCGCAATCGGTCCGTAAGCATCGGTCGCCAGCGTAATACCCAACGTCGACAGCATGCCGACCGCCGCCAATCCGATACCGTATAATCCTTCATTGAACGCAGACACTTGGAACTGCGACGCAAAACCGAATGCCAACGACATGCCGATGACCACCGCAAACACGGGGATCATCGTCGACGACATGCCGGCACCCAATCCGCCGATAATCACCGGTCCGGCACCGCTCTCCGCTTTCTCCGAAATTAAACGCGTCGGCTTGTATTCGGCGGAGGTGTAGTATTCGCAACCCTTGCCGATGACAATTCCCGTCACCAGTCCGGCAACCAAGGCACCCCACATATGCGCACCCAGCCCGAGCCATTGGAGTAAAAAGTACGACAGCACCACCAAACCGATGGCCGCCACATGAATACCATGGTCGAGTGCCTTCAAAATCGCCTTACCCGTTTCGATCGAACCGACTTTAACATTGAAAATACCGACCAGCGACAAAAAGATACCCAACGCACCGATCAGTGCCGGAGCCAAAACGGCGTTCCATTGCAAATCGGGTTGTTTAAAAAACGCAATCGCTCCCAACGAAGCCGCCGCGATAATGGAACCGTAGTAAGATTCATACAAATCGGCTCCCATTCCTGCCACATCGCCGACATTATCGCCGACATTATCGGCAATGGTCGCCGGATTGCGCGGATCGTCCTCAGGAATGTTGGCTTCCACTTTGCCGACCAAATCCGCACCGACATCCGCCGCCTTGGTAAAGATTCCGCCGCCGACGCGCGCCAGAAGGGCATTTACGGAAGCACCGATACCAAAGGTCACCATCGTCGTCGTCAACAACAGAACGCGTTCCGCTTCCGAAGCCGCATACACGCAGTTTTTAAGCACTAAGAACCAAAAAGAATAATCCAGCAACGCCAGACCGACTACCGTCAAACCCATCACGGCACCGCTGCGAAACGCCACCGTCAGCCCTTTGTTGAGCGAATGTCGCGCCGCTTCGGCGGTACGCGCGGACGCCGATGTCGCGGTTTTCATCCCGAAAAATCCCGCCAACCCCGAAAAAAATCCGCTTGTCAAAAACGCAAACGGCACCCATTCGTTTTGCAATTTAAAGCCGTATGCCAAAATTGCCAAAAAAATCGCCAATATCACGAACAGCCGAAACACCACTTTGTACTGTTGCTTTAAATATGCCATGGCACCCTCGCGCACATATCCGGCGATGGAACGCATCGTTTCGTTTCCCTCGCTTTCGCGCAACATCTCTTTGTAAAAACGCGCCGCAAACCACAGCGCCGTAATTCCGGCAATCGGTGCCAACCAAAACAGTCCGTTCATATATCTCTTCCCGCGTTGAATTTCAGGCCCACCTCCATTCTGAACGGAAAGATTTTGAAAAATCAAGCGGTTTTTTGAAAAAAAATGCCGTTTTATTTTTTTCGACGATGATAACCCCCGTTTTTTTCGCTTGATTTTTGCGAAAGCACATTCAGAATAATCTTGTTTAAGCCCGACTAGCTCAATCGGTAGAGCAGTTGACTCTTAATCAATTGGTTTGGGGTTCGAGTCCCCAGTCGGGTACCAGGCCGGCTTAGCTCAGCGGCAGAGCACCCGCCTTGTAAGCGGACGGTCGTCAGTTCAAGTCTGACAGCCGGCTCCAGGGGGCGATGTGTTTAAAGGTTGCTTATATTGTGCAGACGGTGTGATTTGGTCACGTTGTGTTTATTAATCGGTACGTTTACGTATTGTTTTACGCTTGACAATCAAGATGGTTTTGCGTCACGTTCCCCGAAGGGCGTGCGCCTCTAAGGGGCGATCTTTAAAAAAACCTTTTTTCGGCAACGGAGGAAATTCATCGCGATTTCCGTTGAATTTTGCCGCGAAAACAGCAAAGAAAATCCTTCCGTCACATATGCCGAGAAACCTTTGTACGTGTACTGCATATAAAAAACGGTATGCACACGTGCATGGTGCGCAATCGTCCCCGGCGCAGGCACCCGCCCGCCTCTTTGGCGTGCGACCTTTATGCAAACGCTTCCAACCGCAATTCCCGGCTGAAATTTTAAGATTGCACAAAACCGGCAACATTTGCTAGCCTATCCAATAGATGCTCAGGTGGTGGAATTGGTAGACACGCATGTTTGAGGTGCATGTGCCGCGAGGCTTACGGGTTCGAGTCCCGTCTTGAGCACCAGGTCGGTTTTCGGAGAGGTTTGTTGCGGATGAGGACGTTTTTGTGGTCGACGGAAAATCTCAGTTACTGCTTTAAGGTGCCTTGTTAAAACGACAAGTTTCGCTATTCTGATTTTCATATCTGTTTTATGCTGGATATTCATTTTTTTCGGGAACATTTTGAGGAAGTAAAAGCGAAATTGGCGACCAAGCACTTTGCATGCAATTTGGATGCCGTTCGTACTTCGGATGCCAAACGTCTTGAAGCTTTGAAAGCGTTCGAGGCGGCGCGGGCGCGACAGCAAGCCGAGAGCAAAGCTCTTGCGTCTTTGGATAAAACATCGGAAGCGTTTAAAGAAGTCGTTCGAAGTTTAAAAGTTCTTTCGGACGAAACCAAACACCTGGAAGCTTCCTTTAAGGCAGCGGAAGCCGAATTCCAGGCATTGTGGCTGACGGTTCCAAACATTCCCGATGCGTCGGTGCCGATCGGAAAAACATCGCAGGAAAATAAAGAACTTTATCAACGGCATCCGCAAAACGAGGATTTTTCGCACGCCTGTCCGCATTATGAACTGCCGAATTTCGAACGCGGATTGGATTTTGCGCGCGGAAACAAAGTAACGGGAGCCGGGTTCCCGTTTTACGTCGGCTCGATGGCGCATCTGGTGCGCGCTCTGATTGCGTTTTTCCTTCAATCGGCACGCGAAAACGGTTATACGGAACTGTTGCCGCCGCTGTTAGTTAATGCGGCGAGTGCGACGGCGACGGGACAACTGCCCGACAAGGAAGGGCAAATGTACGGCACGGGTGACGGATTTTATTTAATCCCGACGGCGGAAGTGCCGGTGACAAATTTCTTCCGCAGCGAAATTTTCGACGAAGCGGATTTGCCAAAGAAATACTGCGCTTATTCGGCATGTTTCCGACGCGAGGCCGGCAGTTGGGGGAAGGACGTTCGCGGGCTTAATCGTCTCCATCAGTTCGATAAAGTCGAGTTGGTGCAGTGGGTGCATCCGGAAAAAAGTTTCGAAGCCCTTGAAGCGTTACGCAAGGATGCGGAAAGCTTGCTTCAAGCGTTGAAACTGCCCTATCGCGTGTTGGAAATTTGTACCGGCGACTTGGGTTTCCCGCACGCCAAACAATACGATTTGGAGGTATGGGCGGCAGGGCAGCGACGGTGGCTGGAGGTATCCAGTTGCAGTTGCTTTACGGATTTTCAGGCACGTCGTGCCGACATTCGTTACCGTACCCGTGAAGGTTCTTTGCGGTTTGTCCACACGCTCAACGGCTCGGGACTGGCGGTGCCGCGCGTTTTGGCGGCGCTTTTGGAAAACAATCATCTCGGCGACGGTCGCATTCGCGTGCCGTCGGCGTTAAAGGGTTGGCTTTCGGAAAATGAAATACAATTATAAGAAATGGTTTGACGGAGCTTTTATTTGTTCTTTTTCTGGAGTTGGAGTATAGGCATGGAAGTTTTTAAAAAGTTTTCCGTTTTTTGCGGCGTCGGCTGTTTTGCGGCGTCGCTTTTTGGTGCGTCGGCGGAGCAGGCATCGAAGGGTGAAGGTTTATCCGCAAAAGAAACGGCGTCGAAGAAAGAGACGGTCAGCGACAGCAAAACTTACTTTAAGGTTTTGGGTTGGATGAATACTATGCAGAGCGGCATTCGAAGCCTTGATTTAAATGCCGATGAGCAGTCGGTTTATATGGAAGGTGCGCGTTTGGCGTTGGAAGGGAAAGAAGCACCGACGAAGTTGGGAGATATCATGGAACCGATGCAGAAATTTTTGAAAGATCGTTCGGCGGAAAGTGAGAAAAAACGGATGGCGGAAGTAAAAGTGATCGCGGCGGAAAATCGCAAAAAAGGTGAGGAGTTTGTCAAAAAGACCATGGAAGCGAATAAGAATTTGAAAAAGTCGGCTTCCGGGTTGGTCTACGGAATTACGAAAGCAGGTAACGATGTAAAGGCGAGCGAGGAGGATTCCGTTGAAATTTACTACAAGGGAAGTCTGATTGACGGAAAGGTTTTTGATGAGTCAAAGGAGAAGACGGTAACGTTCCCGCTTAACGGTGTTATTCCCGGCATTAAGGAAGGGTTGCAATTATTGGGTGAGGGCGGAGAAGCGACATTATACATTCCGGATAATTTGGGGTACGGCGAATACGATATTCCCGGGATTCCGGCAGGCTCAACCTTGGTGTTTGACGTAAAGGTTGTGAAAGTTATAAAGCCGATAAAGTCGGCAGGTGCGGACAAAGAGGCTTCAAAACCTGCGCCGACGGACAAGAAGAAAGCTGGCGATGCTTCTGTCGCTCCCGCAAAGTAGGTGTCTGTTATCGGAGGGGTGACGGTAAATGAGGCACCCGCTTTTGTGTAAGAGTAATGCGGATTATTTTAAAGAAGCAAGGATGTCGGAGCATCGCGTGGGTGTTTCGGCGTTTTTCTTTTCTTCGGATGTTTTGTTCCAGAAAACCGAAAAGTTCGGATATTCGGTAAGGCGATCCGGAGTTTCTCCGACGATTTCCTTCGAACAAAGCCGTTTTTTGGAATCATTACCGTTTTTCGCGATCCATCGTCGGTGTTGGTTTTGAGTTGCCGTAACGAACAGCCTTTGTGTATAATCAAATCGGGTGTGAAGCGGACGGATCTTATCGATCATAAAATTATCCTAACAAACGAAGATGAAGGGATTTCGGGAGTAAGATGTCTTGTTAAGCCCGTGCGACGGGACAACAAAAGTCTTGCCATGTTAACCCACTTATTATGCACGAGGCATAATTTTTCATCGGACGTCCGCCGCACCCGCTTCAGGTATTTGTTGTCGAACGGGAAAGTACGCGTCGTGCATCGATTGCTTGCATAACATCGCAGCAGGTAGTTCACCTTCATCTTTAAAAAAGTTCCGTAGAGAAGATGAAGGATTTTAAGAGGCGTGTTTTCGTAAGCTCTTGCGGTACCCTCATGCCAGCCGTTTTACGGACCGAAACACCCTTGCACGCAACGTACTGCATCGGAGCATATCGCTGTTTTTACTGCACAATATAAGGGAAGCAGGCAAAAATATACCCGCCCTTTCGTCCTTATTGCTTTGTTGATGCTACAAACTTACAGCAGGATTCCATTTTAACCATTTCCTCATCCGTTTTTGCATCAAACATATTTATCACCTCGTAAAAGGAGACGTTGTGCATTTTACACAAGAGTTTCAAAACGTCGATATCGGGTTTTTTTTCGGCGGCTTTCGAAACGATTTTCTTAAAGGCATTCCAATCATCCGTTTTTTCAAATCCATGCCCTTTTTGCACATAATTGTCATACGCACATCCGAAGGATGCATGTCCGTAGCGAATGGGATATTGCTCACGGATATCCGATAAAGCATGTACATAAATGGTTTTTCGGTCCGGATTAAAACAGATACCCAATATATTCGAAATTTCTGCGGAAGAACTCCAACGTGAAGTTAATTGCCAATATGCAAATAAATCCTTTTTCATAAGTACTTCGGGCACATTGACACTCTCATTCAAATGGAACTTTTTAAATAAATTGCGTAACGGCTGCGGAAGCGAAAAGGTGCGATCGTTATTCTCTTCACATTCGCATCTCAACAACAATAATTTTTTGGCAAAATCATCTCTGTAATCTCCGAAGGTCGGATATACTCCCAGATGAAATTGCAGGCAATGCCCGATTTCATGCGATAAACATTCGAAACTTTTGTCCGATTTAAAATCTAACGTAATTCTGTTTACGATATGTTGGTACATAGCCGTGTTCGTATAACTCCGATCAACCCATTCCAAGCGGTATTCGGACGGTTTCATTTCATCCAACAGCAACAACAAAATTACCTTTTCTTTACCGTTTTTGTATTCCAGCACGTTTTTTAGAGTCTTTTTAAGACGATTTCGCTTTTCTTTCAATGCTTCTGATTCTGCTATTCTGCAAATAAAATAACTAACCGATCCCGCTTTTAGCACCGAGGATTTTTGGAGTTTCATGGTGTTTTTTTGTGTTTTCTCATCATAGTGCCATTCAAAGCCGTGCTCCGGATGATACACATGTCGTACGGAATGATATTCCAAAATCACAACTTCCTTTACGTACGCATCAATCGCCTCTTCGAGTTTTTCCTTGTCTGAACGCCATTGTCTGCCTTTTTCACGAAGTGTTTCATCAAAGAGACCGCTCGACAAAATCGAATCGAAAGTAACCTCACGCACGGAAGCACTTCCCAGCAATCCGAATTCCGTCTCCGTTAAACCGCGCTCTTTCAACGTTTCAATCGTAAGTTCTTTTGAAAAACAATCCTGATCCGATGAAAAAGCGAAAAAATGTTTTTTCATGTAGTCGAAACGCACAAACGCCATCGGATCGAACTGCCGAAAAAGCGTTTCGCCGATATCGCCAAGCGTTACGATTTGGCTCGGTGTACCGTCATAATTGTATGTAACATTCAAAACGCCGCCTTTTTTGTTTTCTTCGTAAACCTTATCAACACGCCGAATACATCTCCCCTCCGAAGCACCTATCGCATTAATTTCTTTGATTTCCTTGTTGAGCCATTGAAACCGTTTTGAAGTTTCTTCTTTTTGTGCCTTCAAAAACGCCTTAATTTCTTCCAACGTCATGGTTTTCGGCTCCGCTTCCGCTGTCAGACAGACACACGACAAACCGATCGAACCGGTTATTTTAAGCAGTTTATGTATGGTATTCATAATCAAAAGACTTTTATGAAACATAAAAATATATGTCAAGCGAAAAATAATTTACTACCTCCCTTTTGTTTCAATCGCCGGAATGTGCAAACGAGAGAATCGTTTTGCAGAAATGATCATAGCTTCGTAGGATAACATTTTCTCAAATGCAATCAAAGTTGCTCTCGTTACAGCAACCCGAACTTTTCGAGTTTTCGGTAAAAGGTACGCCGCGGCATATTGAGCAAACGCGCCGCCTCCGCTTTTTCGGCATGATAACGAACTACCTTCGTCGCCGCCCTTCGCGTCTTCCTCTTGTTGCGCACTCGTCCCGATCAGTTTTCCCTCTCTTCATCCACTGTCATCCGCTTTACATTCCACACTCTTTTTTACCCCCCCGACACCTCAGTATTCGACCTTTTCGATCTCCATCCTTCCGCATCCTCACCTCCTTCTCCCCCGCTCCTCCGCTTTCCGCGCACATCCGGAAAGCGAAATGCCTCTGATATCAAAACGCCTTCGGGTAGATTTTGGCA
>JAEESJ010000030.1 GCA_016286235.1 Opitutales bacterium | reverse complement strand
TCCGATATTCACCTGGAGCCGATGGAAAAGAAATTCCGCATCCGCCACCGCACCGTCCAACACGCGCAACGAACGCTCCACCTCCGCCGTGAAATCGACATGCCCAGGTGTATCGATAATGTTAATGCTGTGACGAACCCCCGGAAACAAACCGCCTTTGTTCGTCCAATCGCAACTGATCGCCGCCGAGGTAATCGTTATACCGCGCTCGCGCTCCTGCTCCATCCAGTCGGTTGTCGCGGCACCGTCATGTACTTCGCCGATTTTATGCACCACGCCCGAATAGAACAAAATACGTTCCGTCGTCGTCGTTTTTCCCGCATCAATATGCGCAGCAATACCGATGTTGCGCAAGTGCTCCAGCGGATATTTGCGACCCGAAGAATTTGCCGAAGAAAGTTCTGCCATAGCCGTTTAAGACCAGCGGAAATGCGCAAAGGCACGATTTGCCTGCGCCATACGATGGACTTCCTCCTTTTTCTTCACTACTTCGCCCGTATTGTTGTACGCATCCAGCAGTTCGTTCGCCAATCCTTCCGCCATCGTCCCCTTGCGTTTATCCGCCGCCAAAACAAGCCAACGAAACGCCAAACCGATTTGACGTTGATAAGGAACTTCCATCGGCACCTGGTAGGTCGCCCCCCCAACGCGACGGCTCTTCACTTCCAGCTTCGGACGAATATTCTCCAAAGCTGCCAACATAAAATCCATCGGATCGCCCTTACCCAATATCTCGCTTACCTTCTCGATCGCTCCGTACACAATGCGGCGCGCCAAAGACTTTTTCCCGCAACGCATCACGCGGTTCGTCAACTGTTCCACCAGCGGACTGTTGTAACGCGGATCTCCTTTCATTTCCCGACGTACTGCTCTTCGACGACGTGACATAACAAAACCTTACTTTTTCGCTTCCTTCGGACGATGCACGCCATACTTGGAACGACTGCGACGACGCTTCTCAACACCCTGCGCATCCAATGTCCCGCGCACTACGTGGTAGCGCACACCAGGAAGATCGGGCACGCAACCGCCGCGCACCAACACAATGCTGTGCTCTTGCAGATTATGCCCTTCATCGGGAATGTAAGCGATCACTTCCGAACCGTTCGTCAAACGCACTTTGGTCACTTTGCGAACCGCGGAATTCGGCTTCTTCGGCGTACGCGTCATCACCTGAATGCACACGCCGCGCTTAAACGGATGTTTCTCCAACGCCGGCGCGGACGACTTTGAACGTACCGCCCGCCTCGGATGTGAAATAAGCTGATTGATGGTAGGCATCTTATCTTAACACTTCATTAACAAAGATTCACGCGACGGAACGCAAGCTTTTTTACACGCTGTCCCGCCTCCGCGTGACCGCTCAGACGCACATTCGAACCGACGAACAATACGCATACGACCGCAGAGTACCCAAAACTGCTCCGTAATCGCCGTGTTTTTTTTTCCAAAAGCCTTCATTTACACCGTCTTTCCTAAGAAACACGCTCCGTCGCAACCGATACCGCTTCCTCGGGAGCAACATCCGAAGTACTCTCCGTTGAAGACGTTTCGGCATCTCCCCACAACACGGCTCCTTCGGCAATCGCACCGGCGGCCGCCTGTCCCGCTTCCGTTATACAAACCGTCAAATGTCGGTACTTCGGCATCCCGGTTCCGGCAGGAATCAAATTTCCCATGATGACGTTTTCCTTGAAGCCCTTCATGTTGTCCTGCTTTCCGACGGCGGCGGCTTCCGTTAAAATACGCGCTGTTTCCTGGAAGGAAGCGGCAGAAATAAAGCTGTCCGTCTGCAACGACGCCTTTGTAATTCCCAATAATATCGGTTCGCCCTCGGCAGGCTTGCCGCCCATCTCGACCACGTTCCTGTTCGCTTCGGCAAAATGATGACGATCCACCTGTTCGTCATGGAAAAATTCCGTATCACCCGGATCCGTTACGCGAATCTTTCCGAACATCCGTGCCAAAATTACTTCCAGGTGCTTGTCGTTGATGGTCACTCCCTGCAAACGATACACCTTTTGAATTTCCGACAACAAATACTCCTGCGTCGCCGCTTCGCCCAATACGGCAAGCATTTCGTGCGGATCCGCCAATCCGTCGGTCAGGAACTGACCTTTCTTCACAAAATCTCCGTCCTGAACGATAATCTGCTTATCCTGCGCTACAAAATGCACATCGACCGCTTCTGTTTCGGCGTCGGTCACGATCAACCGCTTTTTTCCGCGCATCGTTCCCGTCAGCGACACCACACCGTCGATGCGCGCCATTTCCGCCGTTTTCTTCGGACAACGAGCTTCAAACAACTCGGTAATGCGCGGCAGACCGCCCACGATATCCTGCGTTTTGTTCGAAACGCGCGCCATTTTGGCAATCATCGTCCCGGGATACACCGCATCACCTTCCGCGACCACCAGCTGCGCTCCCGACGGAATCGGATAGGTCGCCAACAACGTTCCGCGTTTATCGACAATTTCAACGGAGGGATTCAAATCGTCCTGATGCTCCATGATCATGCGTACATCAGCCCCTTCACCGGCACGACAAAGGGTCACACCCGCCATGATATCCTTGAAACGCACCTCGCCGCTCTTTTCCGACAAAATCGGGATTTTGGTTGCGTCCCACACCGCCAGAGAGGCACCCTTCTCAACGGCACCCCCATCCGCAACCGCCATAACGGAACCCGGATGAATGCGGTACGATTCCAGCTCCCGGTAATCCTCCGACAAAATTCGAAGCACACCCGTTTTGTTTAACGCCACAATCGTCCCCTCTTGCGTCGTCACCGTCCTCAAACCGTCATACTTGACGATACCGGCATGTTGCGCGCGAAATTCCGGCATTTTGAACGCCTGACCCGCCACACCGCCCGAGTGGAACGTACGAAGCGTCAACTGCGTACCCGGCTCACCGATCGACTGCGCTGCCAAAATTCCGACCGACGTTCCTTCCGACACCAACGCGTGCGTCGCCGTATCCTCGCCGTACGCCTTCGCCGGAATCACGTTTTTAACCATATGGGTCAGCGGCGACAGAATTTTCACCGCATCAATTCCCAACGCTTCAACACGCCTCGCCTGCGTCTCGGTAATCAAATCCCCGCGATGAATGACGCATTCGTTCGGATCGCTCGGATTGACAACATCCTCGCAGGCGCAACGCCCGACAATACGCTCCGACAAAGCAACAATCTCATCATCACCGTCGCAAATCGCCTGCTTCCAAACGCCCTTCGAGTTATCCAAGGGCTCGTCGGTTCCTCCCGCGACGCAATCCATGGCAACATCGCACAATTTTCGGGTCAAATACCCGGCATCCGCCGTTTTCAACGCCGTATCCGCCATACCCTTACGACCGCCGTGCGTCGACGTAAAGTACTCCAAAACCTTCAAGCCGTCACGGAAGGAAGATAAAATCGGCTGTTCGATGATTTCGCCCGAAGGTTTCGCCATCAAACCGCGCATGCCAACCAGCTGACGCACCTGCTGTTTGTTTCCGCGCGCTCCCGAATCCATCATCATCCAAATCGAATTGACCTCGCCGTCCTTCCCGCGCTGTGCCAATGTTTCAAACGAAGCATTCGCCACTTCCTCAGTTGCGTTCGTCCAAATCGAAATCACCTTGTTGTAACGTTCGCTGTCGGTAATAATACCGCGACGGAATTGCGATTCGACTTCCTTGATTTTCTTCTCGCTCTTCTCGATAACGGCGGCTTTCTCATCCGAAACGACGATATCTCCCATTCCGACGGAAACACCGCTTTGCGTCACCCTCGAAAAACCGAGAGATTTCAGCGCATCCAATAACTCGGCGAACGCCTCCGAAGAAATCAAATGATACGCCGCGTTAATAACGTCCGACAACTTGTCTTTTCCGACCGTTTCGTTGACAAAACCGACTTCCTTCGGGAAAACGGCGTTAAAAAGAATACGACCGATCGTGGTACGAAGGTACTTATCCGACGAAACACCAAATTTCGTCTCCTTTTGATAATCGGGATTCGGCATATCCACCCAGTCGTCCGACGAAAGAATGCCCTCGCTCTCCATGCGCTCCGCTTCCAAGGCACCCGAAACAATCGGAACCTGACGGGTTTTCTCCGGCTTCGGTTTGGTCTCCGACGTCAACGCATAAACTCCCAAAACAATATCCTGCGAAGGAACCGTAATCGGCTTACCGCTCGAAGGCGAAAACAAATTGTGCGTCGAAAGCATCAGCAACCTTGCCTCCATAATCGCTTCCGCGGATAACGGCACGTGTACCGCCATTTGGTCGCCGTCGAAGTCCGCGTTGAACGCCGCACACACCAGCGGATGCAGACGAATGGCACCGCCTTCGATCAACACGGGTTCGAACGCCTGAATGGACAAACGGTGCAGCGTCGGCGCACGATTCAGCAACACGGGATGCCCTTTAATCACTTCCTGCAATACGTCCCACACCTCGGGCGTTTTGTTTTCGATCATCTTGCGCGCCGCACGCACCGTATAGGCAAAACCCAACTCTCGCAATCGATGAATGATGAACGGTTCAAACAGCACCAACGCCATCTGTTTCGGCAAACCGCACTGGTAAATTTTCAACTCCGGTCCGACGACAATCACGGTACGACCGCTGTAATCGACGCGCTTACCGAGCAGATTTTGACGAAAACGCCCCTGCTTTCCCTTCAACGACTCGCTCAGTGACTTCAACGGACGACCGTTGGAACCGGCAACCGCACGCGTTCCGCGGCAACCGTTATCAAAAAGCGCATCCACCGCCTCCTGCAACATGCGCTTTTCGTTGTGAATGATAATATCCGGCGTTTTCAGTTGCAACAGACTGCGAAGACGATTGTTGCGGTTGATGACGCGACGGTACAAATCGTTCAAATCGCTGGTAGCAAAACGCCCGCCGTCCAGCGGCACCAACGGACGCAAATCGGGCGGCGTCACCGGCAACACTCGCAACACCATCCACTCGGGTCGGATTTTGTTGCGAATCATTCCGTTGATCAACTTGAGACGCTTGGACAATTTTTGCTTCAGACTTTTTGAGGTATCCGTCGCCATCCGCATCTGCATCTCCTCCGCCTCGTCCTCCAAACTCATGTCGCACAACAGCTCACGGATCGCTTCCGCACCCATTTTCGCCGTGAACGCATCTTCGCCGAACTCGGCTTGCGCCGATTGGTATTCGTTCTCGGTCAAGAGCTGCTTTTTCTCCAAAGGCGTACTGCCGGGATCCAGAACAAGATAACTTTCGTAGTAAATGACACGCTCCAAATCGCGAACGGTCATATCCAAAAGCAGACTGAAACAGCTCGGAACGCTCTTTAAAAACCAAACGTGCGCCACGGGAACCGCCAATTCGATGTGTCCCATCCACTCGCGGCGCACGCGCGAAACGGTAACCTCCACGCCGCAACGGTCGCACACCACCCCGCGGTACTTGATGCGCTTGTACTTACCGCAGGCACATTCGTAATCCGTCACCGGACCAAAAATCCGTTGACAGAACAAACCGTCCGGTTCCGGCTTCCAGGTGCGGTAATTGATGGTTTCGGGTGTTTTGACTTCACCCTTCGACCATTGACGAATGGTTTCGGGAGAAGCAATCGAAATCCGAACCGAATCAAACGTCGGATCCGACTCGAACCCCAAAAGACCGTGAATGTCGTCCCTAAACATAAAATTACTCCGCAACCTCCGCTTCTTCCGTCATCAGGCGATCCGCATTGAGTTGCAAATCCAATCCCAATCCCTGAATTTCCTTCACCAACACCTTGAACGACTGCGGCACACCCGCCTGCAACGAATGGTACCCCTTCACAATGGATTCGTACATTTTGGTACGTCCCTGAACGTCATCGGATTTGACCGTCAACATTTCCTGCAACGTGTACGCCGCGCCGTACGATTCCAACGCCCACACTTCCATTTCACCGAAACGTTGTCCGCCGAACTGCGCTTTACCGCCCAACGGCTGTTGCGTAATCAGACTGTACGGACCGACCGCACGCGCGTGCACCTTATCATCCACCAGGTGATTGAGCTTCATCATGTAGGAATAACCGACCGTCACTTTTCGTTTAAACGGCTCGCCGGTACATCCGTCGTAAAGCGTCACCTTGCCGTCCTCCGGCAGATGCGCCTTCTTTAAATACTCCCTGATGGTTGCATCGGAAGCACCGTCAAACACCGGCGTCGAAACCTTAATACCGAGCAGTTTGCACGCCAAACCGAGATGCGTCTCCAAAATTTGCCCGATGTTCATGCGACTCGGCACGCCCAGAGGATTTAAAATCATGTCCACCGGCGTCCCGTCTTCCAAAAACGGCATATCCTGAACGGGAACCACGCGCGCCACCACGCCCTTGTTTCCGTGACGTCCCGCCATTTTATCGCCGACGCAAATTTTGCGCTTGACGGCAACCCAAACCTTCACGCTCTTCACGGTTCCCGCCGCTTCCGCATCCAAATCCCCCAATTTCGCCCGATGCGATGCCTCTACCTCGTCAAACTGACGCACAAACGGCGTTATAATCTCAAAAACCCTCAACTTAATCGGCGACTGCTCCATTTGAACGTCGCTCGGATGAAACGCCAATTTACGCAACGCCGTTCTGGTGATTTTCCGATTTGCCTGAATGATAACCTCGCCCGTTTCACCGCTGGTAATATTTAAGGGAATTTTTTCACCCAAAAGAACGTTCGACAACGCCTCCGTCAACGATTCCCGCAAACGCTCCTTGGCGACCCGATACTCTTCAATCAGCTTTTTCTCCCGACGACGGCGATCGCTCGCAACACCCGACGTTTCGTCCATACCGCCCTGCGTCGTCACGTGAACGTCCATCACGTACCCGGAGCAACCGGACGGCGCAACTAAGGAAGAATTCTTCACATCCGCCGCTTTTTCTCCGAAAATCGCGCGCAGCAACTTTTCTTCGGGCGCCAATTCCGTTTCGCTCTTCGGCGTAATTTTCCCGACTAAAATATCCCCGGGATGTACCTCAGAACCGATGCGGATAATCCCGTTGCGATCCAGGTTTTTTAAAGCCTCTTCGCCGACATTCGGAATATCGCGCGTAATTTCCTCCGCTCCAAGCTTCGTATCGTTCGCAACGATTTCGTATTCTTCGATATGAATCGACGTATAAACATCTTCCGAAACCATGCGCTCGCTCAAAATCACCGCATCTTCGAAATTGTACCCCTTCCAGGACAGATACGCCACCAGAACATTGCGCCCCAATGCCGTTTCGCCGTGATCCGTCGCACCGCCGTCCGCCAACACCTGCCCTGCCTTCACCGTATCTCCCGGTCGTACCGACGGTCGGGCATTGAAACACGTCATCGCATTGGAACGCGCAAATTTACGTAACGGATAAACATATAATCCGTTCTGCGGATCCGTCCGCAACGATTGATCCTTACGCACGTGCGGCAACGTACCGTCGGGCGTCACGACAATCCGCGTACCGCTCACTTCCGCCACCTTCCCGTCCGCTTCCGCCACAACCGTAACACGGGAATCGCGCGCCGTCGTCTCTTCCAACCCCGTTCCGACAAAGGGCGCTTCGGGTCGCAACAGCGGCACCGCCTGACGCAACATGTTCGAACCCATCAACGCGCGACTGGCGTCATCGTGCTCCAAAAACGGGATGAGAGCGGTTGCCGCCGAAATCACCTGCTTCGGCGAAACCTCTATGTACGTCACCTCTTCGGGCTTCACTTCACACACATCGAAATTCTTGCGCGCCATAACGGTACCTTCCAGGCAACCCTTCGAATTGACCGCCGAATCCGCCTGCGCAACAACCTCCGTTTTCTCCTGTTCCGCCGTCAGATAATCGACTTCGTCCGTCACAACCTTGTTATGCACGCGTCGGTACGGCGTTTCAATGAGACCGAGCTCGTTGATGCGCGCGTAAGTCGTCAACGAATTGATCAAGCCGATGTTGGAACCTTCCGGCGTTTCGATGGGACAAATGCGACCGTAATGGGAAGTATGCACGTCGCGCACTTCCAAGCCCGCCCGTTCGCGATCCAAACCGCCGGCGCCCAACGCCGACAAACGACGCTTGTGAGTAATTTCCGACAGCGGATTGATTTGATCCGTCAGCTGTGACAGCGGATTGCGGGCAAAAAAATCAATCACCGCCATCGTGACGGCGCGCGAATCCACCACATGTTTTAACGAAACCCCTTCCGCCCGATCCAATTGCGCCATACGTTCGCGAATAATACGTTCCATGCGCGCCAAACCGGAACGGCATTGCGCCGCCACCAGTTCGCCTACCAAACGCACGCGACGATTGCCGAGAAAGTCGATATCGTCGACCGACCCCTGCCCCTTGCGCAAGCGACACAGTTCGCGCACCTCCTCCGCAATATCGATCGGTTGAAGCAGCGTCTTCGAAAGCGGAACATCCAAACCGAGTTTTTCGTTCAGACGATAACGTCCGACGCGCGTCAAATCGTAACGCTTGGAATCGCAAAAAGAACGTTGAAAAAAGGCGCGCGCATCCTGCAAATTCACAGTCTCGCCCGGATGCAACAATCGATAAATGTCGCACAATCCGTCTTCCGTCGAAGTCGCACCGTCCTTTCTCAAACAACGCACAATCGCACCGTCATCCGCGCTTGCGTCGACCACCGAAATCGTCTCGATTTTCGACCGTTGAAACGCCTGCAGTGCGGTTTTGGTGCTCGGCTCCAACGCGCGCCCCAACACCAAACCCTTCGCAACGTCAATCACGTCTTCCGTCAACACCCAATGCGTCAGATCGTTCTGCGACAACAGCGCCGAAACGCGCATTTTGGTCGGCTTGTAAAATAACTTCAAAATGGTTTCGTTCGTACCGAAGCCGAAAGCGCGCAAAAGCGTCGTAATAAGGAACCGATAACGACGACGGCGACGATCCAGATAAACGTACAACAGATCGTTCGCATCAAACTGAACCTCCACCCAGACGCCGCGATCGGGAATAATGCGAAACGCATGCAACCGCTTCCCGGACGGATGCCACTCTTGGTCGAAACTGATGCCAGGCGAACGATGCAACTGACTCACCACCACACGCTCGGCACCGTTAATGACGAAAGAGGCGCGATCCGTCATCAACGGAAACTCGCCCAAATAAATTTCACCCTCCTGAACCTGCTTGTTGTCGCTCATCAGGCGCAACGTCAGGTACAAAGACGTGCCGTACGTGGTGCCGTTTCGGATGCAATCGCAATAATCGCCCGTCACATCACCCCACCGGTACGAAACATACTCAAGGCGATATTTATTGTCATAATCCTCAATCGGAAAAAAGTCTTGGAAGACCGCCTCCAAGCCGACCTTTTTGCGTTCGGACGGCGGAATATACTGTTGCAAAAACTCTTTGTAGGAATTCAACTGCAGACCCAGCAGATCCGAAGGAGGAATAACTTCTTTTAATTTCCCGAGATTGATACGATCGGACATAAATTCAGGCACTTAAACAAGAAAGGTTCTTCCAATCCATCCTTGTCGAAGGTTATGTAATTTACTTCAATTCGACTTTTGCGCCGGCGGCTTCCAGTTTGGCTTTGATTTCTTCCGCCTCTTTCTTTCCGATGCCTTCTTTTACCGGCTTCGGAGCACCTTCCACCAGTGCCTTCGCTTCCGCAAGCCCAAAGCCCGTGATCGCCTTCACCTCTTTGATGACATCGATCTTTTTGGCACCCATATCGGCGAGAATAACGTCAAACTCCGTCTTTTCTTCCGCCGCCGGTGCTGCCGCGCCGCCCGCCGGTGCCGCCGCAACCGCAACGGGAGCCGCCGCGCTGACGCCCCACTTTTCTTCCAGATCTTTTACCAGACCCGCAATCTCCAATACCGACTGGTTACTCAACCACTCGATGACCTCTTCTTTTTTGATTTCTCCCATGATTTCTCCCGAACAGATTAGTATTCGTTTTTTCAGACGAACCGTTTAAGGAGAACCGTTCTCCCTAACCTGACCTGAAAATAATTAGTTCCCGCTCTTCGCCTGCAATACATTCAACAATGCCTGCGGAACCCCCTGCAAGACATACAGACAACGACGATACGGCGTCAGCAACAACGACAGGAATGTCGCCCGAAGCGTCGGCAGATCCGGCAACTTCGAAAGTTCTTCCAACGCCGCCGTGTCATACAACTGACCGTCCATCAAACCGCCTTTGGCGGGCAATTTTCCCTTATCTTTCGCAAATTGCACCAAAAGCTTCGCCACGCCGGTCGGATTATCACCGCCGAACACAATACCCGTCTGTCCGTGCAACCACTGCGTAAAAGACGGCCATGATAATCCTTCGCCGACTTTTCGCAACAGCGTGTTTTGAACGACGTGAAACTGCGCACCGTGCTCGCGCAACCCTTTGCGCAACTCGGAAATTTCATCCACCTTCACGCCACCGAAGTCCACAAAATAAACGTACTCCGAACCCTTAACGCTGTCGGAAATCTCGTTTAACAAAAATGTTTTTTCAATTCTCATCGCTCTTAAAACTTGGCAAACACCGAAGCATCCAACAATAAACCGGGACTCATGGTCGATGAAATCGCACCGTTAAGCACAAACTTTCCGCGGAAAACCGACGGACGCGCCTGACGAATCGCCTCCAACGCCGCCGTCGCATTCGCCAACAGCTTTTCAAGACCGAACGAACGCTTACCGATACCCAACTGCACGTTTGCCGCTTTGTCCATCTTGAATTCCACACGCCCCTTCTTTAACTCGGTAATGCAAGCCGCCAAATCATCGGTCACCGTCCCTGCCTTCGGACTCGGCATCAACCCCTTCGGGCCCAAAAGGCGCGCCAAAGTTTTAACGTCCTTCATGGCTTCCGTCGTTGAAACCGCCACATCAAAATCCAGCCAGCCGCCCTTGATTTTCTCCATCAAATCCGACAAACCCGCTTCGCATGCACCCGCCTTCAACGCCGCCTGCGGATCCTTCGTAAAAGCAACCACGCGAACATCCTTGCCGTTTCCGTTCGGCAGCTGCACACGACCGCGCACCATCTGATCGCTCTGCTTCGGATCAACCGCCAGATGCAACGCCAACTCGACCGTTTCATCGAATTTCGTCGCCGGCAACGAAAGCAACGTCGCAAAAGCACTCTTTAAATCATACCGCTTTCCGGCTTCCGCTTTTTCCAAAGCCGCGCGATACCGTTTTCCGTACTTCTTCATACCTTTACCCGACGACCTGAATTCCCATACTGCGAGCCGTCCCGGCAATCATCCGAGCCGCATGCTTCACATTGATCGCATTTAAATCCGCCATCTTCATCGTCGCAATCTCCTCCAGTTGCTTGGCGGTCACCGTACCGACTTTATTCTTATTCGGCTCGCCCGAACCCTTCTGGATGCCCGCCGCTTTACACAAGAGCACCGAAGCAGGCGGCGTCTTTAAAATAAACGTGAACGATTTATCCGAATAAACCGTAATCACCACCGGAATGACCAATCCGGCTTTATCCTGCGTACGCGCATTGAACTCCTTGCAGAAGTTCATGATATTTACGCCCTTCGCACCCAAAGCCGGTCCTACCGGCGGCGCCGGGTTTGCCGCGCCTGCGGGCAACTGCAACCGAATTTCACCCGTTACTTTTTTCGATGCCATCCTTTAATTCTCCTTCCGTACCTGCCAATACTCCAACTCAACCGGCGTAAAGCGACCGAAAATCGATACCGAAACGCGCAAACGCCCTTTTTCGGCATCCACTTCATCGATCACCGCCGACGAACCGACAAACGCTCCGTCGATCACCTTCACTTTTCCGCCGACTTCGTAATTCGCCTTTAAAACCTTCTTGCCATGATTCTCTTCCGCCTGCCCCAACAACGCCTCCGCCTCCGACGGCTTCATCGGAACCGGGCGGTTATCGCCGCCCATAAAGCCCGTTACGCCCTGAATGCGACGAACAAACGAAGCCGTATCCTGCAAAAATTCACCGCCTTCGTCATAAAGCTTCATGCACAAAAAGACGTATCCGGGGAAAAACTTGGCGGTGCGACTTGTCTTTTTCCCGTTTTTCACCTCCAGGACGGTTTTCGTCGGCACCAGCACCTGCTTAACGCAATCCTTTAACATACCCGCCTCGCACGCCTGATCGATAAAACGCTTCACCTTCAACTCCTGGTTCGTCAGCGTTCGCACCGCGTACCATTTAAAATCGTCCGTTTGCGTATCCGTCATTTCCCTAACGCCCCACGCAATGCATCAACAAATCCACCATGTGATACAAAGACATGTCGACGGCTCCTACAAACACACCCAACAGAATGATCCCGACCAAAACCTTCACGGTGGATTGGCGCAACTCCCGCCAACCGGGCCAGGAAGCCTTTTTCAGCTCCCCGATCATTTCCCGACAAAACGCGCGCGCTTTTTTCAACCACTTCATACGACGAAACCTGGCAGGGGAAGAGGGACTCGAACCCCCAACCGACGGTTTTGGAGACCGCTACTCTACCAATTGCGCTATTCCCCTATTAAGAAAAACATTCAAAAGAACTTTGCCTTTGTCAACAAAAATTTCTTACTTCAAAATTTCCGCGATACGACCGGCACCGATGGTACGACCGCCTTCGCGCATGGCAAAACGCTGTCCTTTTTCCATCGCAATTGGCTTCCCGAGTTCAATCGTAATCCCGAGATTATCGCCCGGCATCACCATTTCCGTACCTTCCGGCAATTCGCAAACACCCGTGACATCGGCGGTTCCGAAGAAGAATTGCGGACGATAACCTTTAAAGAACGGCGTATGACGACCGCCTTCGTCCTTCGTCAAAACGTAAATCTCGGCCTTTGCCTTCGTGTGCGGCGTAATCGAACCGGGTTTCGCCAGCACCTGACCGCGCTCCACATCCTTCTTTTCAATACCGCGCAATAAAACGCCGACGTTATCGCCCGCCTGCCCCTGATCCAACAACTTGCGGAACATTTCGACACCGGTACAAACCGTCTTGCGAGTTTCGCCCAAACCGACAATCTCGACTTCATCGTTGACCTTAATAACGCCGCGCTCGATACGCCCCGTTACCACGGTACCGCGACCCGTAATACTGAAAACATCCTCGATGGACATTAAGAAAGGCTTATCCAAATCATGCTTCGGCTCCGGAATATCCTTATCCAACGCCTCCAACAGATCCGAAACGGACTTCACCGCTTCCGGTTTCCCTTCCAAAGCCCCCAAGGCCGAACCGCGAATAACGGTAATGTCATCGCCGGGATATTCGTACTTCTTCAACAGATCGCGAACCTCTACCTCGACCAAATCCAACATTTCGGCATCGTCGACCAAATCGACCTTATTAAGGAACACAACGATATTGGGAACACCGACCTGGCGCGCCAAAAGAATGTGCTCGCGCGTTTGGGGCATCGGACCGTCATAGGCACTAACCACCAAAATCGCGCCGTCCATCTGCGCGGCACCGGTAATCATGTTCTTAACGAAGTCCGCGTGTCCCGGGCAATCCACGTGCGCATAGTGACGGTTCGGCGTCTCGTATTCGACGTGCGAAACCGCAATCGTCACAATCTTCGACGCATCGCGCACCGTACCGCCTTTCGCAATTTCCGCGTAAGACTTTACCTGCGCCAAACCTTTATCGGCCTGCACCTTCAGGAGCGCCGTCGTCAACGTTGTTTTACCGTGATCCACGTGACCAATCGTTCCCACGTTCACGTGGGGCTTCGTTCGAGTGAATGTTTCCTTCGCCATATCAAAATTAAAGTTCCCGACGCACGCTTTCAACCGTGGAGCCCCCGAGCGGACTTGAACCGCCGACCTCGTCCTTACCAAGGACGCGCTCTGCCGACTGAGCTACAAGGGCACGTTCCGCCGCTTTCGGCTTTCACAAAAGCTATGCTTCCTCCACTGTTGAGGTGTTCGGGAAAGCCGTCAAGCGTTTTTTTTGCGGAAAATAACCGCATTTTTCATAAAAATTTCGCCGCCGTACAGTTGCCTCAACGTCGGCAACACAAAAGCTTTCATACCTATATGGGCAGACAACTTCCCTTAATATCATATCCGACAAGCCGTATTTCGGAAAAATTTTCCATAAAATACAAAATAATTCCTATTCGATTGACACCTTTGGCACATTCCATATGGTGAGGGTATAGAAAAGTGAGATTGAAAATTTTTCTGCTTTTCTGGGTGTTGTTGCCGTTTATCGAGCCTTGTTCGGCAACGCGCCCGCTCCGCGAAATTGTACATAACGTTCTTTACCATAACGTTGCGTTCCCCGTTCCGTCGGAAGAGCTGTTGCAAAAAATTCAAGCCTGCTCCGACGATTACGAAACAAAAATCCTTGAAAACCTTCACAAACTTGCCGTCGCTCTCATGCGGGATTTGCTTACTTTTTTAGAAAAAGATGCGCTGTCGTTTGAGGAAATTCGAACCAAAATCGACACCGGCGGTTACGAAAAACCGTCCGGACAAAGGCATCGCGGGGATATCTTTTGTTTTCATCATCTTTCGCGGTGGTCCTTTGATAAAATACAATGCGAACTCACAAACCCGCCGGACGCATCAAAGCCAAACTTCCGGCATCTTTCCGACACAACCTCAGAAATTTTCCGTAAAGCCGAATCCTTGTTTCAGGAATATGTACAGGCTTGCGCAAAGATTTTTAACGTAACCGATGAAATCGCGGAAATTGTACGCACCGGCATTCGTTCCTGGTATGATCTTAAAAAATCCGACATACTTGCCAACGAACTTCATAAGGATCCGTGGTACCTTGCCGCACAGGCATCCGACGGTTCCTGGTCAACCGTTCTGTATTCGGTCATGGTTCCGCACACAACGCAATTCAGCTCCAAAAAAACGGAGGATTTCATCAATTCCGTGACAACCTGTTTCAATAAGTGCGTTGACGGTTTTGATGCAACCTGCGGAGATTGTTTAAAGGAAGAAATTAAAGCACGGTTCCGTGCCAACTGCTTCGAATACCTCTTGCGCAGCGTTTACGTCCGTTACAACACCCCGTCTGCCGAAAGAGATAATCTGGTACGTGCAATTTTAAAATATGCCCGCGAAACGTCCGACGGCTCCGAGCTCCGAACTTTGAAATAAGCATATTTTCGATGTTTTCTGCCGAAATATTGGCATAAAAACTGCTTTACATACAGGCATGGATACCGCTTCCGTTATTATTACCGGCGTTCATTTTGAACTGACCGAAGCCATTAAGTCGATTGTGCACGAAAAAATGAGCAAGCTTTTTCGTCACGAACCCGATATTATCCGCGTTCGCGTGGAACTTACGAAAGATGTCGATAAAAAAGATCAAAGTGCCTTCGAAGCCAAGGGCATTATCGAACTTCGCGGACCAAACTTCATCGTTTCGACGTTTTCGGATAATCTCTACAATGCCATCGACGATTTAGAAGAAAAACTCCTGCGGAAACTGCGGAACCGCGCGCGTTTGATGAAGACCAAGCGCAAAGAAGCGTATGTCGGAAGGTAAAGACGCAATTTGAATGGAATACAGAAGCGCGGGCATCGAATAGTGCTCGCGCTTCGTTTTTTACAAATCCCGCAACAGGATAGAGTTAAAACTGATATGTCAGCCCCACCTCGACGGCATGGATAATATCCTGCTTCACTTTCCAATCCCACTGAACACCACCGCCATAGTCCTTTGATCCATTGACATCTCCCGTTAAATACCGCATGCGGTAGCCGATACCCAGCGACCAATTATCATCCAAATAAATTCCGACACCGGCAAATACCTGCCCCAAAAACCGCCATTTTGATTTAAAATCAATCTTTCCGGTAACCCATGCCCCGGCATCATCCCATTTACTCTTAAGTTCCCCAAAATCCGATCGCGCCATACCGGCACCAACACCGCCGTACAAAAAAGCGCGTTCGCCGACATCCTTCTTCAAAGTTACATTAAAGGTGGCAAAAAGATTTTTGTACTTTCCGTCCGCAACGGCATAGGAGCCATCCACCCAATTCAGTGTCAAAGGGGGTCCGTATTTTGCCTTTTCGTTGGCGTCAAACTCGTGTTTTGCCTTCCCAGTAAAATATCCCAATTCCAATCCGACCAATACGCGATCTTCACAGAGCGAAACACCAAATTCACCCGAACCTGACAACGCACTTTTAAGGCTCTCTTTACGATCGCCCTTCTTTTCCGCAGGCCCTTGTGTCAAGCGGTCAACATACTTCGTCTTCCCTCCAAACAACCACCCGCCGCGTACCGTTACATAGGGATTCCATTCCCGTCCGTAATCAACCTCTGAACTACTCGTCGCTCCCAACGACACACCCGACAGCATCCCAACAACGCACGTTGAGCTTATGAAACATGTGAATTTCCTCTCCATGTTTTCATGATAAAGGAAGGAAGGAAGGAAGATCAAGTTTTTTGAGGAGGAATGGTTCGAAAAAATTTAAAAAAAGTAAAAAAACGAAAAAACCTCTTTTGATCGCTTTCGAGAAGAATCGCCTCCGAAAGGAGGCCAAAGCATACACATTATGAAGGGGCAAGGAAAAGATGGCAGAGAATACCCGTCTGTTTAATCACCTTAATTTCAGGTATTCGCACGTTCTTGATCGGCTTTTACGGGGAGCCGCCCATCTTTCTTCCCAACCGTTAATTTTTACTCATTTACCGCACCCGCCCTGCAACCGCCTCCCGATGCGGTCAAAAAAAATCGCGAATGCACCGTTCCCGGCGACGTTGCAAGCGGTAATGATCGGGTCAAATAAAATGTAAATTGCGGTCACCAATGCCAACATATCAGGCGTTAAGCCCAAATAATTCTGCAAAATCGGCAACATCACCAATACGCCGCCGCCGGGCACTGCCGCAACGGCAAATTTTGCAAGCACAAAGTGGAACGCGAACAGCAAATAAACGCCAAAACTCGGGAACGGCAACCCAAAAGACTGCAGAACACTCAGGGCAAACATCGGGATAAAAAAACAATCTCCGACCAGATGTACATTAACCGTTGACGGAATAATAATGTCGGCATTGGCGGGATTGGAACAATTTTTTTCCGCCGCTTTCAGCGAAAGCGGCATGGCGGCGGCACTGGAGGCACTGCCGAAAGCCGTTGCAACGGCGGGGAACACATTTTTCACATACGTCGCCGCCTGCGAAAGCTTTCCTTTCGACCACAGGACGTATTGCAACAAAATCCAACTGCACGCCGACAAAACAAATACCAGCAACACCGGCAGGTAGGAACCGCAGACGGACGACAAAATACCGTCGTGTTGCATTTTAAACATCATGCCGACGATAAACAGCGGCATCAACGGCAATAAAATTTTAAAAAAAACATTCGTCACAACCGACGCCGCACGCTCGCAGGCTATTGCCACAGGTTGGGAAACGGGTCGCAAAAACAATCCCAAAATCAGACCGCACACCAACGCGACATCATTGGAAAACAACGGCGTCAGCGATACGTGAAACGAAGCTTTCAAAACGGAAGCCGAACCGGAGAATGCCTCCGAATAGCGTTCGCCCTGCCCCGACAGAACTTTGGAAACGCCGTAACTCAGCATGGTATTTAAAAAGTTGGAACAGCAAATAAGCGGGAAAATCGTCAGCACCACGCGAAACGCCCGATGACCGAGGCGTGAAATTGAGCCGAACAGCAGTGAGAAAATCACAAACGGCAGACAAAACACCAACCCTTCTTTAATGCATAAACTGACGGCGTGCAGGAAAGCCTTTACGGTCGTCGGCACAAAATTTCCACACAGCAACGGCAACAACAATGCACCGAAAAAGATCAGAAACGAGGCTTGGTTTTTATATCTACGAAACATAAGGATAAAAAGAGGAAGGAAAGAAGCGGAAATAAACTACCGCTCCGAAGTCGACGTTGTGGTCATAGTGTTTGTGTCGAAAGAGCACATCGCCAAACAATGCGGCGCCAAAAGCATGAAAGTGCTTCGAAAACCCAACACAGCTCATGGTAAAAAATCTTCTTTATAAGCGTCAAGACGCAATGTGCGTTGTTTCAATCAACAACCGCACCGCAACAGATGGAATCTAAATCTTGTGTTGAAAGTCATACTGAACAGAAGTACTCGACAACGCCGACACAGCTTTCCGCATCCTCGGATACTTCCGCCTTCTTCTCCGCGATGGTGCTTTTTTTAAAAACCGCCCTTCAAAAACCTGGCGGAGAGAGAGGGATTCGAACCCCCGGTGGGTTGCCCCACACCTGATTTCGAGTCAGGCACAATCGACCACTCTGTCATCTCTCCGCGCCGACAGCTTTACTGGGTGCGATTATCGAGCACTCTGCAAGCTTAAAGCAACAGACTGTAACACAAAACGACAACGTGCTCAAAAACACTACCGAAGCACGAACGCGCCAAAAAACATTCGCATATCCCGGCTTTTTTTAAAAGCTAAATCTCTTAGCCCGCAACACCCCGTTCGTCCGTTGGAGTCGCACTTCGCACATGAAGCAAGTCAGGAAAGGAAAATACTTAAACGGAACCGCTTTGCATCAAAGGCAACGTTCATACAGAGGCACTGTACAGACAATGTACATGCTTTTCAATCGTCACTCTGCGCGTTTTAACACAATCCAAACCGCAAATTGCGTCGCCGGAAGCGCCTTTAAAACCGCTCAGGAAGCTTGTCAGACGTCTCCTTTCTCAATCCCGTCCGCAATACGCGCGATTTTGACAAAGGAATCGGCTTTCAGCGAAGCACCGCCGATCAATCCGCCGTCGATATGCGGTCGCGACAAGAGCTGTTTCGCGTTGTCGACCTTTAAAGAACCGCCGTACAACAAGCGAACCTTCTCGACGGAAGAAGCTTCGAAACGCTTTGTCAGCCAATCATACATAAACGCGTGCATTTCTTCCGCAGTCTCGGGCGTCGCCGTTTCGCCCGTTCCGATCGCCCAAATCGGTTCGTAGGCAATCGTCACCTGCGCAAGTTGTTCGTTCGTCACACCATTTAAGCCTTCCGCCAGCTCGTGCGCGATCACCTCAAAGGCGCGTCCTTCTTTGCGTTCCGACAGCGTTTCGCCGACGCACAAAATCGGTTTCAAGCCCGTCGCCAACAACGCATGCAGTTTTTCGTTAATAAAATCGTCGCTTTCGTGCAACAGCGTGCGACGCTCGCTGTGACCGACAAGCACGTACGAAACAAATTCTTTCAGCATTAACGGCGACACTTCGCCCGTGAAGGCGCCGCTGTCCTTCGGATATACGTTTTGCGCCCCCAGCGCAATCCCGACCGAAGCATTGGCTTCGAACGCCGCCGCCAAACTCACCAACGACGGACAAATCAGTAACTCACTGCGCACCGTCGGCGTTAATAAAGGCTTCAGGGCTTCAAAAAACGCACGCGTCTCCGCGGCGGTTTTGTTCATCTTCCAATTTCCGGCGATTAAGAATCGTTTTCCCATACGTATTTCTTATATCGGCCGAATTGGAAAATTTATCGCTTCAACGCTTCCAATCCCGGAAGCGGCTTCCCTTCCAACAGCTTCAAACTTGCGCCGCCGCCGGTACTGAGGAACGTAATATCCGCCGTGCAACCGCTCTGACGCACCGCCTTCACGCAGTCGCCGCCGCCGACAATGGTTGTGCCTTCGCACGCCGCCAACGCCTGCGCAATGCGGAATGAACCTTCCGCGGAAGCCTGAATTTCAAAAATTCCCATCGGTCCGTTCCAAAAAACCGTTTTCGCGGCTCGAATACATGACGCGTAATCCTCGACGGTTTTTGGTCCGATATCCACGCCCTGCCAACCGTTGTCGATGTTGCTTTCAAAAATTTTCGTCGCACCCAAGGTACGCGCCTTCATATCAACGGCATCGGAAGCGACCACATCCGTCGGCAGACGCAAATCAACGCCGCGCGCTTTCGCCTTTTCCAACAGCTCTTTCGCAAGTTCAACCTTGTCGGGTTCCGCCAAACTGTTGCCGATATTTTTCCCCTGCGCCAACGCAAACGTAAAACACATGCCGCCGCCGATGAGAATTTGGTCGGCTTTCTCCAAAAGTGCCTCAATCACACCGATTTTATCGCTCACTTTCGCGCCGCCCAACACCACGCAAAACGGATGTTGCGGGACGTCGATTTTCTCCTTTAAGAAGTTTAATTCCTTTTCGACCAAAAAACCCGCCGCCTTTTGCGACACAAACGGAGCCATCCCCGCCGTCGACGCGTGCGCGCGGTGCATCGTTCCGAAGGCATCGTTGACATAAACATCCGCCAACGCCGCCAGTTGTTTGGCAAACGCTTCGTCGTTCGCCTCTTCTTCGGGGTGAAAACGCAGATTTTCCAACAAAACGACGGAATTTTCCGCCATATCCGCCACCGCCTGCTCCGCATCTTTGCCAATGCAATCGTCCAAAAACAAAACCGGCTGATTGAGGCGCGTCGCCAAAATCCGCGCCACGGGCTGCAACGAATACTGCATGTTGCGCTTCCCCTTCGGACGCCCCAAATGGCTCGCCAAAATCACTTTTGCGCCCTGCTCCAACAGGTATTGTATCGTCGGCAACGCCGCCGTGATACGCGTATCGTCCGTTACCGTACCGCTCGGATCCAGCGGCACATTGAAATCCGCACGCACAAAAACACGCTTTTTTTCAACCGCCAACTCCCGAACCGACTTGATACCGTCCATGGTTCCATGATAGCAATCTTCGTTGTTTTTAAAAAGCAAATTTCGCCGTTATCTTGGAATTTCGGAAAATTTTTCTCCTGCCTCTAAACATTAAAACAACCGCAAGAGATTGCGCGCGTGTTATATGCACCTCACAAATGTCCGAAAAACCTTAAAAGAACCGCACCAACGCTTCCATCCACGCACACGCCTGCTTCGGATACAATAAGGTTTTGTCAAAAATCGACACCAATTCTTTCTGAAGTTCCAACAGCGTCGGCAATGGAAAAGCGGATTTCAAACGGCTGACATACCAGGGATTTTGCGAAAAAATACAGAACGTATTCTTATCCTCAACCGCACCGAAATCATCCGCATATGAAGTATAGGCTTTATCAAGCGTCACCTTCGAAATGGAGGACAATTTTAACGAAGTCGATTGGATGAGAAGGCGATTGCGATTTTGGAACATTGTCCACACGCTGCGCATTTCTTTGTTGAGAATAAAATGTTGGCGCAGACTCCGAACGTAACGCATCGCGTCTTTGGCATAAAACGCTTCGACGGGTTCAAAAAATTCGTTATTCATCAGCGTCGGCGTGTACGTTTGCACATCCTCAATCGTAATACACCCGCTCCACTGTTTCGCGCACGCCAGTTTTTCGAACTCGTTGGCAATTGCGCGCGGCTGTCGGTTCATCTTTTGGAACAACAATTCACAGGCATCGGCTTCAATCGCAACGCCCTGCTCTTTACATAATTTCTTTATCAGAAACCGCAGATACGCTTCCGACTGTTTCTCCTCCATTTCTTCGCATGTCGCCAGCGTCTGCACGGTTTTGAACAGACGCATGCGCTTATCGACCGGCGAAGCGGAAATCACTAAACACGTTCCCGAAGGTAATCGTTGCAGGACGGATAAAAACTTTTCGATACTCCCCTGCCCGCCTTCGGTCGTTGCCGGCGACCCCGTACCGAACAGATTGGTCGCGCGCAACCAAACGCATTTGTTGGGCGTAAAAAAATCCGCCGTCTGCAACGCTTCGATAACCCGATCGACAACCTGTTTTAAATCGGCAATCGTATTGACGGTTCCGTCGATCGTTTCCAACGAAAAGCCCTGCGTTTGTTCTTCAATACACTTTTTTGCCCTGAGTTCGACAAAAAACTCATCCGCCCCGAAAATAAACCAAATCCGCTCCTTCATGCCGCCTTCACCGATAATTGTTGCAAAATCCTTTCGAACGGATCGTCGTTTCCCGTCCACTCGATTTCCATGCGCAAAAAATAAAACGGCAATTCAAACGAAGTTGCCGAAATACGAACCGCATCCTTTTCCGTCGTGATCACCGCATCGGCATCAGCACGCTTCGCTTCCGCAAAGAATTCGCGTAAATCTTCTTCCGAATAACCGTGATGATCCAAAAAATGCTTCCCGTACACTACGTTTGCACCGTTATCTTCCAACGACTGTTCAAATGACCGCGGCGATGCAATCCCGCTCAACGCCGCCACCCGACAACCGTTTAACGAAGATAATTCCAACCGTTCGGTACCGTTAACGGCTTGCAGATATTTCGGTACGTGTTTGCAGAAAAAAATCGGTGCATATTCGTTATGACACCGCACCCGTTGTTCCAGATTTTTCAAATCCTCCGCCGCAACCCGATCGCTCTTGGTGAAAACAATAAACTGCGCGCGCCTTAAACGATTCATCGGTTCGCGCAAAATGCCGCGCGGCAGGATATGCCCATTCCCGAATGGATTGGTCGCGTCAATCAGCACAATATAAGACGCGCCTTTCAGACGAAAATACTGAAAACCGTCGTCCAGCAACAACAAATCACACCCGAACTTTTCGATTGCGTACTGCCCCGCTTTCACGCGATTCTTATCGACCACCACACATACGCCGGGCAAATTTTTCGCCAACAGCAACGGTTCGTCGCCTACTTTTTCGTACGGCAATAGACAGCGCACGCCGTCACTCACCACCTTCGGCGGACACGGATCGGCATGCACCAGCCAATGCCAGCTCTTCTTCCACCACGGTTCGGCTTTGCTTTTGTAACCGCGACTCAAAATCGCAACTTTTCGCCTCCGGTTTTGCAACAAGCGCGCCAACTTTTCCACAACCGGTGTTTTCCCCGTACCGCCGACCGTCAAATTCCCGACCACAATCACCCGACATCCGAGCGGATGATCCTTCAATAAACGATTCTTGTACAGTTTTTCCCGCGAAAAAACAATACCGCCGAAGACAATCGACAGCGCACGAAAAAAAAACGCGATGCACGCCGCCTTTTTATCCTTCGGCGGACGATATAACAGCTCTCTGACGTACTCCTCGACAGATTGCTTCCAACGTCGCAACGCGGGAAAGTGTTTCACGGAGCACGGTTAATGCAAAAGCACAATGTCGCAACGGCGATCCTTCACGGCATCTTCTTTCCCGATGTTGCGCGTCGCCTCCCGATTTCCGAGCGTAATCATGCCCAGTCGATCGGATGCAACACCGAAGGACATCAAAACATCCGCGACCTGTTGTGCCCGTCGGGTACCGATGTTTTGGTTGTATGCATCCTCGCCGTACCAATCGGCATATCCCGCCAGCAATAAACGCTGCTGCGGGTTCTTTTGGAGCAAGGGGATAATTTTATTCTTCAAAAACAACCGATCGCGCTCCGAAACAACCGAACTGTCGAACTCGAAAAAAATCCGACCGACCACGTCCTTTTCGTCATACAGCCCGTACCACGGCGGTGTTTCCTCCGATGTACCGACTTCCTTCGCATCAACCGTTATCGAGGGCTCCGTTTCATTCGGCTTCGAAAGCTCAACAACGGTATCCGACAACCGCGGATTCGGTTCGGTTGAGGTTTTAAACCATGAACAGCCGCCCAAGAGCAATAAAAAAGGAAAAAGGAAGCGTTTCATTACCTTAATTTTAGCCCGAAACGTTCAGTTTTCAACCCTGTTTTTGATGCGCAAGACTCGCCTTCACAAAACCGACAAACAGCGGATGCGGACGATGCGGCTTCGATTGAAATTCGGGATGGAATTGAACGCCGATGAACCACGGATGGCTCGGCAACTCCACCGCTTCGACAATGTTAAGTTGCTCATGTCGTCCGACCAAACGCAAACCCTTCTCTTCGAATGCCTGCGCGTAAGTATCGTTAAATTCATACCGATGGCGGTGACGCTCCGAAATGCGTTCCGTACCGTAAATCTCCCGAATACGGCTGTTCGGCGCCAAAACGCACGGTTCCGCTCCCAAACGCATGGTTCCGCCTTTGCACGAAACCTTCTTTTGCGCCTCCATCAGGTCAATCACGGGATGTTCGGTCGGGCAATTCGTTTCGGTACTGCAGGCATCCGCGTATCCCAAAACGTTGCGCGCAAATTCCGTCACCGCCAGTTGCATCCCGAGGCAAATACCGAAAAACGGCACCTTATGTTCGCGCGCATAACGGATCGCGCGCATTTTCCCTCCCAAACCGCGCAATCCGAAGCCGCCCGGCACCAGAATGCCGCACACATCCGACAACTTTTCTTCCCATCCGTCCACTTCCAACGACTCCGCTTCAACGGTTCGGATATCGACTTTGCATTGATTTTCGATACCCGCGTGCGCTAATGCCTCGCGAACGGATTTGTAAGCATCGGGAATATCGGTATATTTTCCGACGAGACCAATGGTAACGGTTGTTTTCGGGAAACGAATGCGCCGATTGACGTCCTCCCACACCGAAAGCGGCTTTTCGACGTACGGCAACCCCAGGCGGGATAATAATAATTTATCCAGGTGCTGTTGATGCAAATAAAGCGGCAATTCGTAGGTCGAAACTTCAACGTCGCGTTCCTCAACGACGGCCTCCGTCGGAACGTTGCAAAACAAACTCAACTTTTCGCGAACGCTTTCCTCCATCGGAACTTCCGTGCGACAAACCAAGATGTCGGGCTGCAATCCGATTTCGCGCAGTTTGGCAACGCTCTGCTGGGAGGGCTTGGTTTTCAATTCCGACGACACCCGCAAATACACCAGCAACGTCAAATGGACGAACACCGCATTGTTCCGCCCCTGTTCCTGCGCAAACTGACGCAACGCTTCCAGGTACGGAAGCCCTTCGATGTCGCCGACCACACCGCCGATTTCGACAATCAGCACTTCGATGTCCTCAGACGCACAAAGCGCAATGCGGCGCTTGATTTCGTCCGTCACGTGAGGAATGACCTGCACGGTTTTCCCCAAATAGGAACCTTCGCGCTCTTTCCGCAAAATCGCTTCGTAAATCTTCCCCGACGTCACGCTGTTGTTGCGCGTCAATTTCGCATGCGTGAAACGTTCGTAATGCCCGAGATCCAAATCCGTTTCCGCACCGTCTTCCAACACATAGACTTCGCCGTGCTGACACGGGTTCATGGTGCCCGGGTCGACATTTAAGTAGGGATCCATTTTCAACATCCCGACCTTCAACCCCTGCGCTTCCAACAACGCCCCGATCGAGGCCGCCGTCAGCCCCTTCCCGAGCGATGACACAACGCCTCCCGTGATAAAAACGAACTTCATACCGCGCTTACGACTTCAAACTGATGCCCAACGTTTTTGTGTGCAAGGTTTTTTGTATGTTGATGTTTTTGACGCAGGAAAAGCGGATAAAAAACAGACATCAGACATTCGAAGAACCTTTTACGCCGTGCACCCATCGTAAACCGTCTCGTCGAATTACTGAGGCACGAACCATAACACCTCTTCGCCGTGAACCACTTCATGAACGGGAACGGAACGCCCTCCCGTCAGCTCACTCAATTGCGACATCGGATTGGCACGCCGATCGATCCATTCGTCTTTCAGATAAATATAAATCGGACCGCGTACTCTTTCGGTACGCGTCTGCTCCGCCGTCGGTCGGTAAAATTCGATGCGTTCCGGATTGGCACCTATCGGCGGACAATCGGACATCACTCCCATAAAACGCACAAAGTAATTCCCGGACGATACATCAAACCACTTGTTTTTCGGGAAGGCGTTTGCATGCTTTCCGTAGTATTCGTAATACTTCTCAAAAGCATCTGCGACGGAAAAGGCAATCGCCCTTCGGTTCCAATAATCCAACCAACGGCGAACGATTTGATAACCCTTAAGCGAAACGCCGAGAGACACGCTCATAACCGCCAGACAAATGACGACCTCAATCAACGAAAAACCGAGCGACTTCCGTGTCGTTTTCATTATCTCACCACTAAAAAGTCACGCGCCGCCTGTCAAATGCTTTAACCCGTCTTTCCCGCATGCAAAACAAGCATGCACTGGCAGCTCTCTGTTTTTGAAACAGCCTACTCAATAGGTCTTCACTCCGCGCGATACACAATTCCGACCGCATTGCGAACGGCTTCCATGGTATTTTGCGCGATCGTTTTCATCTTCTTCGTACCTTCGATCGCAATCTCCAAGGCTTCCTTATCCGTAACGGCGACGCGCTTCTCGCGAACGGGTGCCAGTAAAGTTTGCAAAATCTCATCCAACCGACGTTTTAACGTCATATCCCCCAGCCCGCCTTTTCGATACTGCGCTTTTAACGATTCTACCTCATCCTTATCGGAATCAAACGCATCCAAATAAGCGAATACCACGTTGCCTTCGGTTTTGCCGGGATCGGAAACGCGAATGTGGTTCGGATCCGTGTACATCGAAAACACTTTTTCGTGAACCGTTTCGGCGGAATCGGACAGAAAAATAGCATTCCCGAGCGACTTTGAGGCCTTTGCGTTGCCGTCAATGCCGATTAAACGCGGCGTTTTGCTCAGCATCAGTTCGACCTCGCACAGACAATCCGTTTTGTAAGTATGATTGAAACGCCGCACCAATTCGTTGGTTTGCTCAATCATCGGCGCCTGATCCTCGCCTGCCGGAACGTGCGTCGCGCGAAACAGCGTAATATCCGCCGCCTGACTGACGGGATAACACAAAAAACCCGCCGGAATCGATTCCTCGAAACCGCGCAGTTGAATTTCGTTCTTAATCGTCGGATTGCGCTGCAAACGCGATGTTGTGACCAAATTCAACAGCAACATCGTCAATTCGCATAACTCGGGAATTTGCGACTGGATGAAAATCGTCGTCTTTTTCGGATCAATCCCGACCGCCAAGTAATCCTTAACAACTTCGGCGACATTTTTGACCACATGCTCGGGACGTTCAAAATAATCGGTCAACGCCTGCATGTCGGCAATCATCACAAACTGCTCGCAGGTATGCTGCAATTGAACGCGATTTTGCAACGACCCAACGTAATGCCCGAGGTGCAACGGACCCGTCGGGCGATCGCCCGTTAAAAGAACTCTTTTCGGTTCCGACATACTTTTATGGAAAGTTGTTTCATTTTATGTGGCAAAGGATTTTTTGGGGGCAATTGACACGTTTGAAATTCCCCATACATACCCATCGGGCTCGTGCGCACGCACCTAAATAATTTTCCGAAAAAAGCAAACGTTACTTTACGAAACACTATCGATGAGGCTCAACAATCTGCCCTCTTTTTCACACCCTTCAACAGGCGGTTTTTCAAAAAAATCAAAAAAAATCGGTACTTTTAATGTCTCACTACCGATCCGCCAGCCTTAATCGTCCTCAGATTTTACATCCCCCGCCGAAGGGACAGTCGACGAATTTTCAGAGGATTTAACAGACTCGGTTCCCGAAACAGAAGTCAACAACCCAGTTGAAGCAACGGACTTTTTCGAATTGATATACTCCCCTTTCACACCGTCCAACACCACGTCCACCCGAACGGCTTTCAGCGCGCCGAGGCAATGCGTAACGGCGTTTTTTGCCGCTTCCTGGAAGCGCATGGAGGACACTTCGAACGATTGATTGACATCCAGGGAGATGTATAATTTCAAAAGCAGCAACCGACGTTTATTGATGCATTGAACGCGTTTAACGGAACCGCCTTCGATTCCCGCACACGCCGATTGAATCAAATTCAAAACCGTTGCGCGACTGACCCAAACCGAACCGTTGTCGGTGGATGCGGCGCGAAACGGCTGACGGAAGACGCGGAAGCGATGAAGCATATACCATGACAGCAGAAAGAGGCATGCACCGCCGACCGCCTCTTTATACTTGATGATAAACGCCAACAGTTGTTGATCCCACGTTTCCATATTTCTCACTCCTTCGATGGCTTTTAAGAAGAAGCATTTTTCGTGCCTGCATCCGATGTTTCGGTACGAACGCCGTCGATAATCACGTCAATACGCTCCGCCCGCTTGCGGGTCATTTGCAACACGCTTTCGGCGATGGTTTGCTGAATGTCTTCGCCGACCTTCACCAGTTCCGCACCGAACAATAAGTTGACCTTGACCTCAATGTCATAATTGCCGTTCTCGTTCTCGGTCACTTTGACACCGCGCTCGGAATCTTTCTTGGAGAACATTTCGGCAATCCCCTCCACAAAACCGCCGCCGACCGAATGCACGCCTTTGACGCGCTGAGCCGCCAGACGCACAATTCCCGCCACCACGGCAAGATTGATTTTAATATCGCCCTTCACCGACGTCGAATGCTCCTTCGGGAACGGGACGCTTATCTTTTCGGACAGTTGCTGCGAGTTATTGCTCATTTTTTCTTCTTTTTCTTGGTTTCCGTGGTTCGTTGCAAAAAGGTTTTCATAAAATGCGTCGTAATTCCGCCGGCACAATACGTCGGATCCAGCATAATCTTTTTGCACAGCGGAATCGTCGTCTTAATGCCGCCGACGAGGTATTCACCCAACGCGCGCGACATACGCGTGATTGCTTCCTCCCGCGTTTGTCCCGTCGCAATCACCTTCCCGATCAGGCTGTCGTAGTACGGCGGAATGACATAATCCGCATACACGTGCGAATCCATGCGCACGCCGTACCCGCCCGGTTCGTGGTAAAAATCCACATGCCCGGGGCACGGCATAAAATTATTGTCGGGATCTTCGGCATTGATGCGACATTCGATTGCGTGTCGGCGGCACTTAATATCCTTCTGTCGTAATGTCAACTCTTCGCCGTTTGCCACCCTCAACTGCCACTGAACCAAATCAATTCCCATGGCCTCCTCGGTCACGGTATGCTCCACCTGAAGGCGAGTATTCATTTCGATGAAATAAAAATCACCCTTTTTATCCACTAAAAACTCGATGGTTCCGACGCCTTCGTAACCGCATTTTTCCGTCAGTTTCACCGCGGCTTTGCCCATTTTTTCGCGCAGGGAGGAATTTAAAAACGTCGAAGGCGCTTCCTCAACCAACTTCTGGTAATTGCGCTGCAACGAACAATCGCGTTCGCCGACGTGAATGACATGCCCGTGCGCATCCGCCAACACCTGAAATTCAATGTGATGCGGATCTTCAATGAATTTTTCAATGTACACCGAACCGTCGCCGAACGCCTTTTCCGCTTCCGTACGTGCCAACAGAAAAGCTTTTAAAAACGTCGCCGCATTCCACACGGTGCGCATACCTTTTCCGCCGCCACCCGCCGCGGATTTGATAATAACGGGAAAGCCGATTTTTGTGGCGAGCTTCAAGCCTTCTTCCTCGTCCGAAATCGCGCCCTCGCTCCCGGGAACCGTCGGAACGCCGACTTTGTGCGCCATTTGTCGCGCCGCGATTTTATCCCCCATCAAACGAATCGCCTGCGGCGAAGGACCGATAAATTTGATGCGACACGCTTCGCACTGTTCGGCAAACGTTGCGCTTTCCGCCAAAAATCCGTAACCGGGATGAACAGCATCCGCGCCGCCGATTTCCGCCGCCCCGAGAATACGATCCGCCTTTAAGTAACTCTGCGACGCCGGCGCCGAACCGATGCAAATCGCCTCGTCTGCCAACTGCACCGGCAACGAATGCACATCCGCTTCCGAATACACCGCCAGCGTTTTGAAACCCATCTCCCGACAGGCACGAACCACGCGCAGTGCAATTTCCCCGCGGTTTGCAATAAGAACTTTGTGCATCATGCCGACGTGCGCACTTTAAACAGCGGCTGTCCGTATTCGACGGGCGCGCCGTTTTTCACCAAAACCTCCAAAATTTCTCCGGAACATTCGGCGCGCACTTCGTTCATCACCTTCATCGCCTCCAAAATACACACTGTTGTCTCGGGACGCACCGCGCTCCCGACCTTGACGTAGGGCTCGCTCTCGGGCGACGGAGCGACATAAAATGCGCCCACCATCGGTGCCTTGATGACAAAAACGTTCTTCTCCTCCGCCTTCGTTCCCGCCAACGTACCCGAAGGTGCCGAAGGCGCGACCGTCGGCATCGGAACAGGCACAGTCGGCAATGTCGGAACCACAGGCAATGACCCGCGTTTCACGGAAAGCTTTAAATCTTTTTCCTCCAAACCGAATTCGGTCAGGTTGAACTTTTCAACCAGCTGCAGGACTTTTTGAAGGTCTTGAACATTCATGCCGTTCCTTAATTTTACCCTGTTTTATCGCGAAAATCTATTGCTTTTCCGCCAACGTCAACGTCAAATCCAGCGTTTTTTTGCCGCGCATCACGGTACATTGCAACACATCGCCCGGCTTGGACAGGAAAATGAAATTCTTGAACATCTCCATGGAGGAAACTTCGCTGTCATTCACCCGCAACAGTACGTCATTGCCCCTGAAACCGCTTTGCGCCGCCGGCGAATTCGGCTGAACCTCACGAACCTGCAAACAAACCGCGTGCGTTTTCGGATCATACGCGGTTACGACCGACAAGCCGGCGTAACCGTAACGAACGTTTCCGAAAAGCAACAAGTCTTGAAACAGCCGTTCCAGCGCCTGCGACGGCATATAGAACGTTTCCTGCGCGTCGGGCAACGCATGGAACAACATCCCAAGTAAATTCCCGTGTACATCCAGTACCGCACCGCCGCAATCGCCCGCATCAATGCGCAACGAACTGCGAACAAACACAAACGGAAATTCGGTGGCGAAATAACGTTCCTGAAACGCCGTCACATAACCGATTTGCGGCGAGACCGACCCTCCCAATTTACAGGAAAGGCTGACGATCGGCTGACCGATTTTCGGATACCCGTCATTGCGCAACAGTGAAAAATACGACACGCTTCGCGCCTCCGACGCGGATTTATCTTTACCCGCTCGCAACGGCTCTTCGTCCGTCTGCAACAGACACAACGAGCTGACGGGATCTTCGCCGCGTTTTTTTGCCGAAAACTGCCGATGCGAACGTGTCTCGACATAAAAATCTTCCCCGCCGATTACGGGCGTCAACACATGTCCTTTGTCACTGACGAAAAAACCGCTTGCCACCTGCGTTTTACCGTCCAGTTTATAACGAACACGCACACAACAATCGCTGAAACGTTCGTACAGATCCGAAAGCAAAAACAAAACATTTCCCAACGAAGCTTGCGCATCGGAAGATGTTGTTTGAGAGGGATTGGCAGATAAAACGGATGGCTCTTCTTCAGCGGAAGTTCCGTTAACGGAGACAGGGCTTTGCGCTTCGACGGATACCGTTCGACGGGAAGCAATGTCAGATGCATCTCTTTCGGAAGACGGTCTTTCATCCGATGTACTTTGGGACGCAACGGAAGCACTTCCCTCTGTTGTAATCGCAGATCTTAAAGCATTCGAAGAAGCGGAACTCGAAGAAATCGCACTGCCGTCCCGTTGCTGTTTTACACCCGAACCATCCTGTTCCGAAGCCCCAAAAACAGATGAAAATTTAAAACAACATCCGCAAAGCGCGCCCGCGCACAAAAACGCACCGGCACAACCCAAACGCAACCGAACCGCCGCCACCGTTGTTCGCCTGCCGACAACCGCCATCACTTAGAAAGTGAAGCCGTTCCCCGCCGTTAAAGCAACATTTTTCTTCAGAACGCTCTTTGCAATTTCCGATGAAGGAGCGACATGAAATGACAACGAACGGCAAGCGTGCGCACCGGACGGCTGAAAACACATCTCAAGATGCGGCGCGTTAAAACGGGACGAAAAATGGCAAACGCCGCCGAATACGAACAATCCGACCGCCGCAACGGGCGACCAGCGTCGCAACCATGCACCGAGATATTGTTTCCACGAAACATGTTGCGGTTGAGCTTCCTCCGCAAGCGATGCCTTTAAGCGCGCATCAAACGCATCCCAAAATGCCTCATCGGGCATTTCAAAACGCTTCGCCTTCAATAAGCGCTCCAATTCAAACTTCGGTTCTTCCATGTCCTTTCAAATACCGCGACAATGATTGTTTAAGCTGTTCCTTTGCATAATGCAAGCGTGAACGCACCGTCCCCTCCGAACATTGCAGCGTTTTTGCAATTTCGGCATGACTCATTCCTTCGATCTCGAACAGAACAACCACCGTTCTATGATTATGAGACAGCTGTTGCAATGATTCGTTCAATTTTTCCTGCAATTCTTTCAACAGCACCGCCCGATCGGCGGCGGGAATGTTTTCGCCGGGCATCAAAAATTCCGCCACATTCTCGCCTTCACCCCATGTTTCCAGGCTGTACACAGGCTTTCGTTTGCGCGCATCCAAAAAATCCAGCGTCTTATTGATGGCGATGCGGCACAGCCACGTATAAAACTTCGATTGCCCCCTGAAGGTTTCCAGCGAACGAAACGCCTTCAAAAACACATCTTGCAGCAAATCCGCGGTATCCTCCTTCGAGCTCGTCATGTTGTAGATGACCCGAAACAGCCGCCGCTGATATTTTTTGACGAAAAATTCGAACGCCCGCCGATTGCCGGATTTGAAGCGTTCCAACCACTCCAAATCCTCCACGTCGGAAGCCGCCGCCTTTCCCGCCTCGTCTTCCCCGACCATGCGCCCTCATTTTAAGCATATTTTGAAGGCACTTTTCGTCAATAAAAAGTCATAAAACACAAGGCAAGCTTTTTTCAAAATCGTCACTTCAAAACCGTCGCGCCGAAAAACTTCCAAAACCAACGATAAATGCATATTACAACGAAATTCGAGAGAGGATTTTGCAATATTCTCCGAAAAGACAAAAGAAAGAATTGTGCGAATTGGAGCCGGATGAAAATCATTTTGAATTGCGATTGGTTCGCGGTAATCGGCAATGACCATCACGTTTCTCACGGCAAAAACGAATTTGTCCGCGAGAAACGGCATTGAATGTTTTTGGAGTTACCTCAAACTGCGTTTTGTAAGGTTTAATCGTTTAACGGATGTGAAGTTTATTTCGTATTTAAAAGAAAGCAAATGCATACTTAACCATAGAAACAAATAACTTCTCTCATTCTATAGAACGTATCTTTTGGAGAAAGTTGTAAAAGATGTCAGTCCGGAGCCCAAAAAATGATTTTTTACAATGCAAGCTTCCGTGACCGTTTGATATAAAATCCGATTTTCAAACTTTCATGATATTTTCATCCAACTTTTCTCGTTTCGCAGACGTAACAGGAAGAAAATTCCGCGTATACAAAAATTTGCGGAAATACCGAACCAAACACCCGCCAGTCCGTACGTTTTCACAAAAAACAATGCACACGGTATAAGCACAAACCACTCACCGACAACCGTGAACATGCTCGGTATGAATGTATCTTTTGCCCCTCTTAATGCGCCGACAATAACCGTTGGTGCCGCAAATAACGGTTCCGAAAAAAGCACGATTCTTAATATCTTCACCCCCAATTCTCTTACGGCGATATCGGGTGTTAATAAATCGAAAACAACCGGTGCGAAAAAATACAAAGCAACCGCCGTCATCGTTACGATCACCACTCCGCATTTGACCGCGGACCAAGCGAATTTTCGAGCAAGATCTTTTCGTTTTGCCCCGAGAGCTTGTCCCATGAGCGTTGTGGCGGCAATTGACATTCCAAATGCGGGAAGATAGCAAATTTGTTCCATTATAAATCCGAAAACATCAGCGGCAAGCGAGACGGCTCCAAGCGGCGCAACAATACTTGTGATAACAATATATGCTCCGTTCATTACCACCGATTCGAGCGCCATGGGTTCGGAGATTTTGGATGCAGTTTTTAAGATGTCTTTTGAAAATTTCGAAAAGGAAAAATCAAAATGAAGATTCGGCATCCGAAAAGCCGTCATAAACATCGCGATTGAAATAATAATTTCAGAAAAAGCCGTTCCGAGAGCCGCGCCGGCAACGCCTAAATTCGCACCCGGTATGTAAATCAAAAAATTCCCGATTGCAATTTTGCGGACCGGAAAAAATTAAAAAGCAGTTGAATAAAACATCGAATAAACACAAAAGTGAATTAAGGAGGCTCGGAATTTTTGTATTTCCCGCACATTGCAAAACATTCCCCGAAAAAACTCGCAACAACATGGCAGGAATCGCACAGGAATAGATGAAGAAATACATTGATGCATCGTGCCAAATTTTCGGTTCGGCTCCCATAAGAGAAGGTAAATGCGGACTTAAGCCGATTCCGATAAAAGAAAGCAAGCATGAAATCACGAAGCAAATGCTCAACCCTTCGCGGAAAACCTTTTTGGCTCGAACCGCGTCATCCGCTCCCGTTGCATGGGCTGTTTGAACCGAAAATCCCGTAGCAACGGCATAGGCAAGTCCGCTTACAATCCACGTAGATGAAGTAACAACACCAACGGCAGTCGATGCGGAAGCTCCAAGACTTCCAACCATCGCGGCATCAATATATTGCATGGCAACCGATGCCAATTGGGCAATAATCGCCGGTATTCCCAAACGCAATACCAAAGCATAAATTTTCCGTTGATCAAAAAACGCTTCTTCGGCTTTCAATACCTCCGTCAATTCCATAATATGATAGCAACGAGTATTTAACGCACGGTATCCTTTTTGTTTCTATCAAACAATATCCTTCCGTCGCAACGTCAGTTTTTCGTCGTTTGCCACCCGTTTAACCAAATCAATTCCCATGGTTTCTTCGGTACGGTGTACTCCCTTGAAGGCGGCGTTCATTTCGATGAAACAAAAATCTCTTTTTTATCCGCCAAAAATTCGACGACTCCAACGCCTTTGTAACCGCACTTTCCCGTCAATTCGGGGTGAACATCATGCCGACTTTCGATATTTTTTACTTTGAGCGAACAAATAACGGTCTCTTTATCGGGCGCACAGATATTGAACGCCTCACCGACCCGTCTGCTCGCAATTAACACACCTTTCTTATGTCAAATCGCGAAAAGTTCTGTCAAGCCGACGAACGCAACCCATGCATCACGGAATACAACCGAACGCCGCGCTCAACCGCAACGCTTCTTTAATTCCTCAATGCGATTAGTCTGTTCCCAAGGAAGGTTTGGCTTCGTGAAATGCCCGAACTGCGTCGATTGGCGATAAATCGGACGCCGCAAATCCATTTGTTCGATAATCGCCGCCACACGACCGTCAAATACCTCCGTAACAGCTTTATTTAAACAATCCAAATCGCAATGCTCCGTTCCGTAGGTGGTTAAATCGTAATGAATGGGATGCGTTCCTCCGATGGTGTACGCCAAACGTACTTCCACGCGATCCGCCAGTCGCGCCGCAACAACGTTCTTGGCGACCCAGCGGCAAAAATACGCACCCGAACGATCCACCTTCGACGGATCTTTGCCGGAAAACGCCCCGCCGCCGTGATGCGCCCAACCGCCGTAGGTGTCGGCGATGATTTTGCGCCCCGTCAAGCCCGTGTCGGCTTCCGGACCGCCGTAGGTAAATTGACCGCTTGAATTGATAAAGTATTTGGTATTCGCCGTCAGCCACTTGGCGGGAATAACCGCCGGAATAACGCACTCCCGACAGAAGGTTTCAATCTCCTTTTGCGAAACCGATTCGGCGTGTTGGGTCGCGATGACGATATTTTCGATTTCAATCGGCTCCAAACCTTCGTAACGCATGGTTACCAGCATCTTGGAATCGGGACGCAACCAATCAACATTCCCTTCTTTGCGCTCCGTCGCCAGTTTTTGAGCAATCTTTTGCGCCAACAAATAGGACGCCGGCATCAGCTGATCGGTTTCGTTGCAGGCGTACCCGAAGAAAAATCCCTGGTCGCCGGCACCGACCTCCGCCGCTTCCTCCTTTTCTTTTACCACCGCACCGTTAATCTCTCCCGACTGCTTCGTCAGCAAATTCGTGATAAACACCGTATCGGCATTGAAAAGCATCTCGGGGTAGGTGTAACCGATCTCGCGAATTGCCCGCCGAATAACGGCGTTCGTATCAAAAACCGCACTTGTCGTAATCTCCCCCGCCACCACGACATGATTGGACTTCACGAGCGTTTCGCATGCCACATGCGCCTGCGGATCCTGCGCTAAGCAGGCATCCAAAATCGAATCCGAAATATAATCCGCGACCTTGTCGGGATGCCCCTCGCCGATACCTTCCGACGAAATATGCATTGTTTGTTTTGTCATTTTTTGCTTGTTGCTCCCATTGAAAGCATAATTTTCGTGAAAGCAAACCTTAAAAGGGGAGAATGGCGACAAATGCCTGTTTTTGCATCAAAAAAACATAAAAATATCATTTTGGAAGGCAGAACAGGACTTATTTTTGTCATTTTCGAAGCATTTTCAACCTTAGCGACATACTATACGCGGAAAAGCATTGAAAAAGTTTCGTTTTTCGGGCATTCTTCGGAGGAAGGTAATAGATTTTTCCTACATTACACATAGAAGTCAGACCTATGAAGAACATCGGATTGTTGGTGGCATGCGAAATCGAAGCCGTTCTTACGCAGTACAAATCGGAGCTACAGCACGTTCGGCAAAACGGCTTTGACGTTTATATCCTTGAACGCAAAGACTGCAAATTGCATTTTGTACACTCGGGCGTCGGGCTGATTAAGGCAGCGGCGGCGGTTCAAATGCTCTGCGACTGTTTTAAGATCGAATTTTTGCTGAATTTCGGCGTCGTCGGAGCTCTGACGGAACAACTGAAAACCGCCGATACCTGCTTTGTGTCGAAGGTCGTGCATTACGACATGGATACGTCAGCGTTGGATCATTGCGAAGTCGGTCGGTACTTGGAGTATTCGGATATCTACTTGCCCACCTCCGCCGACGTTTTGAAGACCGTTTGCGCACTTTACCCGAACATCCCGACGGCGGTGTGCGCCTGTGCCGACAAATTTGTGGATGCGCCCGAACAAAAGGCGAACCTTCATCGGCAATTCGGCGCGGACATTTGCGACATGGAAAGTGCCGCGGTTATTCTTATATGTGATCTCAATCGCATCCCGAATTTGCTGATCAAGACGGTTTCCGACAGCATCACGGGTGGTGCCGACGAATTTCAAAAGCGCCTTAAAACCACCGCCGAAACGTGCATGACCATCGTCGATAAAGTGCTTGCGGCGGGTGTAATTTGAAGTGCGTAAAGAAGCAAAATCCGTTGCTCCCGACCGTATGAGGTATAACATCAGCGGTTCACGCTCGGTTGACCGTCAGCAAAAAAATCATTGTCCGTCTTTTTTGGGCGGTTTTTGTGTCGGGCGCGTATTTTAATACCGTTTAAAAAACTTTCGTCGTCATCCTCATAACTTTCTTCGTTACTGCTCAATTTATCACAGGCGGTTGCGATGCAGATTAACACTTTTTCCCGTTCTGCCTCCGCCGTCGTTTTCCAAACCCACGGCAGATTACGGGCGTTTCTTACTTCCCGAACCGCTCGAAGGTTACTTTTTCGTTTTCGATCGTCGTGGAGAGCCCGTGCCCGGGATAAACGCAAGTCCTCGGCGGCAACTGCGAAAGGCGCGCAAGGGAGGCTTTCATTTTTTCTTCCAAACCGCCCAAATCCGTTCGTCCGATCGTTTGGTAAAATAACGTATCGCCGACGAAAAGTTGCCTGTTGGCTTCGTCGTAAAAACCGACGCTCCCGAGCGTGTGCCCCGGTAAATGCAAAACCTCAAACGCCCAATCGCCGCATGTCAACGTTTCACCGCCATTAAGAAGAACATCGGCTTCAAACGGTTTATACGGCTGACCGCATGCGATTATTTTCTGAAATCCGACGTCTTTAATCAACGGCATATCGTCCCGATGCAGATACAGTTTGGCATTCAGACTCTCTTTAAACGCTTTCGCATCCGCAACATGATCCCAATGCCCGTGCGTCAGAAACACGTGAACTTCCAAACCATTTAATTTCGATTGCAATGCCTTAAAACTTCCCGGTGCCGCATCGATGACACAGGCAATTTTTCGATCCCGATCGACGGCGTAATAAACATTCGTTCGATACGGCGGGTCACAAATCAATGCTTCAAATCCAATCATAATTCAAACAATCCGTCGTTTCGGCGCACAATCCAACGGTTGAGTTCCAGCGAAAACAAAACCCGTTGCAGTACTTCGGGCTCCAATTCGCAGTACGCACACAACTCCGAACTTCCGAGTGCTCCCTTCGCCTTCAATGTTTCATAAACGCGCAACTCCGCGCCCTCCAAAGAAGGCTCTTTGTCGCGCCGAATATGCTGCATTTTTGCTTCAAAATCCAGCTGTAACGGTAACGGAGGCGCCGCTTTTAAATCCTCCAGTACATCATCAACACACGTCGCCAACGTTGCACCGTCGCGAATAAGCGCGTGACAACCGCGGCTTAGCGGCGAATCCACACGCCCTGGCGTCGCAAACACCGGTCGGTTTTGATCGTTGGCAAACGCCGCCGTCAGCATACTGCCGCCCTTAACATCGGATTCAATCACCCATGTTGCCCGCGACATGCCCGACAAAATCCGATTTCTCCGCGGGAACGTCATGCGATCGGCACGCGTCCCGAGCGGAAATTCCGACAGCAAACACCCGTGTTGTTTCAGTTGCGCGTACAAATCGGCATTCTCGGGAGGATAAATGCGATCCAGCCCGCACCCCAACACCGCTACGGTCGCACCTTTGGCGCGCAACGCCCCGCGATGGGCGGCGGTATCGATGCCGCGCGCAAAACCGCTCGCTACGCACCAACCGCGCTCGGCGCACTCGGCTCCAAACCGTTCCGCCAGTTGTAATCCGTACGCCGTCGCATACCGACTGCCGACAACGGCAATCGTTCGATCCGACGGTCGCAACGCACCGAGCAGATACAACCCGATCGGCGGATCGTAGATGTTTTTCAACAGCGGCGGATAATCCGGATGCTCGAAGGAGATAAAAACGGCTCCCATCGCGGCTAAGCGCTTTTTTTCCGCCGTCGGTTCAAACAACGACCGCCACTGACACAAATTTTTACAAGCGGCAGCCGTAATCCCGATGCGCTTAAAATCCGTCTCCGTCCCGTTCAAAATTGCCTGCGGATCGTTGTCAAAATTTTGCAACAAACGTTGCAACGTTACCCACCCGACCCGCGGAAGCGCATTCAAAATCAGATAAGCGTCTTCGCGCGACAAAGACATAACGATGGATTACACCCGTAGTATGCCATGTTTTTAACAATTACGGAATTGATTTTTGAAAATACGATAAAAAACAATATCCGGGAAATGGAGGATAAAAGCTGAATTTTTGCGTGCGAAGGGACGGCAGGCGCAACCTTTGGTTATAAACACATGGAGTAACAGTAATGACAAGTGATAAATAAGTAAAATTGACCAAAATGACAAAAGTATGCGACTTAGAGTGGTTTTGAAGGGCTCTTTAGGATTTGCCAACACGGCGTTGCGGAAACATAAATGGCAATGGGTGGCAATAGACTTATTGGCAAACTCGCATATGTTTTCCAAATATCGATTGCCTCGCATACAAGCGACCATTCTTTTGTGCTTCTCTAAGCGCAATTGCATTTTGAAAACCGAAAGTCCCGTATACTTCACACTGTGTACTCATTCTTTCATAACTTCTAAGCAAACAAGCACCTTTAAAATTTTCCTTTAAAAACCTTCACTAATACCGCTACTCTAAACAACTTTGCCCCCCTGCTTCTCTACGAAAAAAATTTAAGTGTGCTTTTATCACTTTAAAAATATAACCTCAATCTCTTTTTATTTACAAACTCCCCAAAAACCGTTAAATTAAGGGTAATGTCGGAGGTTGATGAGACGGACAAGGTACCGCCTGTGAAGAAGGTGGATGAGGATCCCGCGTCCGAAGCGAAACCGACGACGGAGGGTTTAGAGACATCCGAAAATACCGATAACAAAGAAACAAAGTCGGAAGATACGGAAACGGCGGAGCCTGCAAAAGACGGGAAAAGCAAAACACCCGATACGCTTACCATTATACGCGATAAGCCCGAAAATACCGAAGGAGCTAAAAAATTCGTCCTGCGCGTTTTGTCGGGACCACATGGCGGTGCGGAAGTCGATATCGGAGCGCAACCGTCTCTGTTGGGCAAAGCCGATACCTGCGATATTGTGCTCATCGACGATGCATTGCAGGAGCAACACGTAAACTTTTCCGTAAAAGACGACAAGATCATCTGTACGCCGCAGGACGGAGCCGCAGTTTTTGTCGGCGGCATCGAGACGCACGAAGAGCGCGAAGTAAATGCCTTTCAACCGATTGTATGCGGCACCACGCTGTTGGCACTCGGTCCGAAAAATCAAATTTGGCCGACCATCACCGTCCCGAAACTCCAATCCGAAGCCGAAGCGGAAGAAGCCGAAGAGGCAAAAGAAAAAGCCGAAGTTGAACGGAACAACAGGAAAAAATTGTTCTGTTTTCTGCTGATTGGCTCGGGAATCGTGCTGTTGCTTTTTGGAGCCGCCGGTACTTTAACGCACGTATCGCACAAAAAAGAAGCAAAACGCCTTGCTGTTGAAGAATCTTCCTTCCCGATTGTCGCTCTTAGAGAATCCATCGAAGAAGTTTTGGATAAACATAAGGTCGATGCGGATTTGGTAAAAATTTCACTCAGCGGAAAACGTTTCGTCCTTTCGTGTTACGTTGCAACGTCCCAAGAAAAACAAGAGCTCGAAAAAGAACTGCATCAGCTACCTAAGGTAAGTTTTCAGTCGCTTCACATTTACGTTCAGGAAAAAATGATCGAACAGGCGCAGGAATTGCTTAATACCCTCCAAACCCTGACCGCCGTCCCCGCCGCCAAATTGGACGGTATTCTCATGAAGGGTTACCTGCAAACAATTGAACAACTTCCTGCGATTAAAAGCCGCCTGTTAACCGATGTCCCCGGGCTTAATTCCGTTGAAACCGCTCTCTTCAGTCCGGACGAAGTCTACGACTTGGCATCAAATCTGCTTACACAACATAAGTTGATGGGACTGCTGAAAATACAAACGGTGCGAACGGGTCTGATGGTCATGGGCAACCTTCAGGCATCCGACGAACCGCGTTGGAAAGAAGCACAAAAGGCGTTGAAGAAAAATTTTCGCGGTGTTTGCAGGGTTTTGTCATACGTGGCGACCGTCGCTCCGAATGCCGTTAAGCAAATGTTCTTTCCGTCAACCATCACAACGGTTTCCATTCCGAAGCACGAACTTCCATGGATCGATTTACAGAACGGCGATCGGTATTACGAAGGTGCGCTGTTGCCGTCCGGGTACAAAATCGAATCCGTCACCAAGAAGGAAATTCAACTGCGGAAAAATGAAGACAAAGTCATTTTCACCTTATCGGAACTGTAAAACTTTATGAATACACCCAATCTTCACCTGACCGACATGTCGCGCGAATTGAAAAGCGACCATGGCGGTCATTATCGTCGGCAGTTGTCGGATACCCTGGCGCGTTATCAGCGACAACTGGCGGGTGCGGCGGTTCCGGAAAACCTGAAATCCGTACTGTCGCACATTCTGCGAGCCGTTACACACGCGCAAACCATTTTAACAACGGAGGAAGCATAATATGCCTGACGTACCCATGCCGGATATCGCGCCCGAACAATCAGGGAATAACTACCTGTTTTACGAAGGCGCATGGCAACTGAGCGATGTCGCAAACCTCGATAAGGTCTTCAACAATATCGGAGGCTTATTGTCGAAAGGCGAAGCGGCCATTAACAAGGAATTGACCGATTTGTCGAAAATCGATCCCGGTCAGTTGGATCAAAGCCGTCTTTTGCAGGCACAAGTGAACCTGTCGCGTTGGCAACTGGCATCGCAACTGCTGTCCAACTTTGCTTCGGGTATCGCTTCGGGTCTGAAAAATACCATTCAAAACGTCGGGAGGTAATTGAATCATGGACAAAGAACTTAAAAAAACATTCCCGGGCGAATTGCTGGAATTACTTGCCAATGTGGCATTTGTCGGTATTGAACGCGGACGTTTTAAGGAAGCGCAGGAAATTTTCTCCGCACTCGTCGAAGCACGTCCGCACAACATCAATTCCAAAATTGCGCAGGCGATGGGAGAACTGATGATGTGTCATGTTACGGATGCCAATAAAATGCTGATGGCGTGTCTCAAAGAAGACCCGAATAACGAAACGGTCAAAGGTTTCCTGGCGATTGCGCTCAGGATGGGCAAAGCGGATGACGAAGCCGTCAGTTTGTCGAAGCACATTCTGAAAAACTGCAAGGACAACGACACGCGTTCCATTGCGCAAGGGATTTTGGAAACCTGCAAAAAAACGCTGTCGCTGCATAAATTGCAGGCGGAGCAGTGCCAAAAGGTTGCCAATTAAAGGGAGGAGACGCGTATGTCCATCGAAGGCGATATTTTAACCAACGCATTCGGCAACTCCAATGCGCAGCAGGCATATCAACAATCGGGCAGTACGCTCGATGACATCAAAGCCGATTTGCCGAACCTGCTTCCCGATGAACCGTTGGCGACCAACGAACAAACCGCTCCGCGCATACCATCCGCGGTACATGAAGGAGCGGTCACGCCCGGCGAAGCGATTTTGAACACCATTCAAAAGGTATCGGATGCGCACGCCAACGCCATGCACGCATTACAGGAAGTCACGAAAGGTCTGAACGACAAAGATACCATGACGATGGCGGATGCCGTCAAAATGCAGGTCGGTGTGATGAAGTGGCAGTTACAAAACGAACTGACGAGCAAAGTTGCCGGTTCGGTTTCCAACGGCGTTCAAACCTTAATGCGAAATCAGTAATGAAGAAGCGCGCGTTGATTTCTTTGAGCCTGCTGTCGTTGGCGGGGTGCGGACAACAAATCTTATATAAGGGTTTGCCGGAAAAAGAAGTCAACGACATGGCGGCGATTTTATTGTCGAACGACATCGCCTGTACAAAAGTGGCCGGTGCGGAAAATACATGGGATCTGACCGTTGATAAAACGCAATTTTCTCAGGGCGTTCAGCTTCTCAACGAAGCGGGCTACCCGAAGGACACGTTTTCGTCATTAGGCGAAGCCTTTAAAAAGTCGGGATTGGTTTCGTCGCCGACGGAGGAGCGCATTCGCTTTATGCACGCGCTTTCGGACGAACTCGCGGAAACGTTGACGCACATTCACGGCGTTGTTACCGCGCGCGTTCATATCGTGTTGCCCGACAACGATCCGTACACGGAAAAATTTACGCCCTCCTCCGCTTCCGTCTTCATTTCTTACCTGCCGCAAATAAACCTGGAAGATTGCTCGCGCGAAATTCGCCAGCTGGTCACCAACGGCATCGAAGGTTTAACGTACGATAAGGTCAATTTATCGCTGTTCCCCGCTTCCAACCCCAACGATCGTCTGCCGTTTGCAAACGCGAAAAAGCCGATGACGAAGGATATTTTCGGGATTAAACTTAACATTGCTTCGATTGCTCCGTTCTTCACGCTTCTGGGTGTTTCCTTCGCACTCGGAATTTTAAGCGGCGGCGGATTGCTGTTTTGGCTAAACCGCAACCGAAAACAACAGCCGACCGAAGCCAAAGAAACGAAAGACAACGGTGAACAACAGTGACAACGGATGCAACGCGATCGGAACGAATACGACAAACGGTTGACCGCAATTTTCGGTTATCCGTTCATTCGTCGTTTTTGGATCAATGTCTGCCGAAGGCTCTGCACAACTTCACGGCACTTCAACATCCGCGGTTGAAGTTTAAAGTCTTTACGCATCTTTTCCGTTATCTGAAGTTAAAACCTCTTTCGGAAGAACTCTCACAACATCAGTATTGCGATTTTTTAGCCTTATCACCGCAACAATGGAGCACGTTTAAGGATTTGCTCGGCGCGTTGTATTTTTTGAGCGAAGTTAAAACGACGGTCGATTATTTTAAGAAAAAGCTTTTGCTGTCGCTTATTTCCGAAAAAGGCTATAATTTTATTGTTCATCGCGGCAGTTTATATGCACCGATATTGGAGAGCATCGCGGTACCGCCCTGTTCCGGCGAATTGGAACAAAGAATTCCCGCCGTCGGAAAATTTTTGACGGAATACCTGTGGACGCAACAACCTGAACCGTTGATACAACGCCTCATTTTAAAATTTAACAACGGATCAACGTGGAATTTTTACCACGTCATCGATCCGCACCTGCAACAGCAACTGTTTAACGTTTGCCGACATCTTTTAAAAGAAACGGAGGTTTTCTAAAATATGCTGATTTTAAAGAGTTCGAAACAATTTTGTCCCGCCGATCGCATCATCCGTTGCGACGAATACATGCTCCATGCAAAAACGGAGGAAATTCTTGAAATTGCACAAAAGAAGCAGCGGAAACTCCTCGAGCACACCGATGTTCAAATCCGTCTCATGAAGGAGAACGCTCAAGCCGAATGCGACGAACTCTTTAAAAATGCACAAGCGGAGAGTGAGAAGCAGTGTCAACAAAAGATGCTCGAAATGATTTTTTCGATGACGGAAAACGGCATCCGCTATTTTTCCCTGCTCGAACAAACCTTCGTGCAAACATTGAAGGATCTGTTTCTGAAAATTCTCGGCGAAATTCCGCCGGAAGAACGCATGTATCAGCTGGTGAAACAATCGATTAAGACCCTGTCGGAGGAGAAAACCCTTCATATTTCGGTGCATCCCGATCAGCTGGTTCTGCTCAAAGGCAAAACGGATGAATTGATTGCGCAACATCCGTCGCTGAAACACATCGAAGTGGTTGCCGACAAAGAACTTCCGCTCGATTCCTGCCTTCTCGAAACCGAAACGGGTATTTTGGATGCCAGCATTCCGTTGCAGTTGGAAACCCTCATCAAAGCCGTTCAGGCAAGTTTGAAGTAATTCCATGGACACGCTTTTCCCGAACGGCTTCTTTACCCGTACCATTCAGTCAACACCTTCGTTGATCACCAAGGGCAAAGTATTGCAGGTGGTCGGAAGCATGATTAAAGCCTATGTGCCGGGCGTCAAAATCGGCGAATTGTGCACGTTGCACAATCCGAACGACCAAAGCAATGCATTGGCGGAAGTGGTCGGCTTCGTTCAGGATGCGGCTCTGTTGACGCCTTTGGGCGAAGTCAACGGCATTTCTTCTTCCACGCAAGTCATTCCTTCGGGGCGTACCCACAGCGTCCCGGTAGGTCCGGGACTGCTCGGTCGGGTTTTGGACGGCTTGGGCAACGTCAGTGATATTGAAACAAAAGGTTCCTTCGAACCCGAGACGTATTATCCCGTTTATGCCGATCCGCCGCCGCCCATGACCCGAAAGCCGATTGATACGCCGATTTCGCTCGGTTTGCGCGCACTCGACGGTCTTCTCACTTGCGGCGAAGGTCAGCGTCTGGGAATTTTTGCGGCGGCGGGCGGCGGTAAAAGTACGCTGTTGGCGCAAATCATCCGCAATACCGAGGCGGAAGTTACGATCTTAGCTCTCATCGGTGAACGCGGACGCGAAGTGCGCGAGTTCGTCGAAAAAGATTTGGGCGAAGAAGGACTCAAACATTCAGTTTTGGTCATTGCCACCTCGGATCGTTCCTCCACGGAACGTCTGAAAGCCGCTTATGTTGCCACCAGCGTTGCCGAGTATTTTCGAGATAAAGGGAAGAAAGTTCTTCTCTTAATGGACAGCGTAACGCGTTTCGGACGTGCACAGCGCGAAATCGGACTTGCGGCGGGAGAACCGCCGACGCGACGCGGCTTTCCGCCGTCGGTGTTTGCAACCTTGCCGAAACTGATGGAACGCGCAGGTCAATCGGAGAAAGGCTCCATTACCGCGTTATATACAATCCTGGTGGAAGGCGACGACATGACGGAACCGATCGCAGACGAAACGCGCTCCATCCTGGACGGGCATATTATCCTTTCGCGCAAACTGGCGTCCGCGAACCATTACCCCGCGATTGATATTTTAGCGAGCATCAGCCGTTGCATGAATGCCATTATCGACAGGGAGCATAAAGCGGCGGCGGGAAAATTCCGAAGTCTGCTTGCCAAATATCAAGAGGTGGAATTGCTGTTGCGCATCGGCGAATACAAAAAGGGCAACGACGCCGAAACGGACGAAGCCATCGATAAAATGCCGCAACTGAACGAATTCCTGCGACAGGGCTTGTCGGAAAAAATCTCCTTTAAAGAGACGATCGAACGCATGATCCAAATCGTCAATGCATGAGCGCCAAATACGAATTGCAGGATATTTTGCGCATTCGCGATCGTCGCAAGGATGCCGCCGAAACGGCACTGCTTAAAGCTAAACAGGCATTGCGCGAAGCGGAACAATTTCTGAAGGAACAGCAGGATAAAGAGGCGGATTTTATTCAAAAAAAGCCGAAGTTTATTCAAAGAATTTACGAACTGGCACTTGAAAAGGTTAAGTTCAGGCGCAATTACATGGACATTATCGCTTTCAAGCTCGGCAAGCTGGACGAGCATCAAATGAAACTTGCCGTTGAGGTCGAAAAAGCTCATAATAAATGCAACGAGGCGCATGAGACGGTTCGGGAATGCGCGCAGGCGTTGAGACAGGCCTGGAAGGAAATGGACAAGATCGAAGAGCACAAGAAAATTTGGAAGGAAGACATGCGGCGTTTGGACGAATTTACGCAGGACAAGGAATTGGAAGATTTTAAAACAAAGGCGCATCATGGATAAAGGTCTTTCGATTGAAACGGGTACCGTCCTCAAATCTGATATTGCGTTGACCGCCACGTCCGATGCGGATGGAAACATTGCTACCGATGTTAAACATTTATCGATCGACCCGGAAAACGTCGCCCAATTTCGGAAGCAATTACAAACGTCGTCAAAAGAAGAGGGAAAAAGTGCTACGGGATTTTCGACAAACGCAGATGATAAATCCGCTTCATCTTCTAAACCAAACATTTCCAATCCACATCAATCTTTTCATGCAAAAACCGCGGTGACATTCGATACAAAAACTCCAATCGCTCCCTCGAAAACATTTAAAAACACAAACGATGCCGCGAACGTTTCGGAACCGATGATGTTTCGCGAAACATTAAAAAGTGCGGGAACGACATCGCAAGATACTTTGCTCGATCATACACCTCCCGAAAAACAGACAAACGACGTTCACGGCACCGAAAAAACGTCGCCAAAATCATTCTCTGCCCATCCGAAACCGTCACTGACACTCAAAAGTCCAACGACGCTTCTTCGGAAATTATCGGTACCGTCGGTTTCAACAGACGTTTCGAAAACAACTTCGAAAATCCCTTTTGTTGGAACGGGAGAATCGAACGTTGCCCATCCGTCCGGGAACGGTTCGAACACTCACCAAACGGAAATTTCGAATTTTGATGCAACCTGTTCGGCACAAAAACCTCCTTCAAAAGCCAAAAACGGCACTCCGACTGCGGTACCTGCGGCGGAAAAGGCAAAACAGGAGCGTTCACCCGAAAATACTTCCGAACCTCAAAGAACCGCCGTCATCGACACCATTCCGTTTTTACGGACGGCGAACGAAATCATCGCTCCCGTGCAGGCTCCGACCGCCGCGCAGACATCGAAGTCACACGCAATACTCATCGCACAACAAATACGCGATCACATCATCGATCGGATTTTGGTTTCTTCGAGCGCGCTCAACACGCAACAAACCGTGACGGTTCAGCTGTCGCCGCGGCTGTTGCAGAACACTGAGGTGCAATTCATACAGAACGGCACTTCGCTGGATATACGGCTGATTTCGCAAAATAAAGACAGCATTCAATTTCTGCAACAGCACCAATCGGACTTACAAACGTATTTACAGGGAGAATTAAAAACGTACCGCGCAATTTCGGTGCGGGTTTCGTCCTCGCAGGCTTCGTCGGAACTTGCACAACCGCACGACGGACGCTCGCGCAACCGCTTCGATTACCAAGCGACAGATGAGGAGGAAACAACATGACGGAACGCTTCAAACCGAGTATTTCGCTGCCACCAGCTTACGTACATCTGGGAAACATCTGGCGTGAACCGTTGCCGTTCACGTATCGGGACAATGAATGTTTTTTCAAAATCGGCGGCTGTCAAACGTTCACGCGCGGCGCGGTATTGAGTTATATCTGGAGAGAAAAAACCGTCTACTTCTTCGCCCCCGAACAAGGTTTGTGTGAATTTCTGGAACCCGATTTGGCGGGTCTGGATATCAACGCGCTCGGAAAGGAATTTCTAAATTTATTTCTGGAAACGCTTCGCGAAGATATTTGCGGAATTTTTGCGCAATTCCACGAAACCCTCAAAATTCGCGAAAGCCATTGGAGCATTCAAACCATTCCGAATACGCTCTACTTTGATTGGAGCAACGCCGAAAAGAACCTTTACCGCCTCTATATTATCGAAGACGGCGACAATGCTGCTCCGCAACTGATGGAGAAGATTTACCAAAAGAACGGTTCGACCGAAGGCTTAAGCGGAAATGCCTGCATGTTCCCGTTCCGCTTATTGACGGGGCAGGCGCGTTTGACGATTGAGGAAGTCAAATCGCTGTGTGTCGGCGACATTATCCTGTCGCAAACACCGCGCGATCGCGTGAAATTTTACTGCGGAAAAGCCGTGTTTTTTGCCGAAAAGAAGGAACAACAATTTTGCGTTACCGGTTTGCTTATGGAAGAAGAAAATCATGATTTACCCGTCGGAGTCATGCCCGACGACGATGCCGAATTATCCGAGCTCGAAGGTGATAATGCGCTTACCGAAGGATCGGCGGAACCCGAAAAAACCGCGTTCCCGATGGAACAATTACCTGTGGTTGTCACCTTCGAAGCGGGCAAAAAGGAAATTACCTTCGAACAACTGCAACAGTTGCACGAAGGTTACACGTTTGAATTGGATCAAAAGCCCGACGAACAAGTGCAAATTCTGGCAAACGGGCATTGCATCGGTCAGGGCGAATGGGTTCAAATCAACGACCGCCTCGGCGTTCGCGTCACGCACTTATCCCTCAAATAATGCTATTTTAAACAGCAAAGCCGCTTCCCATGCCGGATACCGGACCTTTCATTTACGATCCCGCCGGGATCATGATCCTGCTCGTAACGTTGGCACTCGTGCCGTTCGTTGCGATGATGGTTACGTCCTTCATCAAACTGGTGGTGGTGATGAACTTGTTGCGCCAGGCAATGGGATTGCAACAGGTGCCGCCGAATATGGTCATCAACGGCTTGGCGATTGTTTTGACGATTTACATCATGGCGCCGACGTTACAGGAAAGCATTCAACGCGTGACCGAAGCCAATACGGCACTGGAAGATCGAAAAGCACATCCCGATACCTTCAAACTGCCGCCGCCCATGCAACCGTTCGCAAAAAAGCAAAGTTCCGATTGGCTTGCCAATTTATTACAGCCCGTACAAACGGTTCGAAACAAAGCGGACGAATTGGGGGCAATTTTTAATTACGTCAAACAACCGCTGACGGACTTCTTAACCAAACATTCAACCCCGAAACACAGCGCATTTTTCAAATCCATCGCCAAGAAATTGTGGCCGAAAGCCTATTTGGAGGACTTGGACGATTCAAGTTTATTGCTTATCGTTCCGTCGTTCGTTTTGTCCGAACTGACCGCGGCATTCGAAATCGGCTTTCTGATTTATTTGCCGTTTATCGTCATCGATTTGGTGGTTTCGAACATTCTGCTCGCCATGGGCATGATGATGGTTTCGCCGATGACCATTTCGCTTCCCTTCAAACTGATGCTGTTTGTGCTGGTTGACGGCTGGGATAAAATTGTCGAAGCCCTGGCGTTGACGTATCGATGATGCGCAAAGCGCTTTCAAAGCGGAAAAAATGCATTCCCGTTCCCGCTTTATTAAAAAAATCAAAAAATGTTTTTTGT
>JAEESJ010000029.1 GCA_016286235.1 Opitutales bacterium | reverse complement strand
GGTAAAAAAGAAGGAGAAGGAGAAGGAGAAGGTAAAAAAGAAGGAGAAGGAGAAGGAGAAGGTAAAAAAGAAGGAGAAGGAGAAGGAGAAGGTAAAAAAGAAGGAGAAGGAGAAGTCAAAAACGAGGGCGAAAGGCAGACAGACGAAACGCCGGCCGAGGTTAACAATAATAACAATAACAACAACAACGTTGGGAATGGCGAAACGCCGGGGGATGTTAACGACACCAGCACGTTTCATCACGGCAATTTCGGTGTGAACACTTCGAGCGGGAAGTCGTTTGTGCCGCCGACTTTGGAGGAGGCACGGAAGGCGTTTTTGACGAAATGCAAGCAAGCGGTGGAAGAGGGTTGGGGCAATGTGAGTCTGTCAACCGTTCAGGACGATCCTATTGCGTTGCAGTATCTCGGCGAAGGCGGGAGTGTTTTTGACGGTGCCGATTTTGCGATTTATGAGGCGGCGGCATTTGAGGTTCCGGCTTTGTTTTTTTCGATGCATTTAAACGAAACACAATCCGAAAGGGCACAAAGAGAAGCGTGCGTGTGGGGTATCAAGGCGGGTCTCTCTCGGATTTTGGACAACATCCGCAACAAGGGTTTTTCGTTGTTGCATGGGAGTTTCTCGATCGGGATGAACTTCGGTATGGGAAAGGAAGCGGGGGTAGGTTCGGATAGCTTTCAAAGAATGCTGATGAGCGATTATGCGGATGTGCCCTGCAGTCTCGAGGTGAAAGACGGATGGCAGGATTGCAGGATTACGCTGAGTATGAAGCAGCAACCAACGCCGCAGGAAGATTCGGCGGAGTCGGCGAAACAACGGCTGTTGGATCTGTTCCGTACGCAGGAAATCGCGCACGTCTATAACAGCGATTATAAATTGACGGGTGTTGCATGGGCGGTACAGGCGGCGATGACGGATCCGCAAAGCATCGTTAAGGAGTTGGTTTTTGGTGAAATCAGAAGCAAGGGCGAAGATTACGATCAAATCGGCGTCGGTATCGGCGAGGCTTTGAGCAAGGGTTGGTCGGCGAACAACGTTTTTTCGATAAGGGTCGGGTTCGACGTGAATGAGTACGAACACTTGAACGGATTGAAAAAGAGTGCCGGTTCCGGCAGTGGAATTGTGATTGCGCTCGGTACGAGGCGAATTTTTGTCTACGGTGCCGGAGAAGCCGAAAAACGGCTCATTACGTCGCTGAGCAATCGGTTTGCGAACCTCGGTGAAGGTTATGTGTATGAGTTCGAATTGGATTTGTACGATTGTCTTACGGAGCACGTGGGCGTAAAAGCGGCCGAAGGTCTGAAGGCAATTCTGCATCTGGCGGCGAAGCCGGAGAGCAAAGTCGAGACGTTGTATCTTCGGACGAGCAACAGGAACGAAGGCTTTTTCATAAAAGGTCGTCGGGAGGAAGAACTGAAAGAAGCGCTGAAGGAGATTTGCGCGATGCCGAAGATTAATACGAATTTGCGGATTAAGACGAATTTGCGATGGGAAGACGGTGTTGCCGATTGGGAAGACGAGCTCAATGCATTATCATTGCCGAACGCGGTCATGGTTGACGGCTCGAGCGGGACGATTTCGTTTGTTGTCGACGGTCGGTGGAATGCAAAAACGGTTAAGGAGGTGATTGAGCGTTGGAATGCCGGAGGCAGGAAGGCAGTGCTGGACAAGTTTAAGGAACAGTCCGGGGATGTCAATTGGGATAAAGTCGTTGAGGAAGCGCTTGGTCCCTCTGATATGCCGTGGGTGTATTTCAGGCAAGCCCACCTGCAAACGAAAAGTATCGGTTGGGCAGCGGAATCCGACAGTAAAGTTGATAAATTGATAGTCGGTGAGGTGTTCAAGTTTGGTTTGATGCGTGAGATCAAGAATATTGTGGAACGCGAAACGATCCACGGATTTACGTTGAACGCGCAAATCAAAGAAGGCGATAAAGACGTATCTCCGGAGGCATTTTTGAAAGACCTTCAGCATCGGGAATGGTGGAAAAAACGTAAGCACGACCTGAAGTTCGAAAACGGCGTGTTCGTGTTTGTGAATAAAAACGCGATCGGTACCGGTATTCCGACGGGGACCGCGAAAACCGGAACGGCAGATGCGGGGAAAATGGTTCGGGCGGCACGGGATGGTGGCGTTTCGGAACTGGAAATGAAGTCGTATTCGGATGAAAATGCGCTCATATCGGAGATCCTGGATGTTTTGGAACTGAAGACGGAAATCCACGAGTTTGCATTGAAAGGCAACGGTATAAATGATGCTCTCTTCGGAAAGATTACGATGCACGTACGGTACGCGGGGCGTAGCCATAATCTGTGTAAATTCAAATATGACGAAAAGGATGAGAGCGGGAATAAGGTTGAGAAGACCGGTCTTTATTTCATGAACGGCATTTATGACAATCCCGGGAAAACGGATGCGGTAAAATTGGAAGCTCTGAGGCAAAAGTTGGAAACCGTCGGAAAGGATCGTGCTTTCTCTTTTGCGGGTACGGGTTTTACGCTTCCGACTGTCTTCCCCTATGAGTCGTTTAATCAGGTTCTGAGTGTACTGGATTACTGGATCGTTACCGATGTATTGGATCATGGTGAATGCCCCAAGGAAGTTCAGAACGAGTTGGATAGGGATAAGAGAAAGGATAGCGATTTGATTTTGGAAGCGACTTGTTTTTACAATTCCAATTTCTATGCCGACGGCAAAGCAGAAGCGGCGGGTATAAAGGGCACAAGAAATTATTTCCTGCATTCCTGGTTGGCTGATGATTTGAATTATCGCGGAGGACGCAGAGGTCATAAAGTGGATATCAATCTTCCGGCGACAACAAAAATCATAAAACCAAACGGTATTGCCGGCGAATTTGAGTATAATATCCCCGGGCCGGCGACAATAAAACATGCCGACTTCGACGGTCGGGAGCATTCGGTATATTTCCATGACGGTGAGGCATATTCGCCGAACAACTTTATCTTCCGAATTGAGCATGATAAAGCGGATGCCTGGTTTGTATCAAGCTATACTTCAAAAGGCGGCAGTATGCGACGGATAGTGATCCATTGGACGTTTATTCAGGATGACGACGGCAGCCAATTCGCAGCGGAGAGCGCAAAGCGGAGAAGTAACGAGTTGTCCATCCTCCCCAGCCAGTTCTCGCCCAATGCCGACGAGCGCAGTATGGATGCGGTTAATGCGTATCTGAAGTGGAAGGAGGAAGAGAAGCGACTGCTTCGGAAGTTGAATGCCGCAACGAACAAGGCTTCGTCATTCTTGCTTCAAAAAGAAACATTGAATGACGACACGTTTGACAAGGCACTTGGTATCGGGGGAGAGGTCTGGTTCAAAATTCCTTGGAAGGGTGTTGATGCCTTGGCGGAATTTTTCAAAAGGCGATTCGTCGACGGCGATAAGGCGTTTGACAAAGTGGCTCTGGATGTGGATTTGAGCGACGGCGATCTTGTGAACATCTGGATGGCGTTCAAAAGAAAAATGGATAAGGCGTTCGACGATAAAGGGAAAAAGATTTTCGTGCACCTGGACAAGGATAACAACAAGATTTGGTTCGCCGCGGGTAATGACATGACTGAAAAAGAAAAAGAAGATCTGTCTACGAAGTTACCGCCGTTTCAGCTTGACGGCGGTAAGCTGAAATGGACGGATGAACTGAAAGCGTGGTGGCGCAATCCGGCAAACAAGGTGGAGACTTTCGCCGTGGCTCTGGCGGAGACGCTGGGGTTGACGGAAGTGGATTTCACGGAAATCGATGAACTCGCAGATTTGTTTGGCAAGGACACCGAGGAATGGAAAGCATTTAGGGATGATGAAGTTTTGCATCGGTATCGGAAGGATAATGATGCGGTGGCGGCATTTTATGGGTGCAGTGGCGTGAAATTTACGTTTGTTCCGAAAGAAAACGATGCGGCTTTCAAGCAAGCGATGATAGACGCAGGTTTTTATGACGGTGCAGATGCTGTCGATTTGGCGCAATCCGGCTGGAGCGTAACCGTAAAGGACAAATGTTGCGCTGTCAAAGCTAACGGCAAATACCGCCTTCTGTGGAATAATTGCGCGATG